>JAMORG010000001.1 GCA_027063745.1 Sulfurimonas sp.
ATAACTTCGAGAGTGATGAAGCTCGCAGTGAGTATGTTTTACAACATCTTACAAAGGACAAACAAGAATGGAACACAGCGAACTATTAGTTGATTGGTCACGTGCGCAGTTTGCTTTGACAGCTCTGTATCACTGGCTTTTTGTACCACTGACACTCGGTCTTACATTTATTGTTGCTATTATGGAGACTATCTATGTAAAGACAGGTGATCCTAAGTGGAAGACAACAACAAAATACTGGATGGGTCTGCTTGCTATTAACTTTGCGATCGGTCTGGCTACCGGAATTATAATGGAGTTTGAGTTTGGAACGAACTGGTCAAACTACTCATGGATTGTAGGAGATATCTTTGGAGCACCACTTGCTATTGAAGGGCTTATGGCTTTCTTTATGGAGTCAACCTTCTTTGCAGTGATGTTCTTTGGATGGAACAAGGTAAGCAAAAAGATGCACCTGCTCTCAACCTGGCTTGTAGCGATTGGTTCAAACCTCTCAGCACTTTGGATTCTTGTAGCAAACGGATGGATGCAACACCCAGTAGGTATGCACTTCAATCCAGATACAGCAAGAAATGAGATGGAGAATTTTTGGGAAGTCTTTTTAAACCCAAATGCCGTAAGTAAGTTTTTACATACTATCAGCAGTGGTTATGTTCTTGCTTCACTTTTTGTTATCGGGATCAGTGCATGGTATCTTCTTAAAAAACGTGATACACAGTTTGCAAGAAGAAGCATCATTGTAGCATCGAGTTTTGGACTTATTACATCTATTTTTCTTCTTACAACAGGTGATGAGTCAGCACACCAGGTAGCGCTCAACCAGCCAATGAAGCTTGCTGCTATGGAAGGTCTTTATGAGGGAGAAAAGCGTGCAGGAATTGTAGCTTTTGGTGTACTCAATGAAGCAAAAGAGATAGGTGATGATGCAGAGGAGTTTTTATTTAGCTTTAAAATTCCCGGAGCCCTTTCATTCTTAGGCTATCATGATTTAAATGCCTTTGTACCAGGTATCAATGATATTGTCTATGGAAACAAAAAACATAACATCATCTCCGTAGAAGAGAAGATGAAGCAGGGAAAACTTGCAATTGCAGCTCTTAGTGAGTATAAAACTGCAAAGAAAAACCATGATATGCCAAGAGCGCAAAAAGCACTTGAGGTTTTTGAAGCAAATCAAAAATATATGGGATACGGATATCTAAACGACCCTAAAGATGCAGTACCTGATGTATCACTGTCATTTTACAGTTTCCATACTATGGTAGGTCTTGGAACTTGGTTCTTGGTTCTTTTTATCATCTCACTTTATTACTCTATGACAAATGAGATGCACAACAAAAAATGGCTACTCTATGTTGCACTCTTTACTATTCCTATGGGCTATGTAGCACAGGAAGCCGGTTGGATCGTAGCTGAAGTCGGTCGTCAACCGTGGGCTATTCAAGACCTGCTCCCAGTTGGTATGGCAGCATCAAATGTTGCAAGAACGAGTGTAATGATTACATTCTGGCTCTTTGCGATCCTCTTTACAGGTCTGCTTATAGCTGAAGTTAAAATCATGCTCAAACAGATTAAAATCGGACCGGAGGGACACTAAGATGGATATTACATTATATGATTTACAAGTTTACTGGTGGCTGCTGGTAAGTGTTATCGGTGCTCTTTTTGTCTTTATGACTTTTGTACAGGGCGGTCAGACACTGCTTTATACTCTGGCAAAGACAGAAGATGAGCGTGACCTTTTGGTAAACACACTTGGTCGTAAGTGGGAGCTTACATTTACTGCACTCGTTATGTTTGGTGGGGCTCTTTTTGCGGCATTTCCACTCTTTTATGCGGTAAGTTTTGGTGGAGCATACTTTGTTTGGATGGCGATTCTATTTTGTTTTATCATCCAAGCTGTTGCATATGAGTACAGAAAAAAACCAGACAACCTTTATGGTGAGCGTTTTTATGAGATACTTCTCTACATCAACGGTAGTCTAGGAATTTTTCTTATCGGTGTGGCACTCGGCACGCTCTTTAGCGGTGGTAACTTTACAGTAAATGAGATGAACCTCTCTATGTGGACAAAACCTAGCTATGGTCTTGAAGCATTGCTAAATCCGTTTAACCTTGCTTTTGGTTTGATGCTTGTTTTTCTTGCACGTATGCAAGGAGCACTTTATTTTTTAAATGCACTTGATGCACCAGAGGTTACTGCTCGTATCAAAGATGTTCTCAAGAAGAACTTTGTTATCTTCTTGGTTCTTTTCTTATATGTTGTAGCTACTATTTTACTGCAAGATGGCTATGTATATGATCCAAAAACAAAAGAGATAAGCATCGAGTCTATGAAGTTTTTACATATCTTCTTAGATCTGCCTCTGCTTTTAGTTGTACTTTTAGCAGGTGTTGTAACACTTCTTTATGGTGTATATATCGCCCTTTTTAAAGAGTCTCGCAAAGCAATCTTCTTTACAGCTCTTGGAACGGTTTTAACAGTTATTATTGTTATGCTTATCTTGGGTGTTGATAACTCAGTTTACTATCCATCTTTGGCAGATATGCAAAGTTCACTTACCATTGAGAACAGCTCAGGAAGCTACTATACACTCTCTGTTATGAGCGTAGTATCACTACTTGTTCCAGTTGTTCTTGGCTATATTGTTGCAGTATGGCGTTCTATGGATAAGACAAAAGTGACAATCGAAGAGATCAAATCTGATCCGCACCACTACTAAGGAGAAAATATGGAATATCTAACAGAAGCACTCTGGTATGCAAGCTGGCCTGTAGTGATTATTTTAAGTGTGAAGTTTGTACAGTTAAATCTCAAACATTATGCAAAGATGGAGCGGCTTGAAGAACTTGAAGCACTCCATTCTCAAAAAGAGGCTTAAAATTCCTCCATTAAGAAGCAGCATTGGATCGCTGCTTCCTTGGAACAAAAGACTTTTTAATAGCAGTATGTTGCTAAAAGTCCCTCACGCAACGCCTTATACTTCTCTTCACCCTCTAACTTTTTAACAATCTCAAGCGCAAAACAAAGAGCTGTCGCAGGACCGCGAGAGGTCATTACATTGGCATCTGCTACAACCATAGAACTATCACCCTGATACCCATCTTCTCTTATCTGCTCTTCTACTGATGGGTAGCATGTATAGTTCTCTTTAAGTACACCTGCTTTGTTGAGTGCAAACGGAGCAGCACAGATAGCACCGATGTTTTTGCCTTTTGCATCCATCTCACGCAGAAGATTTTGAACATTTGCATCATCTGCAAGAGCATGCGTCCCATCCCATCCACCGGGAAGCACGACCATATCAAGCTCATCAGCACTAAAGTCAGCTACTTTTGCATCTGCCTTGATAGTAATACCGTTTGCCCCTTGAACCAACATCTCATCATTCAAAGCCGCCACAACAACTTCAACTTCAGCTCTGCGCAATACATCAATGATACTAACCGCTTCTATCTCCTCAAAACCTTTTGCCAATGGTACTAAAACTTTTTTACTCATTTGCGACTCCTTATTTTTTCGTTTTGAATTATTCTAGCATGCTTTAACTAACATTACTCTAAGGAGCGATTCCCTCACGCACGACTTTTTTACCATTTCGCATCACTTCAACATGAACCAGTGAGCCTGAAGGTGCATCTTTCATATACTGCATAAACTCTACATAGCTTACATTCTCTTTACGTTCACTACCCTCACCGACTGCTATAACATAGTCTTGCACATCGAGTCCAAGTCGTACATTTGCAGGCATACCATATGCGTAGTTGGATATCCAACAACGGATGTACTTTTTAGGCTCACTCGCTATCTTATCAGCATCTCTTGGATCATACCACTCTGCGCAGGTATATCCCCAGCGATACCCACTCCACTTACTCTTATGCAAATCTTTGAAAAACGGGTAGCCATGCTTATCAAAACCATAACCATCAAAAGCATATGCATAATATTTTCCCTCTTTGTCCAAACGCTTTTGTATATCAAAGTGCCACTGCATATCTTTGCTAAACCGTAAGCTCTGTGCCATCGTTGCGATGTCCAGCTTCCATGCACCATCCTCTTTTTTAAAAAAATAAGGCGAACACTTACGATTTTCATCATAAGGTAAAACCGCCAAGACTGCATGTGTATCACTGCTGTCAAGGAGTGTTTTTTGTTTTGCAAGGCATGGACGCAGATTATGGATCTCATGTTTTTGGTTAATATCTGTCACAACCCACTTACGAAAAAACTCTTGCGTCTCTTTAGTGTAAATATCTAAGTTTGGATTTTTATTGTGCTCACGCAAGCTTTTTATGTATTTTTGTAAAACATCTTTTGGCATATCTGACGCTATAGATATGACGTTTTTACCCTCTTTTGCGTGAGTATCTTTTTTTGCTATGTTTGCTTTGCTCTTTGCACCAGCACCTATAGAGTCACTCTTCATTGCAGGCATAAACTCTTTGCCCGTACGTGCTTCAAGAGCTCTGTCTCGCACAAGTTCGGTTATCATATAAAGTGCATCTGCAAACTTTTGCTCACGCAAATAGGGAACCATCCCTTTTCGCTCTATATAAGAGACAAAAGCATCGGTATAGACACTTTCAAGCGCTTTTGAGACCTCAAGTCGTACTGCATCTGTTTTTGGATTGATAACAATCAGAAGATCTTTTCCACTTTGAGAACGGCTTGTATCTTTTAGCTTTTGAAACTTTTTGTTTGCAAAAAGGTTAATATCTTCCTCTTTTGTTGTTGTAGCAACACGAAAGTCAATATCAAAATCTTTTAGAAGTTCCTCGTTATACTCTTTATACATTTTCATTACAACAGGAGTATTATCAAAAAGATGTGCATTATCTTCTATAAAAGAGCTTTTAGCTTTCTCTTCACAAGCAACAACAAAAAGAGTAACAAGGCTAAGAAACAGCGCAAAAAAGAGCTTTGGCATTACAACTCTACTTTAAAAGATTGATGTGCTTTCTCTTGAGCATGAAAATACTCTCTTTGAGTATATCCTGCCATCTTTGCCATCATATTCGCAGGAAAAGTACGAATGTAGGCATTAAAATCACGCACAGCATCATTGTATCGCATACGTGCAACATTTATGCGATTTTGCGCCCCCTCAATCTGAGACTGCAACTCTAAAAAGTTCTCTGAAGCCTGTAGTTGCGGATAGTTCTCAGCAACCATAAACAGCTGCATTGTTGAGTCTTTTAATGCTTTGTTTATTTTTGAGAGCTCTTTTATCTCTTTTTGTCCTTTAGGTGTTTGCGCTGTGAGATGTTTGCTTGCATCTGTTCGCAGTGCCGTCACCTCTTTTAAAACACGCTCTTCATACTGTGCGTAATGCTGCACAATCTTTATAAGGTTGGGAAGAAGATCCAGCTCTCTTTGCATATTTGTCTCTATCTGTGCATAGGCATTATTTATCATCTCATCTTTTGTCACGATTCCGTTATAGGTAGTTACCAATATACCTGATATCATAAAAAAGAAAACTATTCCAAAGAACCTTCGCTTTCTCTCTCCTTTTGTCATGCCATATCCTTTTTGTTTTCAATTATATTTTGTTATTTACTACTTGTCAATAGCTTTTTTTCTTCTATATTCCATAACTCACCATTCCTTCACTAGTTGGACTTCTGCGTTTAATTGAATTTAAAGATATCTCTGATAAAATGATTCAAATCTATAGGATAGGAGAATTTTTATTATGCGATTTTTAATTATTTTTCTATCCCTTTTCTTATCTTTTTTTACATCATGTAGCAGTGACCTCAAGAAGAACAAACCTCTTACAATAGCTACAAATTCTTGGATAGGATATTCACCTCTTTTTTATGCCAAAGAAAAAGGTTATTTGAAAAAAAATGGCATTAAGCTCTTAGTAAATGTATCTCTTGCCGAAGCAGCAGAGCTTTACAGTGTTGGAAAAGCAGACATGCTGACAACAACGCAGCATGAATACTATGCTCTTAAAAAAGATTTTGATCTTGTACCTTTTATTTTACTTGATCGCTCCAATGGTGGAGATATGGTCCTCTCAAACAAAACTATTGATGAGCTGCAAAATGCAAAAAGTATTACGGCTTATCTTGAAATTGATTCTATCAATGCAGAAATACTCAAAGACTTCCTAAAACTCTACAATATTCCACTGAACAAACTACATATGATAAATAGAGATCAGGCACAGATAGAGGATATTGAACCAAATGACAAGCAGGCCATAGTCATTGTTACTTACGTACCTTACAATATCTCTCTTGAAAAAAAAGGGTTTCATGTCATTGCTTCAACAAAAGATATAAACTCTATCATTGTAATTGATTCTCTTTGTACATCAAAGAGTATCTTCAAGAAGCAATTTGAAAATCTCAAAACACTAAAAAGCATCATTGACCGTTCGGTAGAGGAGCTTATGCAAGACAAAGAAAACTCCTACTTACTCGTTAAGAAGTATCTTGGAAACTTAAGTTATAAAGAGTATCTTGAGTCGCTCCAGACCATTACATGGATAAACAAACCATCACCAGAGTTACTTGATCGTATCGAACCTCTTGGTTATGAAAGAAGATATATATTACCATGAAAAACATATCTATTAAATTTTTTATAATCTTTATTCTTCTTGCTTTCATGGGCAGTCTTGGCATGATATTTGGTGAGTTTTTCAAAGAAGCAAAAAACTCTACAGAACAGCTCTTAGAAGAGAATATTCAGTCCACTGTTTTAAACCTTAAACACTTTTTAAATAAAAATCTCAAAAAACACAATATCAATCAAATAACAGCCTCTTTAGACAACACTATCAACGGAAATGCTCTTATTAAAGATTTGCATATTGTAGATGAAAAAAATAAAAAAGTCATTTATGCAACAGATAGAGACACCGTTATGCAACATCCAGATACAAAATGTATTGCAATCTCTCAAATTATTAATGCTGATATATTTAATGAACAATGCTACTCTTTTTCTATTAAACTCTTTGATAAGTTTGAGCCTTACTACTACAAAAGTTATGTCTATTTAGATAAAAAGTATATTGACTCTCTTTTGCAAAATCAGATAAATAAATATACTATTATGTTTATAGGATATGGACTTTTTTTCATCATAGTTATTTGGTTGCTTTTAAAAAAATTTCTTGTCAATCCACTTGAAAAGCTCCGTCAATTTGCCTACTATCAGACAAATACCCCTAAAGAGTTCTTTATTCAAGAGCTTGAAAGTATTCGCTACTCTCTAAACCTTACATTTAAAAGGCTACAAAAAGAGCAGGAAGAACTTTTCAACCTCTCTACAAAAGATTCTCTCAGCGGTCTCTACAACAGACTCAGCCTGATGGAAAAGATAGAGTGGCTTATAGCAAAAGGAGAACGCAGTAATGAACAGTTCGCACTTCTGTTTTTAGATCTTGACAATTTTAAAAATATCAACGATACACAAGGACATGAATTTGGAGATAAAATACTGCAACATGTCTCCAAAATACTGCTTGATTCTGTACGAGAAAATGACATCGTCTCCCGACTTGGAGGAGATGAGTTTGTCATAATTCTTCCAGAATTAAAAAGTAACGAAACTGTTTTGGAGGTTATCAAACGTATTCAGACACGACTCATTGAACCTGTCGTTTTTAACACTTTAAGCTACTCTGTAACTGTCAGTATCGGTATTACGATCTATCCTAAAGACGGAAGAGATGCCACAACACTTCTCAAGCATGCCGATATTGCCATGTATAAAGCAAAAGCTCTAGGAAAGAACAACTTCCATTTCTTCACAGATAATCTTAACGAAGAGATTCAAAATAAAATTCATATGCAATATCTTATTAAAGAAGGTATTGAAAAAAACTATTTTCAACTCTATTACCAACCAAAAGTCGATATAAAAAGCAACACAATCGTCGGATGTGAAGCACTCATCCGTCTTTTTGATCCTCTAAAAGGAATGATACCACCAAATCAGTTTATCTCCATAGCCGAAGAGAGTGGGCTTATTGTTCCTCTAGGTGAGTGGATTATCAAAGAAGCTGTTCAGCAAATAAAATCATGGAAGAACACTCACTTTGAACATATCAAACTCTCAATAAATGTCTCAGGAATTCAATTTCAAAGTCCTGAATTTATTACCTTTTTAAAAAATAACGTCTCTACAATAGATACCAGTAAACTTGACATAGAGCTGACAGAATCTGTACTTATGAATGACTTTGATGAAAAATTTGCAAAGATAAATGCCATTAAAAAGCTAGGAATCAGTCTCTCTTTAGATGATTTTGGTACAGGTTATTCATCACTTTCATATCTGAAGCAAATTCCCTTTGATACAATTAAAATCGATAAAACATTTATTGATGATTTAGAAGAGGAGAGTGGCAAATCTTTTGTAAATATGATTGTGGGTATTGCAGATGATTTGAATATGCAAGTTGTCGCAGAAGGAGTTGAAACTAAACAACAGCTCGACTATCTGGCTTCTATCAAGTGTGAGCAATACCAAGGCTATTACTGTTCAAAACCACTTCCTGCAGATGAGTTCGAAAAACTTTTTCTCTCTCAAGAGTGCCACTAATAAAACTATTACCAATTTTTGAGTATAATCACTTTAATTTTTTATAAGTGATGCAAATATGATAAAGTATGAATCTATCAAACCCCTTTTGTTTAAATTTCAACCAGAAACTGCACACCACATTGCAGAGACTGTGCTGCGTATGCCAAATATCTGCCAGATCCCTTTTAACTCTTTTTTGGAGTCTCACTTCATCGCTGATGATATGCTCACGCAAGAGATCTTTGGTAAAAAGTTCTACAACCCTGTAGGTCTAGGTGCCGGATTTGACAAAAATGCGACGATGATTCGTGGTATGCAAATCTTGGGCTTTGGCTTTACCGAGATAGGTACAGTCACACCAAAACCACAACCAGGTAACCCAAAACCAAGAATGTTTCGCCATATTCAAGAGGAGTCTATCCAAAATGCAATGGGCTTTAACAATGACGGAGCTTATAAGGTCGTTAAGCGTCTTAAAGAGCGCTACCCATTTAGCACACCAATCGGTATCAACATCGGTAAAAACAAAATAACTCCAGAGCGTGAGGCTATCAACGACTACACACACCTCATAAAAGCCTTTGACGGTTTGGGTGATTATTTTGTCATCAATATCTCTTCACCAAACACACCGGGACTGCGTGATTTGCAAAATGAAGAGTTTATTACAAAACTTTTTGCTGAGGCAAAAGCACTGACAAATATGCCAATACTGCTTAAAATCGCTCCGGACATGAGCCCAGAAGATGCAGTAGCACTTACAACTTTAGCAGTCAAAAAAGGTGCTGACGGTATCATCGCTACAAATACAACCATTGACTACTCACTGGTAAAAAATCCTAAAGATATCGGTGGTATCAGTGGAGCAGTACTCAAAGAGAAGAGTTTTAAAATATTTGAAGCGATAGCAAAAGAGCTCTATGGAAAAACAACACTTATCTCAGTTGGCGGTATCGACTCTGCAGAGGAAGCTTACAAACGCATCAAAGCAGGTGCTTCTCTTGTGCAGATCTTAAGCGGTATCGTTTTTCATGGTCCAGATATGATTATGAATGTAAACAAAGGGCTTGTTGAGCTGTTAAAGGCCGATGGCTATACAAACATCACAGAAGCTATCGGGGCGGACAGAAAGTAGATGAAACGCATCCTCAGTATCTTCACTCTTACAAGCCTGCTTTTTGGAGCAGAGTTTGTCACCTATAACAATGAATCAAAAAATATTGAACAAAAAGCGAGTATTATGAAAGTAAAAATGCCTTCACCCCTCCCAACTTATGAGACAAAGAAACTCAAAAACGGTTTAGAGATCGTTGTAATTCCACTCAAAAACGACTCAAATGTCGTAACAACTGACATTTTCTACAAAGTCGGAAGCCGTAACGAAGTTATGGGTAAAACCGGCATTGCACATATGCTAGAGCATATGAACTTCAAAAGTACAAAAAAGCTCAAAGCCGGTGAGTTTGACAAAGAAGTAAAGGGTATGGGTGGTGTTAACAATGCCTCAACAAGCTTTGACTATACGCACTACTATATCAAATCTTCTACAAAAAATATGAAAAAATCCATTGAGCTCTTTGCAGAACTGATGCAAAATCTCAAACTCAAAGACAAAGAGTTCCAACCAGAGCGAAATGTCGTTATGGAAGAGCGTCGTTGGAGAACTGACAACAATCCTTTAGGCTATCTCTATTTCCGTCTCTTTAACAATGCCTATATCTACCACCCATACCACTGGACACCAATCGGCTTTATCAACGACATAAAAACATGGACGATAGATGATATAAGAGAGTTTCACAAAACCTACTATCAACCACAAAATGCCATCTTAATGGTCACAGGTGATGTAGAGCCAAAAAAAGTTTTTAAAGAGGCTGAGGCTGCATTTGGAAGTATAAAAAACAGTATTGATATTCCTAAAGTAAAATTTGTCGAACCAAAACAAGATGGTCCAAAGCGTATCATACTGCATAAAGAGAGCGAAGTAGAACTTTTGGCTATTACTTTTCATATTCCGAACTTCCAGAGTAAAGATCAAGTGGCACTCAGTGTTATCTCAGAGATTCTCTACTCAGGAAAGAGCTCACGCCTCTATAAAAAACTCGTAGATGAAAAACATTTAGTAAACTCTATCTATGCTTATAATATGGAAAATATCGATCCGGGACTTTTTATCTTTTTAGCGACTTGTAATCCAGGCGTAAAAGCAGAAGAAGTTGAGAGTGAACTCATAAAGCAGATAGAGCTTTTAAAGAGTCAAAAAGTTTCTCATGAAGAACTTCAAAAAGTAAAGACAAATACGAAAGCTGATTTTATCTACTCTTTGGAGAGTTCTACATCAGTAGCAAACCTTTATGGAAGTTATCTGGTTCGTGGTGATATCAAACCACTTATAAAGTATCAAAAGCGCGTTGAGAAACTTGATGAGGAAGAGATTTTACGTGTGGCAAACAAGTATTTCAACTTTGATGCTTCAACAACAGTTATACTCAAAAAGTAAAAGTTTTAAAACTTTTTGGCTATAATTGCACATTATTTTTAAAGGGTAAATATTTATGGATATTGTAACTGGTTCTTCAACCGCACTCATTACTCCGTTTAAAAACGGAAAACTTGATGAACAAAAGTATGCTGATCTTATTGTAAGACAGATAAACAATGGTATGGACGCAGTCTGTCCTGTAGGAACTACAGGTGAGAGTGCAACACTCACGCATGATGAACACAAACGCTGTATAGAGATCGCTGTAGAAGTATGTAAAAATGCAACTACAAAAGTTCTTGCAGGTGCAGGAAGCAATGCAACACATGAAGCTATTGAGATTGCAAAGCATGCAGAATCTTGCGGTGTTGATGCTATCTTCTCAGTAAGCCCATACTACAACAAGCCATCTCAAGAGGGACTCTACCAGCACTACAAAGCTATCGCTGAAGCAGTACCAAACCTTCCGTTTATGCTTTACAATGTTCCAGGTAGAACAGGTGTTGACATCACTGCTGATACTGCCATTCGTCTTTTTGATGATGTGCAAAACATTTATGGTATCAAAGAAGCAACCGGAAGCTTAGAGCGTACAGTAGAGCTTCTCTCACGCAGACCTGATTTAAAAGTATTTTCAGGTGATGATGCTATCGACTACCCAATTCTTGCAAATGGTGGTGCAGGCATCACTTCTGTAACATCAAACCTTATGCCAGACCTTAAAAGCCAGCTTGTAAACAAAGCTCTCTGCGGTGACTTTGCAGGTGCAAAAGCCATTAATGACAAACTTTACCCTTTAAACTCTGTCATGTTTTGTGAAGCAAACCCTATCCCGGTAAAAGCTGCAATGTACATAGCAGGTCTTTTAGATACTTTAGAGTACAGACTTCCACTTGTACCACCAAGCAAAGAGAACATGAAAAAAATCGAAGAAGTAATGAAAAATTACGATATAAAAGGAATGTAAGATGGCAGATTTTAAAGGAAAAACACTTTTTATCAGTGGTGGAACTCGTGGTATCGGTAAAGCGATCGTTTATGCATTTGCCGAAGCTGGTGCAAATGTAGCATTTACATACGCTTCAAGTGCAGATACTGCAAATGAGATCATTGCTGATATTGAGTCAAAATATGGTATCAAAAGCCGTGCATACAAGCTTGATATCTTAGAGCCAAACACATACAAAGATGTTTATAAACTCTTTGATGAAGATTTTGATCGTCTTGACTTCTTCATATCAAACGCTATCATCTCAGGTCGTGCTGTTGTTGGTGGTTTTGGTCCTTTTATGCGTCTTAAACCTCGTGGACTTGACAACATCTGGAAAGCTACAGTAGATGCTTTTGTAGTTGGTGCGCAAGAGGCAGCAAAAAGAATTGAAAAAGTCGGTGGTGGAAGCATCATCAGCATGAGCTCAACTGGTAACTTGGTATATACTCCAAACTACGCAGGTCATGGTGCAAACAAAGCAGCGGTTGAAGCGATGGTACGCTACGCAGCAGCTGAACTTGGTGAGAAAGGGATTCGTGTAAATGCAGTAAGCGGTGGTCCGATCGATACAGACGCTCTTAAAGCTTTCCCTAACTATGAAGAGGTAAAAGCAGAAGTAGTTAGACGCTCTCCACTCTCACGTATGGGTGTAGCAGAGGATCTAACAGGGGCATGTAAATTCTTGTGTTCTGATGAATCTTCTTGGCTTACAGGCCAGACTCTTGTAGTAGATGGCGGAACAACGTTCCAGTAGTCAAACTTTATAGATAAGAAGCTCTAATGCTTTCTTATCATTCTTTTCTTTCTAAGACCTAAGTCCTTCCTTTATTCTCTCTTGACAATCAATACACTCTTGTAGTTTTTTCGCTTCTTGTTCTGTTATAGCATGATGTTGTAATGCATCACGAACAGAATCTTTTGTTAAATAGACATGTTTCATCTTTTCTCCTTACTTAATCACTTTTTAAAGTATACTCCTTCAAAACTTATAAGTAAATATAAATAATATAATAAGTTGCTATAATAAAAAAACTATCAAACGCTTCTGTATAAAAAGTTCTTTAAATCCGTAATACTCTTTTATCCACTCAAAAGTCTCTTTTGCATATAAAAAAACATGCGTCGGATCATTTTTATAGTACCATGAAGCAAAATCCCGCTCATCATAGATATCTGTCATAAGGTAAAGCCCTCCTCCCTCACGCAACATCTCACGCAGCTTTGCAAACTCCTGTGCAGGATTATAAAAATGCTCTATCACTTCACATGAAGTTACATAGTCATACTTTTGTTCTAATAGCTCAGGATAGTTGTGGAAGTATGGGTCATAATCAACAATGTTATAACCCTGCTCACGCAACACTGTAGAGATGATTTGGCTCCGCCCTGCTCCAAAGTCCAAGCCTTGGTGCTTGGGAGTAAAGTCACGCATGACACTTTTTGTAATAGGAGAGACAAACTTTCTGTATCCTGCATCTTGGGTATCATCATCATGAAGTTCATAGCGCTCTTTTTCTTCCTCGGCCTTTGGCAGATCTTTTTTAGCTACAAAAACAGCACGACACTCAGGGCATCGAAAATACTCCTGAGTATCTTTATAAAACGGACTTGCTTGACTCTTACATAGTGGACATTTTTCTTTCATGCCTAATCTTATCGTATCAACCATTGATAAGCAATAAAAAGATAAAATCTCATCACACTATTTAGAAGGAATTTTTTTGCTCAATCTACCAAATATTTTGGCCTCTATGCGCATACTGATCGCTCCTTTGATGTTTTGGGTAATTCTTAACCCAGGCTTCTTTACAGAGCGCGGTTTTGATGTGACATGGAACTACTACTTCGCATCACTGCTTTTTGTTTTGGCAAGTGTTACAGACTTTTTTGACGGCTATATCGCACGACAGTGGAACCAGATGACACTCCTTGGTGCCATTCTTGACCCACTCGCAGATAAGATGCTCACGCTTGCTGCATTTTTGGGTCTTATGGTTGTAGGAGAAGCATCTCCGTGGGCAATATATATCATCATAGTACGTGAGCTTTTCATTACTGGTATTCGTACTGTGGCTGTAAGTGAAGGCGTGAGCGTAAAAGCAAGCTGGGCCGGTAAAGTAAAAACAGTGGCACAGATGATAGCTATTGGCTTTTTGCTGATGCGCTGGCCTTATGGAGATGTTCTGCTTTGGTTTGCAGTATTTTTAACAGTCTATTCAGGTCTTGAGTATCTTTGGGGATTTCGTAAAGCACTATTAAAGGATGAGATAGCATGAGTTATATAGTTTCACTTTTAGTCCTCTCAGCACTTATCTTTTTCCATGAACTTGGTCACTATATGGCTGCACGCCTTATGGGTGTCTATGTGGAGGTCTTTAGTATCGGTTTTGGCAAACGCCTCTTTACTTTTCGTGCTTTTAATACCCAGTGGAGCATCTCTGCCATTCCACTTGGCGGCTATGTGAAGATGAAAGGCCAAGACGACACAGATCCAAGCAAAAAGAGCTATGATGCAGACAGTTACAACTCCAAAACACCGCTGCAACGTATCTTTATCTTAGTAGCAGGACCACTAGCGAACTTTGTTTTGGCATTTTTTCTCTACTTTGCCATTGCAATGGGAAATCCATCAGCACTTGCACCCGTTATTGGCGAAGTAGTAAAAGAGTCTCCTGCACAAAAAGCCGGACTGCAAAAAGATGATGAGATTCTCGCCATAAACGGTGAAAAGATTGAGAAGTGGAGTGACCTTGTCAAACACATTGCCGATGCAAAAGGTGCAATTGCTCTACAGATAAACCGTAACGGTGAGCTAAAACTTATCACTCTTGTTCCTGAGCTGCGTGATGCAAAAAATGAGTTTGGCGAAGATGTAAAACGTAAGATGATAGGCATATCTGCAGCCGGTGTTATGAAAGAGCAGCAATTAAGTTTTTCTGAGAAGTTCTCATACGCTTACAACCAAACAGTCTATGCCTCTACACTTATCTTTACTGGTGTGAAAAAGCTTATCTTTGGAGAAGTACCTGCCAGTGAGATGGGTGGGGTTATCAGCATCGTAAAACTCACTTCAGATGCAACGGCAGTCGGCTGGATGAGCGTGCTCTTCTTTACTGCACTTATCTCAGTAAACCTAGGGGTGCTCAATCTTCTACCTATTCCTGCACTTGATGGCGGGCACATTATGTTTAACCTCTATGAGCTCATAACTCGCAGAGAACCAAGTGAGCAGATCATCGTGAACCTCACCATTGCCGGTTGGGTTATACTCTTTGGTCTGATGGGACTAGGTCTGTATAACGACATAAACAGATTAATGCAATAAGGATAAAAAAATGATGAATGAAATAGAATACAAACTGCATATAGATGATGTAATACGCAGAGTTGAGACTGCACGTCTTAAAGTAAATGCACACCATATTGTAAAGATTGTAGCCGTGAGCAAGTACTCTGATGAAGCAGCTATTGAAAAGCTCTACCATATCGGTCAGCGTGCTTTTGGAGAGAACAAAGTACAAGACTTGGAGAGAAAGTCTCACGCACTTGAAGATCTACCACTTGAATGGCACTTTATCGGTAACTTGCAAAAAAACAAGATAAACAAACTGCTCGATATCAACCCTGCTCTCTTTCAAGGACTGGACTCTTTGGAGCTTGCACGTGAGATACAAAAGCGCCTTGAAGTGCGTGAGATGAGTCTTGATTGTCTCTTGCAGATAAACTCTGCCAAAGAGGAGTCTAAGCACGGTGTTTTACCTGAAGATGCGATAGCAATCTATAAAACGATTCAAAAAGAGTGCCCAAATATCAACTTAAAAGGTGTAATGAGCATCGGTGCACATACAGATGATAAAGAAGTGGTAAAAGAGAGTTTTATAACTACACACAATATTTACAAAGAGCTTGAAGGTGCAAGCATCTGTTCTATGGGAATGAGCGGTGATTTTGAACTGGCTATTGAGTGTGGTTCAAATATGGTTCGACTTGGCTCTATAATGTTTCCAAAAGACTAAGATACACTCAACGTGTATCTGACGACAAAAATAGTTTCTTTTTTACTTAAATTCATCAATTAATTTCCTATATATCTTTATCTTATTATTTTTATAAGCTATAATTCTTTTCTAAAATCAAATTAACAGGATATAAATAATGGAAAAAACAACTTTAATGGACAAATACCCGGTATTTTCACTTACAGTAGCAAAAAATGAGATCTCTCAAAAGAGTGTAGATGAGATCATCGAATTTTTTAAAGCAAAAGTAGAAGCACACCCATTTGCGACATTTATCGCAATTTTTGACCACTATGCACATACTACATCAATTGCAGATCATGTTCTTGATGAAAATATCAAAGCAGCTAAAAACCTAGTATTTTGTTTTGGAAAACAGTTACCAAACTCTAAAATGTTAGCAGTACGCCCAAGAAGTTTAGGTGTTGTAGAGTTTGAAGAGAGCTTTGAGATCAGCTTTATGGAAGTTCCAAACGAAGCACTACAAAAAGTAGTAAGTGAGTGGGTAGAGTCTATCAAAAACAGCTAAGAGTTTGTAACTCTTAGACTGCTAAGAAGTACTACT
This sequence comes from Sulfurimonas sp., assembly GCA_027063745.1. GTDB lineage: Bacteria > Campylobacterota > Campylobacteria > Campylobacterales > Sulfurimonadaceae > Sulfurimonas. Next base: position 16,615 of record JAMORG010000001.1, read on the forward strand.
GAAGTACTTTTCTTGCATTTACAGGCTGAACGGGACGGTTATTTGGATGATGCATAGTATGCAAAAACTCATTTACCTCATCTTGTGAAACCTGTAAATAATCTTTCATAACAAACCAACGAACACCTTCAGAACATGGTGGAGTAGTCAGAGAACCATCAAATCTGTAATATGCTCTCTCTTTTGGAAGTAGCTTATTGATCATCTCAGCAGAAAGCCCACATGAAACTTTTGTACCTGGTTTTTTAGGCATTCTATGCCAGATCTTATTTATTACTTCATTCTCTTTTCCATTTTCAAACATTACTGCAACAACAGCCAAAGACCCATCTTTTGCAGCATGAACGAAGTGTGCTTCAAGAGGAAAGTTTTTGCCATCAATCTGATTTTCACTTGGTGTATGGAAGTGAAACTGCTTGAGTTCAAACTCTTTTCCGTCAATCTTGATAAAACTACCGGGTTTTACATTTACCTGAACACTGTGACCATTGTTAATAACTTCAGATGCACCGCTTGTGTAGTGAAATTTAATCGGCTCTAGCCCCTTTGTCTCTACTGTAATCTCTTTTGAGATATTGATTGGAGATTGTGAACCACCAAGTTTACATTCGGCATATTGCGGATCTAAATCACCCCAGTGCTCCGGGTCTTCATGACCTGTGTAACCCCAATGCGTGCCATGAACACCTGCAAAAAGTGAACCTGCCAAGATTGTAGATGTTAGTAACATTTTATTTAATTTCATTGAATTCCTTAATAGTTGATTTCTTTTTATATATTAAAGAAAATTATATTATAAAGAGTTGAAGCCTATTACTTTTTTATTATTGATACCGCTTAAAACGAACAGCGTTACTTTTTGGATTTTCAATAAGTTTTTTCTGATAGGCAATCATTTCATAAAATGGTTTTAAAAAAGCATCTATCTCAGCCGTATCATAGGACTCTATATCGTGAGACTCCAAAAGTTTCAAAACTTCATAAGTAGATTCAATGGTTGAGAGATAATTCTCTTGTGGCTGTTCTTTTATCTGATACTCTGATCGCTTTTGTGTTGTAAAACTCATATGAGGCAGTTGTTGGAGATTTTTACTCTTTGTAAATATCTTTTTAGCGCAGGCCCATGTAGAGTCTATTAAAAATAGAGCTATTGGTTTTTGGCTTCGTTTTGGACTCGTTGTTGAGAGATTAAGCGCATTATCTGATGGAAAGAGGATATAGCTATCATAACTCTCTATAATAGCATTTACCCTTGTATTGTCTGTAAAGTCAATCCCAACAAAGAGTTCAGAGTTTCTCAAAGAGTTGTGTGTAAAATAGCCGGTATTGTTTTTGACTTTTTTAAACTCCTTTGGATGCATCAGTATCACAAATTTTGTCTCTGTATCTATAGAGACACAATACTTACACATACATGAGCTTTTTGGCCGAAAACAGTGATAACACTTCTTGCGGTCTCCATAATATGTCTGTGCTATTGTATGCCCTTTTTCAAAAATGCTTTCATCTCTTCATTTGAGAGTGGCTTTGAGTAGTAATACCCTTGAATAAGATAACAGCCATGCTCAATCATAAAATCAAGATCTTCTTGTGTCTCAACACCCTCAGCAACAACTTCCAGGTTTAATGCTTTAGCAAGTGCAATAACAGCCAGTGCTATTTCAGGATTACCTTGCTGTGCTGCTACAACAAATGCGCGATCGAGCTTCAACTCGTCTATAGGAAACTTATAAAGATAAGTCAGTGATGAGTATCCCGTTCCAAAATCATCAAGCGCCAAACTGGTATGGAGTGATTTTAACTTATTTAGGCGCTCTATACTTTTGTTTGGATTTTGCATTGTGTCATGTTCTAAAATTTCCAGTACAAGATTATTTGCATCAAAATCATAAATACGTAACTGCTCTTGTAAGAAATCTGCAAATGAATTATTTTCCAGTTGCTTGGTTGCAAGATTTAAAGAGAGTTTTCCATTATAAATACCCTCTTTATACCACTCTGAGACATCAGAAAATGCCTGTTTCATTACCCAGTTATCTATCTCAATGATAAGTTTACTCTGTTGTGCAAAACCTATAAACTCGCCAGGAGGTATCATCCCTTTTGTTGGGTGTTCCCAACGAATAAGAGCCTCTACACCCTCAACCGTTTTTGTTTTGGCATTTACCTGTGGTTGATATAAAAGTTTAAACTCATCGTTTTTTAAAGCAACACGTATCTCACGTTCTAGCTCTATACGCCTGTTTGCCTGCATTGTCATACTCTTGGTGTAGTATTCAAAACTGTTACGACCCTTCTCTTTTGCTTTATACATAGCATTATCAGCAAATTTGAGCAGGTCTTCGGCCTTCTTACCATCATCAGGAAAAAGGGCAATACCGATACTGCACCCAATATATACAGAATTCCCTTCTACACTAAAAGGTTCGCTAAAGGCCTTTAAAATCTTCTGTGCTAAACTTGTAACAGATTGCGTATCTTTTATCTGTTCAAAAAGTATACTAAATTCATCTCCACCAAGGCGTGCTAAAGTATCCTCTTCACGAATCAATTTTTTCAAGCGTTTTGTTGCGTGAACAAGGACTTTGTCACCTGCGGCATGCCCCAATGAGTCATTAACTTCTTTGAAATGATCCAAGTCCAAAAAGAGCACTGCGAACTTATTACCCCAACGCTGTGCTTTTTTGACAGCCATCTCTAACCTGTCTCTATAGAGTGTTCTGTTTGGCAAATGAGTCAAATCATCATGGTGTGCTCTAAAGTCAAGCAAAGCCGAGTTTTTTTCAAGCTCACGAACCAACATAATATGATCTGTAATGTCATGGCCTATTTCTATAATAGCATCAACTTCCCCTTTTTCATTAAAAAATGGAGTCGCACTAATCTCTATATAACGCTGCTCACCTGCTTCGTTTTTATGAAGATGAACTACTTTTACTGTCTCTTTTGATTCTAGTACCTTAGAGAGTGGGCAGGTATGTTCATCTGTCCCGCAGCTGTGAGATGTCTCATGAAAAACTTCATAGCAGTTTATATGTCCATCAATATCTCTGCCTTTGGCTTTTAAAGCAGCTTTTGCTTTTTCATTCATCATTTTTACAGAATAATCAAGCCCAATAACCATAATGGAGTCATCAATGGCATTGATAACAGAGCTAAAAAACTCTTTTTCTTTTTTCAAAGCCAATTGAGTCTCTTTTTGCTTTGTAATATCAATAATAAAGCCATATACTTGAACTACTCTGCCATTACTGTCTGATTTTACATTGATAATATCAAGTACCCATATGTAAGAACCATCACTCTTTTTCAGTCGATACTCTGTAGTATAACTTTGTGCCTTTTGAAGTTTTTTTGTGCCTTTAAATAAAACCTTTTTTCTATCATCTGGGTGTATAAGTCTAAACCATGTTTGAATATTGTCAATCTCTTTAGCTTCATAACCCAAAATCGTCTCAATATTTTTTGATATATAAACAAAAAAGTCATTGATTGCATCATATTCCCAACTTATACCACCAATGTTTTCAAGAAGATACTCTAAAGATTGATTTTGTTGTTGCAGTTCACCCAAGGCTCTTACACGTTGCTCTATAGAGATAAAAACTCCGACAATATACTCTTTGTCCTCAAAATGCATCAGATTTGCATATATATCAACAGGTATCTCATCTCCATTGCCACACAATATCGTATTTTGAGTGTTTTTAACAACTTTACCACTACGCAGTATTGCAATATCTTTAGAAAATGTTTCACGATGTCTGTCGTTCCAATACTCAGGGTGCAGTATGGTCTGCTTTTTTCCAACAACTTCATCTGCTTTTTTTTGCCAAAGTCTCTCTGCCTCTTTAGAGAAAAAAACAACTTCATCGCTTGATGTATCTGCTACGACTATTGCTACTGGTAAATTATTCAAGTAAGCAAAAAATGTCTCTTTATTATCAATATTTACAAACATATCTTAGTATATCGTATATGGAATTAAGTTTGAGTAAAAATGCAAAAAATGAAACAAGAGTTTGATCTTATTGTTATTGGAAGTGGTGCTGCAGGACTTATTGCAGCCATTACAGCTGCGCGTGAGCAAAAGAGTGTACTTATACTTGAAAAGCTTTCTCAGTTAGCTGCAAAACTAAAAGCTACCGGTGGTGGACGCTGCAACCTTACAAATACTCTGCCAAATGAAGAGTTTATGGCAAAATTCGGTCGTGACGGGCGTTTTATGCAAGATGCCCTCAAAGCATTTGACAACAAAGCCCTGGTGCAATTTATGGATGAAATAGGCGTAGCAACTCACGCACCCGATGGTTTTCGTATCTTTCCTACTTCGCACTCCTCTGTCACTATCATCAAAGCTCTTGAAGCAGAGCTCAATAGACTCGGTGTCACACTGCTGACAAATCAAAGAGTTACACGATTACTTTCAACCGGCAGACATATTGACGGCGTAAAAACACAGAGTGATATCTTCTATGCACCCAATGTCATTGTCGCAACAGGAGGGCTTGGGTATCCGACGCTCGGTGCTGAGGGGGATGGCTACAACCTTGCTCAAGAGCTCGGACACAAAGTAACAGATCTCTCTCCTGCTATGATGCCACTTAAAACCAAAGAAGAGTGGGTTGCTAATTGTAGAGCAGACACCATTGCAAAAGTAGAACTTCGGGTTAATATGAAAAAACATAAAAAACTGCGTGCCAAGGGAGACCTTATCTTTACAAAAAACGGCATTCGCGGTCCTGTTGTTCTTGACTTCGCGCGTGAGGTGACACCCCTGCTTAAAAAGTATGGCGAAGTACCGCTGCTTCTAAACCTTACCAAAGGGATGAATGAAGAAGATATCCGCACACACTTTAAAAAACTCCTCAAAGCCAACAAAAGCAGTAAAATATTAGATATGCTACAAAGTCTCTTACCTGAAGCACTCTCACGTGAGCTCTGCACACTTGCCAAAGTGGAACCTGATACAAAATATAAAGATCTTGAAGGGAAAAAACGAGACAAACTCATAAGCCTGCTGGCATGGACACCACTTACAATCACAGGTCATGACGGCTTTAAGATGGCGATGATTACGCGTGGCGGTATCAGCCTCAAAGAGATAAACCCAAAAACGATGCAGAGCAAGCTTATAGACGGGCTTTACTTCTGTGGAGAAGTCATGAACCTTGATGGCCCTTGTGGCGGATATAACTTACAGTGGAGCTTTGCAAGCGGCTATCTGGCAGGCAAGCTACTTCGATAGCTTCACACCAAAAAGCACCAACTCTTTTCGCCCCATATAGTACGGTTCCCACCACTTTATGGCAAGCGGAACAGTAAGATTGAGCATAAAGATAGCAAAGACAAGCACATAGAACTGCTCTAAATTCAAGATGTGATTTTCAGCATAAGCAATATCTATAACGATGAAGGCAAGCTCCGCACGCCCTAGCATTCCAAGCCCTACCATTACACTCTGGTACCATTTATACCCACCGCTAAAGCGGGCAGCCAAGGCTGCTGAGAGTACCTGAAAGACAAGTACTACGATAAAGAGCGTGAAGACAGCCGGTAGTATCTCAACTACAATGGAAAAATCAAAGAGCAGCTTTGTTCCAAGCTCTACAAAAAAGATAGGCCCAAAGATGGTATATGCCAAATGATTGATGACAGACTCTGCCTCACGCTTGTTTGAACGCATCTCTGAGTCATTTTCTATAACAAAATACTCCTCACGCAAAAAAAGTCCCGCAAAGTATGCCCCAATGGCCGGGTGAAAGCCAAACTTATCAGCAATCGCCCCAAAAACAAAGGCAGTTAGTATCATTACAAGTGGTGTAAACTTGCCACTGTAAGCAGTAAGCAGCTGTCTTATTCCCAGATACTTTCGGATGCGTACAGCAGCTAAAAAGAGTGCACCGTGCTTTTTGTTTTTCTCATTTTTGAGTGAATCTGGAAAGAGGACAATGCCTATAAAACTTATGATGGCAAAAAAGAGCACTACTTTAAAAGCGATAAGTGCTACTTCTGAAAGCTCTATGCTTCCGGCATGCTCACCTGTGGTGTTTATGGCAATGGGAATCATAATGGCAAGACCGATAAGTGAGAGTATATCATCAACAACGGCCGCACTCATAATGGCGGTAGAGGCTGTTGTTTTGTGCAGCCCCTCCTCACGCAGACTCACCATGGTAAGACTTACTGCCGTGGCCGTCATGGTAAGTCCCCAAATCATCTGGGAGTTAAAGTCATATCCAAAGAGCTTTGCAGTGTAAAAACCGGCAAAAAAAGGAAAGATAGCTCCAATAACAGCAATGCCAAAGCTTCGCTTGAGCCCTTCGATGAAGTGGTTAAGATCCTCATCAAATCCTAAAGCGAACATCACAAAGACGATGCCCCACTCCCCTATGGTCTCAAGTATCTCGTTATGTTCGGGAAGTATGCCAAGATTGACCCCGACGGAGCCAAAGAGAATGAGCCAGAGTACATCGACAGTGGAAGTCTTTTGAGAGACGATCTTTGCAAGAACAACAAAGGCCATAATAATGGCTGAATAGGTCCACAGGTCATGCCCCTGCATCTTCTCTCCTTACTTCCTCCTTAGTAGAAGTAGCGTATGGAAGCAAAACCATACACACCACTCTCTTCTAAGGCATTAACTTCTTTTTTACTAATTATACCACCAAGCGCAAAGATATCTACTTGACTCATATCAACTACCTCACGCAGATTCTCTACCCCTTTGGCTTCGCCCTTACCCGGTGTATCAAAGACAGGTGAGTAGGTAACATAGTCCACGCCCATCGCCTCAGCAATGTGAACCTCATCAAGTGTATGAGTAGAGATGATAACCTCAAGACCAAGATCTTTTGCTTTGGGTATGGCATCAAACTGTTGTGATGTCAGATGCACTCCACAAGCGCCAAGTTTTTCAGCAAGCTCATAATCTTGATGCAAAAAGGCTTTGAGTCCGTAGAAATTTTTACAGACATCTAAAAAATGGTCAGCCTGCGTGGCATAGTGGGGGTTGTGTTTGTCACGGTAGAGTGCAAAGTCGGGCATATGTTTTTTAAGGCTCTCTTGCAGTATGGAACGAAATACCGCCGGTGTATCGGTATAGTGTTCACGTGAGGTGATAAGATACTTTTTCATCTTAGCGAATCGGCTTCATACGAGTAAAGTCTATAAACTTCGTATCTTCACCACGCTCATAGCGCTTTGCCATCTCAGAGACATGATAATCAAGTCTGTCAAGCAGATAAAGCTCTGGTTTTGTGTACTTTGCTTTTGCCTCTTTGATGTAGTTTTGCAGATAGGCAAGTGCCTCTTCTTCACTCTCGAAGTTTATGGAGTCTATGATATTTTGTATTGCTGCATACTCATCGCCACACTCTTGTAAAAAGTCATAGCTAAGATCCATGGTTTTGAGATTATGATGTGCTTTGGAGAATGCGAAGTGGTTGTAGAGCATACAGCCTACGAAGTACTCTATATCAGAAGGTTCAAATTCGGAGTATTGATGCTCTTCATTACTAAAATGTTTGTGCCATATATCAAGCACTTTTGTTATCTTTTCGTCCATAATTCCACCCTCTTTTTTAGGTGGAATTATACACTTTTTTTTGTAACTTTACGAGAGAAGTTCCTCGACTGTTACATACTCACCAACACGACCTGTCATCGCTTCAGCCTCTTTGTTGACCGGTAGTGTTTTCTTACCCGGTCTCCAGTTTGCAGGACAAACTTCACCGGTTTTCTCAGCATGTTGCCACGCAACTACCTGACGTAAGAACTCATTTACATTTCTACCCACAGATGGCGCTTGTACCTCTTGTGCAACACATACACCGTTTGGATCGATCAAGAAGCGTCCACGAAGAGCTATACCCTCTTCTTCTATCATGACACCAAATGCACGTGTCACTTCACCTGTTGGGTCTGCTGCGATTTTGAGCTTGAAATCTTTAAGCAGCGGCTCAGTCTCTACAAAACGTTTGTGTGAGAACTTTGTATCTGTTGAGACTGCGAGTATCTCAACACCAAGCTTCTCAAACTCTTCTAGTTTTGCATTCATTGCCGCTAACTCTGTAGGACATACAAATGTAAAGTCAGCAGGATAGAAACAGACAACATGCCATTTTCCTTTATAATCCTCACTGCTTACTGTTGTATAGTGACCACTCTTAGCGTCATACGCTTCCATCTTAAATTCAGGAACTTTTTTCATTACCATTGTTGAACTCATTACTCTCTCCTTTTAATATGATATACTTACTTATTATGATTCTTACGCAAACAGATGTACAAAAAACACTCAGTATCATTGCGACAAATACAAACAAGGCTCTGCTTGAAGTTGTTAAGAACCTCAGCCCAAAAGAGCTTTCATCATTTACACAGACAAAAGACCTCTTCAGCCTTTTAAATTCACTGCTTAAAGAGTCCTCATCGCAACAAAGCAGCCAAAACAAAGCACTTTTGCAACTCTTAAAGAACTCTCCTACTTTTAAAGAGCTCGCAAATGTCACAACAACACTCAGTGAACTTAAAAACTTGTTAGATAAAACACATTTGCAAAAGAGTTCTTCTCAAACAACCCTTAAACACCTACAAACTACTCTTGCAAACTTACAAGAGAATGTTAACACAGTTGATGCCAAAGTTTTGCAATCAAAGTTGCAAAACTCAGGTGTTTTTCTAGAGTCAAAACTAAAAAATTTTCAAGACCCTCTTAAAGAGCTTACAAGTAGGCTCACGCAACTTACACAAACACTGCAAAAGTCACAAATCCCACAGATAAAAAGCATTGCAAATGAACTGGCAACTCTGCTGAGTACAAAACTTCCACAAATTACACAAGAGAAATTACCACAAATACTCACTCAGCTGCAAAACAGACTCACGCAGATAGAAAAAACAGCAAATATGCCACTTGAGCAGAAGCTTCATCCAAAAGACATCCTCTTCAGTGCACAGCTAAAAAAAGAGATAAGTGAGCTGCTTAGCTTTATACAAAAACCACAAAATCTCTCAGCTGCACAAAAGCTTGACACTATGCTCTCAGAAGATCTCAAAGCACAGTTACTGCAGGCAAAAGAGGAGATACAACAGACTCCTCTTGGCAATAAAGCAGAACTTGTAAAACAGATAGACAAACTGTTACTGCAGATTGACTACTATCAACTCGTCTCACACCTTAGCCAAGGCTCTGCGATATTTATTCCCTATGCTTTTGAGATGCTTGAAGATGGTCATATACGCCTTAAAAAAGCTAAAAACAGACGATTTTTTTGCGACATAGAGCTCACGCTCAAAGAGTATGGTGAATTAAACATCAGACTGGGTCTTTTTGAAGAAACAGACCTTAGCATCCATATCTCCACTAAAAATCAGGAGCTCCAAACACTTCTAAAAGAAGCACTACCGACATTAAAACAAAATCTTTTCAATGCAGGTCTTAATCCTCGAGATATCTCCTTTATCGATAAAGAAAAGAGACAAAACCAGTACGAGACATCTTCACATGATCTGCAACTCGGATTTGAGGCGAAAGTATGAAACAAAAAGCAGCAGCACTACGATACGACAAAACAAAAGAAAATGCACCAAAACTTGTTGCAAAAGGGGAAGGAAAAACAGCTACGAAGATAATAGAACTGGCACGTGAGCATAATATACCCATCCAACAAGATGAAGACCTTGTTGAGATGCTTTCCAAAGTAGAACTAGATAAGGAGATTCCTCCTCAAATGTATAAAGCAGTTGCAGAGATTTTCAGTTTTATCTATACAACAACGAAAAAGTCATAAAAACTTATTTCAAATCGCTCCATTTATCACCTATATTGAGTGAGGCTTTGAGTGGAATATTCAGTTTTGTGATACCCTCCATCGTCTCTTGAAAACGCTTACCAAGCTTATCAGCAACACTTGCATCTACTTCGAAGATAAGCTCATCGTGAATCTGTAAGAGCATTCTTGCTGGCAATTTTTCATCTTTGATGATGGCATCTATCTTGTTCATACTCAGCTTGATTAAGTCTGCTGCACTTCCCTGAAATACAGTATTTACCGCTTCACGCTCATAAGCAGCTCTAAACATCGGAGTCGCTTTTTCATAGTCAAAGTATCTGCGGCGACGCAAAAGTGTCTCCACATAGCCCTGCTCTTTTGAGGTTGCTACGATAGAGGCAAAGTAGCTCTTAACCGTTGGAAACGATGCAAAGTACTTCTCAATGATGGCCTTTGCCTCTTTTGTAGTGATGCCCAAAGTATCTGAGAGCTTCTTTTGTCCCATACCATAGAGCAGTCCAAAGTTTACTGTTTTTGCGATGTTTCTCTTCGCTTTTGCCTCCTCTTCTCCAAAGAGCACAATGGCAGTTTGGAGGTGAATGTCTTTATCATGTTTAAAGGCATCTACCAGGGTTGGGTCCTGTGAGAAGTGAGCCAAGAGACGCAGCTCTATCTGTGAGTAGTCAATCCCTATGAGTTTTTTACCCTCATCTGCTACAAAAGCCTCACGAATCTTAGCCCCCAGTGGTGTACGCGTCGGGATATTTTGCAGGTTCGGGTTTTTAGAGCTTAGACGCCCTGTTGCTGTTCCGGTTTGAACAAACGATGTGTGGATTCTCTGCTCGCTGTCTTCGTAAGCCAGCTTTAAAAGCGGGTCGATGTAAGTTGAGTAGAGCTTATGTACCTCACGGTACTCTAAGAGTTTAGGGATGATCGGGTGTTTGTCTTTTAAAGAGCTTAGTACTTTCTCATCTGTAGAGTAGCCTGTCTTTGTCTTTTTGCCAACAGGCAGACCAAGTGTCTCAAAAAGCACAACACCAAGCTGTTTTGTAGAGTTGATGTTAAACTCACTGCCTGCAAGTTCATATATCTCTTTTGTCAGGCGCTCCAAAGTTGTCTCTACCTCAGATGAGAACTGCTCCATAAAAGCAGTATCAAGCTTGATACCTGCTCTCTCCATAAGCAGCAGTGTTGTAATAAAAGGTACTTCCACCTCGGCTGCTTCTTTGATGAGATGCTCGGCACTTTGCAGTTTTAACTTCTCTAGGAACAAAAAGTAGAGTTTATAGGTAATGAGCGCATCTTCTGCTGCATATTTCGCTGCATCTTCCAGCTCGACAGAGGAGAAGTTCTCCCCTTTTTTAACTGTATCTTTAAAGGCTATCATCTCATGCCCAAGGAGTGCTTGGGAGAGCTTGTCAAGAGAGAGTTTGCTCTCAGGGTTTATAAGCCATGCAAGTATCATCGTATCGCTCTCAACAGGGAGTGCATCGACTTCCAAAAAGCGTGTAACAAAGTGCAGGTCAAACTTAATGTTATGCCCTACGATTTTGTGCTCAAAGAGCTCTCTTATGGCTTTTTTTATGCTCTCTTTGTCTATCTGCTGTGGTACGCCAAGATAACTGTGCTCAAATGGTACATAGTATGCCTCTTTGTCGCTCACGCAAAAGCTAAAACCGACCATTTTGTCTTTTTCATAATCAAGCCCGGTTGTCTCTGTATCAAAAGCGACAATGGCATCTTTATCAATTTTCTTTATAATCTCAAAGAGCTCATTGGCATCTAAGATAAGCTTCGCATCAAAGTTTAAGGCATCTGCCTCTTTTTGTGCTGCATCACTGCTGTTTACCTTTTTCTTTGTTGCCTCCTGCTGCTCGCTTGAGACCATCTTTTTGGCATGAAGTGTTCGTAAGATGGCATTTTGTTCATAACGTACAAGCTCTTCATAGATATTTAAAAAAGGGTTTTCAATATCCATCTTGTACTCTTCAAAATCAAACTCATCGCATGAAAACACATTCGGATGCAGTGTTACAAGCTCTTTGGACATATATGCCGCCTCACGCGACTCTATGAGTTTCTTTTGTGTCGCACCTTTTATCTCATCGATATGTGCATAGATATTATCCAGAGTGCCATACTCTTTTAAAAGCTTTTCTGCTCCTACTTTACCGATGCCTTTGACACCTGGAACATTATCTGCACTGTCACCCAAGATAGATTGATAGTCAATAAACTGCTTCGGTGTTACTCCATACTTAAGGTAGCACGCCTCTTCATTGACATACTTTTTCTTAATGGCATCAACAAGTACGACATTGTCATCATCTATAAGTTGACAAAGGTCTTTATCATGTGAGACAATACGAACCTTATAGCCTTTCTCTTTTGCACACTTTACAACAGTTGCAATGATATCATCAGCTTCAAAACCATCTTTTCCAAGTGTTTTATACCCCATCTTGTTAATCCACTCAATGGCAACTGGAAGTTGTTGTATCAGCTCAGGAGGTGGTGCTTGACGGTTTGCTTTGTAGTTTTCATCTATCTCATTTCTAAAGGTATCTCCTTTAGAGTCAACTGCAAAGATGATGTAGTCGCTGTCATGCTCTTTTTGCAACGTTGAGATAAAGTTTGTAAAACCGGTAAGAAGACCTGTTGGAAAACCGTCTTTTGTTTTGAGGTGTTGTGGCAGTGCATAAAAACTGCGAAAGAAAAAGCCAAATGTATCTATGACAGTAACAGTTTTACTCAAACTACTCTCCCTCAATCATATCAAGCATATCATCGATAACATCTTCTAAAACTTCATGATCATAACCAGCATCACGTGCTTTTCGTAGAGCAAAGTTGATAGACTGATCTTCGAATGGTTTATTTACACAAAGAGCTGTTTTTACAATATTGAGCGCTGTTGCAAACTCTTTTACCTCTTTTGGTGCATTCGAAGGAGCATCAGAGTAGTGTATCATCGTAACAAATTCCTCATCAAAACCCCAGTGTTCAAAAACAGAAGCAGTAACTTCCGCACTCGTGATACCGGCATAAGATTTCTCTACTGCAGGAATATTGTAAGTCATTTCAATTTCAGAGGCAAAAGATATATCTTCACCCTCTTTAATAATATCACTTGCTATTAATATCTTTCCTGTTTCTTGCAAAAATGTAGCAAAATAGAGTTTTTCCGCTTTCTTTTGGTCAATCTGTTTATACCATTTATCCATAAGCACTGCCTGCAGTGAAGATATTTCAGCGAACTTGTCACTTGTTATACCATAAGGCTGCATATCAACATTAAGAAGTTTACGCACTGCATTTCCAAGAACAATAGAGCGTGTTTTACTCATACCAAAAAGACTGACAGCCTGTGCAACATTCTGAATCTCTTTACCAAAACCATATAAAGGTGAATTGGCCTCTTTTAAAAGATTGGCTACCATCATAGGGTCTTGTTCAATAACCTTTGTCAATTCACCTACACCAGATTCAGCATCATTGTAAACACGGTTTATATCACTTATTGTTTTTGAGAGAGGAGGAAGTGATTTTATACTCTCAACTATGGAGCTTTTCATTATGAAAACCTTTCATTTTATGAAATTAATATTACATTAATTATAGCATACTAAACTGTTATAAAGTAAGAACAAAGGTAAAGAAATGCAAGAAGAAAACAAAAAAGCCTTTGGCCTGTGGAGCGCTGTTTTTTTAGGTATTGGTTCTATGGTCGGAGCAGGTATATTCATCGTTATCGGTGAGGCTGGTGCGATTGCCGGTAATTTAGTAACCGTATCCTTTATTATTGCTGGCATCATTGCTATGTTGTGTGGCTATTCTCTTAGTAAACTGGCCATCACTTACCCCTCACGCGGAGGGATTATTGAATATCTTGTGCAGAGTTACGGAGAGGGCTTTTTCTCAGGTTCATTGGGTGTTTTGTTTTATATGGCTCAGCTGGTCGCACTTGCTGCTGTTGCAAAATCCTTTGGAACATACGCTGCTACATATGTAGATACAGGCAGTAGTGCTTTTTATACAAACATATTTGCAGTAGCCATTCTTGGTGCTTTTGTCTTAGTCAATCTCGTAGGTGCTTCGGTAGTGGCCAAATCAGAGAATATCATTGTTCTTATCAAAGTCAGTGCCCTTGTTATCTTCACAGTTGCTGCACTTTTTTATATCAAGCCGGAAAATCTGGCTATCAAAGAAGCGCCAAGTATTATTCATATCTTTTTCTCTTTGGGGCTGACCTTCTTTGCTTTTCAAGGTTTTAGTGTCATTACAAACAGTGTAGAAGATATGCAAAATCCAAAAGAGACAATGCTAAAGTCAATGTTCTATGCTATTGTGATCGTTGCACTTTTGTATATTAGTATTTCTATAGCTGTCTTTGGTAATCTCTCACTTGATGCCATAATTCAAAGTAAAGATTATGCACTCGCCGAAGCTGCAAAACCGGCTTTTGGAGAGATAGGTTTTAAAATCATAGCGGCAACAGCACTCTTTGCAACTGCATCGGCCATTAACGCGACCCTCTATGCTGTAACACAGATAAGTTATACCCTGGCAAAAGAGGGACACCTTCCAAGAGAGTATGAACGCCAAATATTCAACAACACCGAAGGGCTCATTATCTCAGCGGTTTTGATTATCCCTATGATACTCTTTTTAAACCTTGGAGAGATCGCTTCTATTGCCGCAGTGACTGTACTGCTCATCCAAGGTTTTACACATACAGGACACCTTTTTAAGTATAAAGATACAGGCGCAAAACTATGGCTGATTCTTTTAGCTATTGCAGGAACTTTTAGTGCAGCTGGTTTTGCCACTTACTATACTTCAGAGAAGATAGCCCATTTTGGTCTTTATATCGTAATGGCTTTTGTTATTGCATTTACTTTAGAAGTACTTTTAAGACTCTTTAACGAAAGAACGATTGAGAAGCAGATTATTAAAGAGATAGAGTCAGAACTAGAATCTCTCAAAGAGAGACTCTAGTGGCACTGTAAAATAGTACGAAGTGGGTTTGTAAGGTAGTCATAACCGTTATAGAGCGTAAAGAGCCCATAGATTATAACCGCTACAGAGGAGAGACTCATCATCATATTTCGAAAGCTTGTCGCGCTTGCAAGTGAAGACAAAAAGCCAAGAGAGAACATCGCAGGAATGGTACTGATACCAAAGATAAACATCACTAAAGCTCCATAAAGCGGACTGGCAGTACTTGCAGCTGTAATGGCAAAAAAGTAAACAAATCCACATGGCAAAAGACCATTAAGCATACCAAGTAAAAAGAAACTAATGTTTGATTTTGAGTGCAGGATCTTTTGAAATGAATTTTTATAAAAACTGGATGAAGAGATAGAGTGTTCTATCACTGTCAAAAATTTAATCTTTCCCATTAATGAAAGTCCAGCTAAAACCATAGCCACTCCTGCAATGATGAGCAAGATGCCATTGGCTGTATTGGAAAACGTAGCCACTCCACCAAGTGCTCCAAAAATAGCACCTAAAATCGTGTAAGTTAAAACTCTTCCCATATTATAAAGAAGGTGGGCAACTGTTTTAGAGACTTTGGAGCTTTGTGGGTCTATCTTTATACTTGAGTATGCTAAAACAATCCCTCCACACATACCTATACAGTGCCCAAAAGAACCTAAAAAAGCAATAGAGATGATTGTAAGAAAATTAATAGTATCCATTAATGCCCCAAGAGTTTTTTACGGATTTTTGGATCTCTCATAGTCTCACCACGAAGTACCTTTAGACGCATCGTCTCAAAGTCTATCATTCCGTCACCTTTTTTTTCATACGCACCAAAACCATAACCCATAGGTGTTGTTTCGTTTACTGTATAAAAGGCTTTTTTCGCATCTATCCAGCGGTGTGTATCTCGACTCATGACCCAAATAACGGCATCTTTTTCAAAGGGCTTGTCTTTGAGCCACTCAACAAAGTCACCATGGTCATGAAAGAACCATGTTTTTCCATCTGGGGCAATCACCTGCGAAGCATAGTCAAGCTCGGTAATGACCATACCGCAAAAACTGTCCTGACACTTGTTTACTTCCATAGGGAGTGGTTTTTTATCGAGATTTCCCTCTTTTATGACGATCATCTTCTGCGCTGATCCCAAAGAGACAAAAACAACAACAATAATAAGAACAATAGTTATAACTATTAGATAGGGAGCAAATTTTTTCATACTGCTATTATACTCCATTTGAATTAATCACGTCGTTTTTTTCCTTTTCCAAGATCATCATACTTTAAAAAACGCTCCAAGTCTTTATGCAACGCTTCATCCAGACTGTCCCAGATCGCCTTTTTTTCTTTATAACGTTTTGGATCTTCTGTTTTTGACTTTTTAATATCTCGTATAAGATAGTGATAACGCACCAGCTTTTTTGTATAGTCACTTATAAAAGGCCACTTTTTAATGATCTGATAACTTTTCTCTTCATGGTCAGTAAAACTCCACTCATCAAAATCCCTGTCTTCTTGATCTTTTTTAAAAGCAGTAAATGGTTTGCCTATATCATGCAAAAGTGCAGCTGCAAGCATCTTAAAGTCGCCATTTTTTAGCGTATAATAGACTACACGCAGTGTATGCAGCAGTACACCGTGCTGATGCCACTTGTTTTGTGTAAAGAGTAAAGAGTCCCAAAAAGCTTTGGAAAAGATTGAGTTGTTTGTCTGGTTCATAAATGCTCTTTTTTTATAGGATGATATACCTCAACGGTATCTTTGAGGTCTTGTCTTTGTATATGTGTATAGACCTGTGTTGTCAAAAGAGAAGCATGCCCTAAAAGCTCTTGTACGACTCTTAGGTCTGCACCTCCGCGAATAAGTGAAGTCGCATAGGAGTGACGCAGTACATGGGGAGAGACTCCAAGATACTTTTGTGTGATTTTATAAGCCGATATACGACTGAGTCGGCCGCCTTTATAGTTATACCACAGATGCCCACTATCAAAAGAGAGCTCACGCAGATACTCCTCTAATGCTTCCAAAGCAACAGGTGCTAAAGGAACAACACGCTCTTTATCACCTTTTGCATGACGTATATAGAGCCACTCTCCTTCAATATCTTCACGTTTAAGCGAGAGTGCTTCACTGATACGTGCACCACTTGCATATAAAAAGAGTATCAAAGCATAATCACGTTTGCCTATCCATGAAGTTCTATCTATGGACTTCAAACCTTTTTGTATCTCCTCATAAGAGAGAAATTTTGGCAGAAGTTTGGGAATTTTTGAAGATTTGAGCTTTTTTTTCTCATCACTGAAATGCGACTTGTAACAAAAATCAAAAAAGGCATTGACAGCAGAGAGTTTGCGGTTGAGTGTGCGTTTGTTTTCATACTGAGTCAAAAGTTCTAAAAGTTTTGCAGTATCAAGAGATATAAGGGGTTTAGAGAGTTGTTCTTCAAAAAAAAGCAAGTCAGACTTGTAGGCTGCTATGCTCTTTTTGCTCAAAGCTTTTATAACAGTAATATACTCGATAAAAGCTTCTAGTTCATTGGACATTTTACTCGAGGATTATCTTTTCATCTTCAACATAAAAAACATCATCACCAACAAAGACAAAAGCATCTTCGTCAATATCCACTTCATGAACCGTATAGTCAAAGTTTGACTTATCTACAACGATAAGATAGCCCTCTTTCTCTAAGATATAGAGTTTGTCTTTATATGCAATCATACCAAGAAAGTGTGCAAACGGGAACTTGATCTTTGACTCTACCTGCAGATCAGGTGTCAATGCAATAACTTCACCCTGCTTCGTTGTTAGATAGATACGATCACCATCTACGACAACATTTCGTATCTCATACTTTTTACGTAACTCTTTTTTTGAGAGTGCAAGTAGTTTATATGAAGTAGCACCAAGGAGCTTGTTGTTTGCCAGTTTAAAGTAGATGACATTGTTAAAGTAAGGTTCTGAAGAGATAATAGATGTACGAAGACGTTTTTTGGCATCTATTTTAACGATTATAATCTTCCCATCAAGTGTCGGAAACATTACCAGATCATTAAAGAAGTAAGGATTTACCATACGTCTGTCATTAGCAATAGCTTTACCGCTTTGTTCTTTAAATATAAGCGATTTTTCATCTGTATCATAAAGGGCAATATCATTGTTTGCAAAGACAACTGCTAAGATATTGTCTTTAATACTTGCTGCTGCGATAGTCTTTTTGAGCATATAAGAGCTTCTCTCTTGGCTCTCTAGGTCAGTCATAGTAACATTACCATCAATAGATGCACTAATAATCTTGCCATCACTTAAAGAGACGACTCTTTGATTTTCAGGGATAACGATGTTCGTTTCACCCTTTTTAGTAAGAACATGACGGTTATCCAAAAGTGCCACATTTGCCGCAGTATCGATAATATCATCAGATATAGACTCTATTTTGTCCCAATCATCAGTGACTACTTTTGGTTCATAAACCTCTTTTGTACTACAGGCACTAAAAATAAAAGCAACAAGAGCTAAGAAAAGATACTGTTTCAAATTACTTTACCCCATAGTGCATTAAAGCATTTGCAACATCAGCCAAAGGAGAAGTCAGAGCGACCATAGCAAGCTTTGCGTGAGCCTCATCTATCTTTTTATCTTCTAAAAGGAGTACTGCTTCCATCACATAAGCAAGATCTTTGTAGATCGCTTTTTCATTACTTGCATAACTCTCCAGTCCTGATTTATCTGCTTTTAGCTGAGCTGACTCATATACAGAAGTATCATCAATCACCAAAGCCTTTGTTGTTTTCAACTCTTGAAGTTGTTGTTCGTTTTGATTAGCAATAGCTTGAGAGTAGAGCCATACATCATGCAGCTGCGGACTAAGATTTTCAAGACGGCTTAAAGCTACTGTATCGTTTGGATTTTTTTCCAAAAGAGCCAGTGTTTCATTAGCTGATTCAATTCTATTTTGTTCGTTGATTGTATAAGCGACATCTGCCGTCACAACAAGAACTATTGCAATAATAGAACCGATGATGGCCTTTTTATATTTTTTAACAAATTTTTCTGTCATCACTGCTTTTTCAAAAAACTTTTCTTCAGAATTCAGCTCATCTTTGACCATTTCAATATTTTCTTTTAAACTCAAAACATATTCCTTTTTTTCATAAAATCTTTAAAAGTTCCTAATATTATCGCATACTTTGTTAAAGTTTCATCAAACACATAAGATTTATATGTTAAAATCTTTGTAATCAATATTTTAATACAGGAATAACAATGCAAGTAGATGATGCACTTTTGAGCAGATTAGAAAAATTATCATATTTAAAAATAGACGATGACAAACGCCAAGAAATCATAACCCAACTCTCAGAGATTGTCGGTTTTGTAGATAATCTAAGTGAGCTTGACACTGATGGTGTAGATGCAACATTTACTATGGATGGTGCACCGACACCACTGCGTGAGGATACTCCGGCATGCAATCCAGAGATCCATGAAGAGATATTAAAACATGCACCAAAAAGTGCTGATGATTTCTTTGTAGTTCCAAAGATTATAGAGTAAACTATAATGATAAAAATTTATGGCATAAAAAATTGTGACAGTGTCAAAAAAGCACTCAAGTTTTTCAAAGAGCATCAACTAGAGTATGAGCTTTTTGACTTTAAAACAAAGCCCTTGCCATGTTCAAAAATAGATGAATGGCTGCAAAAAACAGATATAAATACTCTTTTTAACTCTCGCTCTACAACATACAGGAATCTCAAACTAAAAGAGTTGAATCTCAGTGATGAAGACAAAAAAGAGTGGCTCTGCAAAGAAAATCTTCTTATAAAAAGACCTGTTGTAGAGTTTGATGAAAAACTCCTAGTCGGTTTTAAAGAAGAAGAGTATAAAAGGATATTTTTATGAATGAAGCGACAATGGCTCCTCAGGAACAAAACAAAAAAAAGCTCGATATCAAAAAACTTCTCAAGAGTGTTTTGGCATTTGAGTCATCTGACTTACACCTTGTAGTAGGGAGTGAGCCACAGATCAGAATAGACAAAGAGCTTCGTCCTCTTAATCTTCCTGTACTTGATGCACAGGAAGTTGAAGAGATGGCGTACTCTCTTATAGAAGATAAACAAAAGAAGGTCTTTGAAGAAGAGAATGAACTCGACTTTTCATTTGAGCTTCAAGGCATTGGACGTTTTCGTGCCAACTATTACAGAACCATTCATGGAATTGGCTGTGCCTTTCGTATGATTCCTATTGATGTTCCTACGCTTGACGAGTATGGAAATCCTCCTATTTTTAAAGAGCTTGTCAAAAAAGAAAAAGGGCTTATCTTAGTTACTGGTCCGACAGGTTCTGGTAAATCAACTACACTTGCATCGATGCTCCATGAGATCAACCTCACAGAACGTCGTCATATCATCACCATTGAAGATCCTGTTGAGTTTGTACATAAAAATATAAAATCACTCTTCTCGCAGCGTGATGTTGGCAGCAATACAAAATCATTTGCAACTGCATTGAAGTATTCACTCCGTCAAGATCCCGATGTTATTCTCATTGGGGAGATGCGTGATGCTGAAACTATTGGTGCAGCACTGACAGCAGCAGAGACAGGTCACCTTGTTTTTGCAACACTTCACACCAACTCTGCGCCAAGTACCATCAACCGTATTATCGATGTATTTAACGGGGATGAACAACCACAGATTCGTGCACAGCTTGCATCATCACTTGTAGCTGTTATTTCTCAGACTCTTATTCCTCGTTTAGGTGGTGGAAAAATTGCAACGCAAGAGATTTTAATAACAAATCCGGCTATTCAAAACCAGATACGTGAAGATAAAGTACACCAGATCTATTCACAAATGCAGCTAAACCAACAAGAGACACATATGACAACACAAACGCAACAACTCCTTGAACTCTTAGAGAAAAATCTTATTTCAAAAGAGAATGCTATTAAAAACTCTAACCGACCAGAAGAGCTTATAAAAATTCTTGATGCGCTTTAGGAATTTTTCCTAAAACGTATCATCTTAAAACGCTCGCCTAAGAAGTTTGGCATAATGAGGATTTTTGCCTTTTCGAGTTCTTGTTGGTAGATCTTCTCATCTGCTTTCTCTCTTAGCATCTCTAGAAGCTCTAAAAGCCCCATATCAACAAGGGCAACCATTTGTGCTTTCAACTCCACAAACTCCACCCCTGCCTCTTCATAGGCATCTTTTACATGTGCAAAGGTTACATCATAGGTAATATCACTCTTTTTAAAAAGTTGCTCACGCGGAATGTAATCCTCTTCATCTTCTGGTAGAAAAAACGGCAGTACTTTGTGTTTTGTGTAGATTCGCAGTGAAAAATCAGGGCGTGCCTGCATCTCACCATAGTCAAAGCTCATAAACTCAAACTGCTTTGCAGCCCCGGCCATCTCACGCGCAAATTGCTCATAGCCTACAGCTATCTCACCTCTGTCTTTATGGTACTTTTTGGCTTTTTCATCTACCCACGAATCATCAAAATTAAATTCTACATTGTGATTCTCTACAGTAGCCGTTTTACCTTTGTAATAAAGCTCACATGGAAATGCGTCAAATATCTCATTTGCAATGAAAAAGACACTCTGCTCACTCATTTCAGAGAGTGATTTATAGTGCGTGAGCGTAACAACATCTCCAAAACTCTCCCTAAAATACTTTCTTTGTTGCTCTTGCAAATCATCAAAACGTTCTACTATGGCAAAATTCAAAGAGCTGAGTAATTCAGGTCTTAAAGTGTAAAGAAATTCACACACATCTGCCAAAAAATAGCCATGGTGTGCACCTATTTCACAAACAACACCATCTTTGGCCAAAAAGCCCTCATCTACCAAAGATATGATATGCTTGGCAACAGTGCCGCCAAAGAACTTACTCGTACTTACAGCAGTGTAAAAATCTCCGCTTTTTCCTATATTCTTATAAGTCGCATAGTAGCCATCTTCACCATAGAGCCACTCTGTCATATATTCACTAAAACGCATCATTATTTACTTTTACCTTCCACATTTGCCTTCATATACATCTCATAGAGTGTAAGAAGCTCAAGTTGTTTATCTATATCATATATCTTTGTATCGAGCTCTTGAATTTTAAGAGAGTTTTTGAGTGTATTTACATCGTATTCTGTCTTATAGCCTGCTTCATAGAGCTCCTCTGTATCACTGAGAAGCTTTTCATAAAGCTTCATATTTTTATGACTGAGCGCTATCTTCTTCTCATAGTTTTTGATATTTTGCATAACCTGCACAAAAAGAGCTTCAAGTTCACGCTTCTTATCTAAAAGCAGTACTTTTGACTTGAGATAATCCACTTTTGCAGATTCTATGTCACGAAACGTATTGAGATCCAAAGGCATAGAAACAGAAAGACCATAGCTATAGTATGCGTTCTCCTCAGAGTTTGGTGGAAATGTTGCGCTAAACTGCTGGTTATCTTTTTTATTCCAGTTATACGAGGCATTAAAGCTTACATTTGGCAGATACGATGCCACTTTGACATTTTTTGCATAGCGATTCTTCTCAACTGTCACATCACTGAGTTTAAGTGCTATATTGTTTTGTAAAAACTCATCTTGGCTGATGAGCTCCAGATGTGGCAACTTCACTGTTTTATAATCAAGGTCACTCAAAGAAGCAAATTTAGCAATGAGTTTCTCTTTTGTAGTCTCAATATCATACATTGTCTGAGTGACAATGTTTTTTTGAATAATGGCATTATCCAAAAAACCAGAATCAAGCCTGCCGCTGAGATACTCCTCTTTTTTCTGCTCAAGATTTATCTCTGCATTGGCAATCTGTAACTCTTGCTTATGCTCACGCAGCTCATACTGTTTTATCTGAAACAGTGTTGCAATGGTGTCTTTTATCATCTTCCGTTTGAGACTATCTGTAGTGTAGTCGCTAAAGAGTCTGCTTGCCCCTGCGAACTTGATACCATAGTATATACCACCACTTCGAAAGATAGGCTGGTTCATGCGAACAGAAGCATTCTCACTTATCTGTTCACCAATGTAGGGATTGCTCCTGCTGTAGGAGTAGTTCAGTTGAACAGGTGCTATCCATGAATCACGCAGTTTAAGTGCTTCTTGCTCATTTTTTTGATAATCATACAAAAACTCTTTTTGCTTGTAATCAGATATATAAGCATCATACTTGAGGTTTTGCTCATTAGCTAGCAGATAGGAGCTAGAGAGTAGCCATGGCACTATTAAGAGCTTTGAAGCCTTCATCAATTTCCTCTTTTGTAATTGTCAGTGGCGGTAAAAAGCGAAGTGTATTACGACCGGCTTTAAGGACCATTACTCCATGCTCACGCGCTGCATTGATGATATTTGTCAATGTGTCAGCATCTTTTACACGCAGTCCACACATCATACCAAAACCAACCTTTTTTGTAAAAGTATCAGGGTATTTTTTAGCAAACTCTTCAAGAGCTTTGTTAAACATCAGTGATGTTATCTCCAAATCACCACTCTCTTTAAGCTCACGCAAGATATCAACCACTTCACACACCGCACGAGATGAGAGATAGTTTCCACCAAAAGTAGAACCGTGATCTCCCGCGGAGAGTACTTCTTTGAGCGTTGTCATAACAATACCTACTGGCACACCGCCACCGACACCTTTTGCAAGTGTGATGATCTCAGGCTCAATTTCATATGCTTGACTTGCCGTAAACTCACCGACACGATAGGCTCCGGTTTGTACCTCGTCAACAATGAGCGGAATCTCTTTTTCTTTAAGCAGTTTTGCAAGTTTTTGTACTTTTTCTTTATCTTGCGGTTCTACACCACCCTCACCTTGAATGAGCTCTATCATAACAGCTGCTGTATGGTCATCTAACATTCCCTCTATCTCATCAATGCCGTCAGCATAGACAAAACCATCGGGAAACGGTCCAAAGTAGTTATGCATAGACTCCTGCCCTGTCGCTTTTACCGTTGTAATGGTACGACCGTGAAAAGAGTGGTTGAGTGTGATGATCTTGTAACGTTTTATCTCTCCATCACGCTCACCATGCTTTCTTGCTATCTTGATAGCTCCCTCATTTGCTTCAGCACCTGAGTTTGCAAAGAAGCAGGCCATATCATAACCACTCACTTCTACTACCTTTTGTGCAGCCTCAGCCTGTGGAGCAATGTAGTAGAGGTTTGAGATATGCGTGATGGCATGTACCTGCTCACACAAAGCATCTGCAACTCGTTTGTTGGCATGCCCTACAGAGACCACACCGATACCCGAAGTAAAGTCGATATACTTTTTGCCATTAACATCAAAAAGCGTTGCATTCTCTCCACGAACGAACTCTACATCAGCACGAGCGTATGTAGGTAAAATATATTTTTTATCTTTTTCTTTTATAGTCATTGTTAAACCTTCTTAAATTACTTTTGTAATTCTGACAAAATTCTCCTGAAAAATAGCACTTTTTCCTTCATAAGAGTGTTTTGATGTTGTCAGTTTGTTTACACCCGGTGCACCACTGTGAATAAGAACACAATCCTCACGCAAATCATTGTTGATACGTACTTCAAACTCAGCCTCACCACTTCCTGACGTTGCTATGACTCTATCTCCATCTTTAAGCTGTGACTTGGATGAGATGTAAAGATAGGGATCCCTGTCAAACTGAGAGTTCAGTGATGTAGCAGCTTTTGGAGTGATAAGATAGAATTCACCCTCCTCTACTTTTTGTGGTGCTTCAAACTCCTCTAAAAATAAAAACTCTCCATCATCCGTATCAAAGCCCTCTTTATAAGGTACTGCTTCACGATGTTCAACTTCAAAAGAACCATCTATCTTGACAATACCATGATTTTTAATATGCTGAAGATACTCTGCTTCACTTTTGAGTTCTAAGTTATAACTATCTGCTAAAAATGCAGCCAAATCATACTCACTTATTCCAATATCACTCTCTACTTGCTTGTTCATCACCATCATACCATGATGAGAATATGATGTACGAATATCATTTTTTTCCAAGAATGTCTTTGCAGGGATGACCAAGTCTGCTGCTGCACTTGTCTCATTTTCATAAAGCCCAAAGTAAACAAGGTTCTCAACATGCTCAATGGAGTCGAGTACACGAGTAGTATCTGGCATTTGTGCAAGTGGATTTGCCCCCTGAACTACTACTGTTTTAAATTCATCAAACGGTGTATTTACTTTAGAGACCTTTTTAGCTTTTTTTGTATCAAAAGGTGGCTCGATAGCCTCTTGCGAATTTCCAAGATATGCTACACCGCTTCCCTCTTTTCCAAACAGTCCAAGACCCACAGCCAAGGCATCAATGGCGCGCATAACATCAGCACCATCTCTATACTTTTGAATCCCAACACCACAGACAATTGCAGTCTTTTTACCTATCACATGATATAAAAAGTCACCAATTTGTCCAAGACTCATACCAATATCTTCTAATATAGCCTTAATACGAATAGTCTGCGTGAGCTCATAATAGTCTTGAAACTCACTTGCATACTCTTCTAAAAAAGAGTCATCACAGGAATCTTCTATATGTAAAAAACGGTATAGAAGCATTGCCAAAAAGATATCTGTATGCGGTTTTATCTGTATATGCAAATCCGCCATTTTGGCTATCTTTGTTTTTACAGGATCGACAACAATTATAGTCTTGTCTTTTATGAGTGGCAGTAGGTGTGAAGATGTCACGTGAGGGTTACGCCCCCAAAAAACAATCACCTCAGACTTTGCAATCTCTGAGAGTGGCATATTTTTATTACTTCCACGTCCTTCTACTATTCCGGCTTCTCCTGCACCATCACAGAGTGATCCCTCTGTCAGGTATGCACCCATCTGAGCGAAAATATGCTCACTAACTCCCTGCATCAGTCCAAAGTTTCCACTGCCACGATAGAGCAGCGTCTCACTTTTTAGATTTGCATCAAGCATCTCTTTAAGCTTAGCAAGTGCTTCATCCATAGAGATCTCTTGACCTTTATAACGAGGAGTCGTGATGCGTTTGTGAGCATCATAGTGGTTTAAATGAGGACATAAAAAACCTTGTGTATGTCCATCTTTCAATGGTTTTAGTTTTCCTTCATCATAAACAATACCACAAGCATCATAACAATCAAGCGGACATGCCGTCAAACTACTTTTCATCTCTTTAACTTCCTTATTTAAGTTCAATTTTTACAAGTTTAGAAAAAACTTTTGGTGCTTTTATAACAATCTGTGCCTTATATTTTGAGATATTTTTTGTATCTGCTATTGGCACGACTCTTTGCACTTTGTAGTTGGTTTTTTTATCATCAATATAGATACTTCTTTTATCAAGATTTTCTAAATCTTCATCATCTATGTAGATAGTCAAAAGTGCCTTTGAAGTATCTGCAACAGTTGCCAATGGTGTTGCAACACCAACTACCTGCCCGGGCTTTACATCTAAAGAGTAAAGAACAAAACCTTTAGCACGTACTTTTTTATCACGAAGATTCTTTAAAAGCTGCTTCTTTCGAAACTCCAAATCAGCAATATTTATTTTGAGATTATTAACTTCTTTTTGTGTATTGATAAAACTGTTCTCACTGCTAATGAGATTATAATATTCATTGTCTTTTTCTATTTTAGATTTTATTTTTAAAGCTTTTACTCGTTCATAGTTTTTACGCTTGAGCTCAAGTGTCTTTTCTAGATTTTTTAAAATTTTTTCATTACTTTTTAAAGTCTCTTTTGTAAAACGCAACTTTTTGTCGATATCCACAAGTTCATCTTTGTCCAACTCGGAATCAATGATTATATAAGGTTTTTGTGTAAGTTTTTTTCCAAGCATATTTTCATCAATAAAAAGAATTTCACCTGTAACATTAGAAGATATCTTTCTAAGTTCATAAGGCTCTACTTTCGCAAAATATACATTTGCAAAAAGAGACATACTAAAAAGAGATAAAAGAAGTACTGTTTTCATAAAAAACCTTTAAAATAAATAGGCACATTTTAACATTTCATTATTAACATTCAAGCATCTTTCATTTTATTTCTGGTACTATTAAGACATATTTAATTAAAGGGTCTTTTCATGTCTGTTTTAGATAATGTCGATGCAGCTACTAATCTGGCAAAAAACAATGAATTGCAACTTCTGGTTTTTCGCGTAAGTGAAAAAGAAGATTCTGCTTACTATGCCATAAATGTTTTTAAAACAAGAGAGGTTGTTGAAGCAAAAAATCATTTTCTAACACAGCTTCCCTCTCCTCATCCTCTCTTGGAAGGTACAATCATTTTACGTGGTATGCAGATTCCCATACTCAACCTTCCCAAATGGCTTGGGGTACATTTAAATTCAGATGAAGTCAGCCATTCAAGACTACTTATCTGTGACTTTAACGGAATCATTATCGGTCTTCGTATTATGTCTGCATACAGAGTTGTCAAAAAGAACTGGAATGAGATGCATGCACCGGATAGCTACCGTTTAAAAGAAGATGGTGTAGTCATCAATGATACACGTTTAGAAGATGGCTCACTCTGTTTAATTTTAGACTATGAAAAACTTCTTGCAGATGTCTTGCCACAAGCTCTTGTTAATGTAGATGCAGATATTGAAGCATTGCGTGATATTGATATACCAGATAAACTTCGTTATGGGACAGTCCTTATAGCAGAAGACTCAAAAACAGCACAACGGCATCTAATTCAGCTCTTTCATAAAGCAAATATAGACATGAGACTCTTTGACAATGGAAAAAAACTTATGGACTTTATTGGCTCTCTTGATGATGCACAGATTGATAAAGTTCCTGCTATAATCACAGATATTGAAATGCCTGAGATGTCAGGTTTTACTGTAGTAAAACTTCTCAAATCAAACCCGAAAACAAAAAATATTCCTATTATTGTCAACTCTTCAATGACTGGTGACAACAACAAACGTGAAGCAGAAGTACTTGGTGCTGATGGTTTCATTGACAAAACAAAAAGTCATGGTGTTATCGCTCTTATTGCGAAGATCATGAATGAAATGAACGGCGAAAACGCATAAACTTTCTAGTTTCTTTTAGAAGCTAGAAATCCTCATACAACACTACAAAATCCTCCAAACAGTACATAATATATACGATTAAATGAAGATAGAAAAACAGATAGAAAGTTTATTTACAAAAGAAGAAGATAACGACGCATAGAAGCGTCGTTGTAAAGAGCTTTATCTAACTTATTGGAAAAGTGAGATAAGTACACCGGCAGCAACAGCTGAACCGATAACACCCGCAACATTTGGACCCATTGCGTGCATTAGAAGCATATTTGTTCTGTCATACTCCATACCAACTTTGTTTGATACACGAGCTGCCATAGGAACCGCTGAAACACCAGCTGAACCAATCAATGGATTAATCTGTGTACCTGGGAAGAGGTTCATGATTTTTGCCATGATAACACCTGCTGCAGTACCTACAGAGAATGCGATAATACCAAGAACCATAATGAACATAGTCTCAGGAACCAAGAACTGATCTGCTGCAAGTTTTGAACCAACACCAAGACCTAAGAAGATCGTAGTGATGTTGATAAGTGCATTTTGAAGCGTATCATTAAGACGTTCAACAACACCTGACTCTTTTAAGAAGTTACCAAACATAAACGCACCGATAAGTGGTGTAGACTCTGGTAATACTAAAATAGCAAGAACGAGAACCAAAATAGGGAAAACCAACTTCTCTAAACGAGACACGTGACGAAGTGTACTCATTTTGATCTTACGCTCTGCCTCAGTTGTTAGTGCTTTCATAATCGGAGGCTGGATGATTGGAACCATCGCCATATATGAGTATGATGCAACCGCAATAGCACCTAAAAGTTCAGGAGCAAGTTTCGTTGCGATAAAGATTGATGTCGGACCATCCGCTCCACCAATGATAGAGATCGCAGACGCTTGTTGTAGTGTAAAGTCAACAAAACCAGCTTGTGAAAGTGCAACAGCACCAACAAGTGTACCAAAGATACCAAACTGAGCAGCACCACCAAGAAGCGCTGTTTTAGGGTTAGATAGAAGTGGACCAAAGTCAGTCATCGCACCAACACCCATAAAGATGATAATAGGGAACATCTCATTTGAGAGACCCATTTGGTAGATAACACCTAAAAATCCATGCTCACCGGCAATTCCGGCAACTGGAATGTTTGCCAAAAGTCCACCAAATGCGATTGGTAAAAGAAGTAGTGGCTCAAAACCTTTTGCAATTGCCAGCCAGAAAAGTAAGAAAGTAACCAAGATCATGATTACACGACCTGCACCTTTATGAAAATCACTCATAGGCTGACCTGTTGCACTCATCTCGTCTGGACGAGGATTAACAAGTGCTACGATACCAGTTGACTTTAAAAAGCCTGTAATCATTTCAGAAAAAGGTTTAGACTGGTAATTTTCTTCTTTATGTGTTTTTGATGCCTGTGGAGCATCTGCTGCTACAGTAGCAGCATGCTCTGATGCTGCTGCATTTGCAGAAAATACAAATGCAAAAAGCATCATAGAAGCAAGTAGTTTAAGTACAATATTTTTCATCGGCTTATCCTAAAACTGCTACGACTTGACCTTCTACAACTTTGTCGTTTGTAGCAACGTTGATAGATTTAACAACACCACCTCTTGGTGCTACTACATCGATCTCCATTTTCATAGATTCAAGAATCATAATTACATCACCTTCGTTTACACTTTGACCCGGATTAGCAACGATTTTCCAAACATTACCCGGAAGAAGTGCTTTGATCTCAGTATCATTACCTGAAGCTGCTGCCGGAGCTGGAGTCTCAGCTGCTGCACTCTCACCATTTACTGCTGTCACTTGGATATCTGCATCACCCTCTGCAACTTGAACACTAAACTTCTGACCATCTACTACTACTGTATAATTTCCGCTACCCATATTTGAACTTCCTTCTTCACAATCTTTTTTCATTTCTGAAATTTTACGTACGTTTAATTCGCCTTCACCTTTAAGGAATGCGATACCTTTTTCTTGACATGCAGCTGCAATGAAGATATTTTCTTCTGTAATCTCAATATCTTCAGCTTTTAGTCTCTCGATCCAGCTCTCTAAAGATTTAGCAGGATCTGCATCAGCCAACTCTAGTGCTGTTTTTGTTGTAGGCTCTAGTTTTAACTGCTCTGAAGCGATTTTAACTACTTCTGGATCTGGCTCAACCGGAGTTTTACCGAAGTATCCAAGTACCATTTTTCCATAACCCGGAGCAATAGCTTTCCAAGGTCCTTGCATTACATTGTTAAGTGCTTGTTGGAAATAGAACTGTGAAACAGGTGTTACAGATGTACCATAACCACCTTTTTCAACTACCTCTTGCATAGCTGCAATGATCTCTGGGAACTTATCCATCATACCATTGTCACGAAGCATTTGCGTATTTGCAGTTAATGCTCCACCTGGCATTGGAGAGAATGGAATGATTGGAGAGACCATTGTCGCTTCTGGTGGAACGAAATAATCTTCAAGACATGATTGAAGCTCTTTTTCGTAAGTTAAGATCTTACCAAGCTCTAGTCCACCAAGGTCAAAGTTCATACCTTTTGTTGCGTGAAGCATAGTAAGAATATCTGGCTGACTTGTTCCGCCACTTACAGGAGATGCTGCAAGATCGATTCCATCTACACCAGCTTCAAGTGCTGCCATATATGCAGAAACTGAAACACCCGCTGTCTCATGTGTATGAAGACGAATATGAACATCTTTACCAAGAAGTTTACGACCCATTTTAATGGTCTCATAAACTTTTTGAGGGTTTGACGTACCACTTGCATCTTTAAAACAGATACTGTCAAACGGAAGACCACTGTCTAAGATATCGCGAAGTGTTTTCTCATAGAACTCAACAGTATGAGCACCATGGCACCCTGGTGGTAAGTCCATCATTGTAACAACAGCTTCGTGTTTAAGACCATGATGGTTAATTCTCTCAGCTGAATATTTTAAGTTTTCGATGTCATTGAGTGCATCGAAGTTACGAATTGTAGTCGTACCATGCTTTTTAAACATTTTTGCATGAAGATCTATAAGCTCTTTACTACCAGTATCAAGCATTACAGTATTTACACCACGTGCAAGTGTTTGTAGGTTTGCATCAGGACCGACAATTTCACGGAACTTGTCCATCATCTCAAATGCATCTTCTCTTAGATAGAAGTAAAGTGACTGAAAACGTGCCCCTCCACCAAACTCAAAGTGAGTGATACCAGCTGTTTTTGCTGCCTCTACTGCAGGAAGGAAGTCGTTCATAAGTACACGACCACCAAAAACCGACTGGAAACCATCTCTAAAAGTAGTATCCATTATATCAATAAATTTTTTCTTAGCCATTATAATCCTTAACCTTGTCTATGATGTGCAATTGCCGCAGAAATTGCTGCAACTATCTTCTTTTTATCTTGTTGCTGCGCACCACCAGTTGTTTGTGCTGTTGCATTTGATTGTGGTTCAGGGAAAAATCTATGTATAATATATGACATTGCGTTCATACACATTATCATAATAATTAAGAATGTGAAAACAGTTCCCATTCCTAAAAACATAAATTTTACTCCCTCCATTACGAGGTTAGTTTCCATAAAATTACCTTTTTCCATAATTTGTCCAGCTAGTATAGTACAAACTTGTTTAAATAAAGTTTGTCTCATATTTAAAGTGTGAGAAATTTAGGTGAGTTGTTACTTTTTTGATTTTTTCCAATATTTAATTATTTGATTAAAAAGATTGCGTTACAATGCTATAATATAAAAAGAGCACAAACTAAAGGATTTTATTTTTATGATAGCTGGAATGTATGAACAAGATTTTATGGCATATATGATTTTTGGACTTATTTTAAACTTTTTATTCTCTATACTTTTTGGAATCTATCTAAGCAAAAACATAGGGATGCAGGAGATGATCGAGTCAAAAGGGAACAAACAGCAGCCCGTTCTTGTCAGTCTGAGTCTTTTTGTTCCTTATGCAAAAATGCTTATCACACTTTACCGCGTAGCTGTGCTGCAGTTTTTCTTTTTGAACAAAGGCTACTCACATAAAGAGTTCTGGATCTATATGACAAGTGAGCAACAAGAGTCACGATGAATGATTTCAAATTAAAAATAGTTCTGAGTATTTTAGGGGGGATTCTTTTTTCATTTATCTTTATTTTATTGGCATTTATTTTACCAGTAGAAGAAAAAGAGGTAAAAGTTATAAAAAAACCAAAAGGCAAGCTTGAGCAGATTTCCCACTCACTGCGTGAGCGTTAAAACTACAGACTGTTTTTTATATGGATAAGTTTTATAGTATTATAAGCGCATTGTGGATTTAACTTAATAGCACATACCTTCAATGCTTCCAAACAAACAACCAAATACTCCAAATCATCTTTTTTCATAAGTTCATAGAGTAGTTTCTCAGCATCTTTAATACGCAGATTTCTTGCAACACCCAAGTTTTTATGAGCAAGCTCCCTAAAAGGTGTATAGTCCATATTTACACTATTTATCTGTGAACTAAAAAGAGTTTTAAGATACTCTTCAAACTGCATTACAGATCGTATCACCTGCGCTACATAATCAGCCACAAGTTGATTCACAAGCTCTTCATCCAAACCAAGTTCATCAACTGCTTCTTTTGGATTGTAGCAATACTGATGGATATCTAAGTCCAAAAGAACTGTAGCCGTAAGAGTATCACATATTTGTGTTGCATCTGCCAAAAGAGCTTTTGCATCTTGGTTTTGTAAAATATAATCAAAAAAATCTAATTTTTGTAACATACGGATAAGATAACATAATTTTTATCAAAAAAAGGAGAAATTAGGGAGAAAATTGCGGAAAAACTAAAAAAAAACAAATGGATGCTACTTTAGCACCCATTTAAAAAGCTTATAATGCTTTTGTCATTATGCGGTTAAGACGCATAGCAAAGTCAGCTGTATCATCTAACTCACGCCCGTCAAAGAGCTTCGCTTGGTCAAAAAGAACATGCGCAGCATCCTCTATGAGGTTTTGATCGCTTGTCTCTTTGAGTTTTTTTATCAACTCATGTTTAGGGTTGATCTCAAGGATTGGTGCAGGTTCATCAACATCACCAGCTTGACCCATCTGTTTCATCATCTGTGCCATCATGTATGATGGATCATCTTTGTCAACTTTTAGAGCAACCGGAGAGTCTGTAAGCTCAGTAGTTACCTCTACCTCTTTAATATCCTCACCTAAGAAAGTTTTGAACTCTTTTGCAAGACCTTCAAACTCTTTTGCAAGCTCTTCTTTTTCTTTTTTCTCATCTTCACTCTCATCAAACTTCGCATCTGTCGCAGGTACAAGTTTGTACTCTTTGTACTCTGTTACCATTGGGAAGATGATAGTATCTACTTCCTCATTTAAAAGAAGTACATCTATACCACGTGCTTTGAACTTCTCAAGCACAGGAGAGTGTTTGAGCATATCTATAGAGCCTTTATTTGCAAGATAGTAGATCTCTTTTTTCTCTTCATCAACATTTTTGATAAACTCTTCAATAGTTACCATCTCATCAGAGTTAAGTGTATGGAACTTGAGCAATTCTAAGATCTTCTCACGATTTGCAAAGTCACTGTAAAGCCCTTCTTTAAGTACATTTCCAAACTCTTTGTAGAAAGTATCATATTTTTCTGGCTCTTTTTTCATCATTTTTGCAAGTTCAGAGAGCACTTTTTTGACTGATGCATTTCTGATCTTCGCCATAATAGGATTAGACTGTAAGATCTCACGACTTACATTTAACGGCAAGTCTTTAGAATCAATCACACCACGTAAGAAACGTAGGTATGTCGGCATAAGCTCTTTGTCATCATCCGTAATGAAAACACGGTTGATGTAGAGCTTCACTCCCGGCTGATAATCTACTCTGTAGATATCCATCGGCGCTTTGCTTGGAATGTAGAAGAGTGTCGTGTATTCTATCGCACCTTCGGCTTTGTGGTGCATCCACTTGAGTGGCTCTTCATTTGAGTGCGCCAGTGTTTCATAAAAAGAGATGTAGTCCTCATCTTTTAGCTCGCTCTTTGGAAGTGTCCAGAGTGCATTTGCAGAGTTAATCTGCACATTTTCTATCTCTGTACGAGCCGGCTCTATCTCTTTTCCGTCATCGTCAGTTTTTGCAGGAATGTACTTCTCTTTGTCCATAAAGATAGGGAATGGAATGTGGTTTGAGTACTTCTTAACAATAGACTCAATACGATGCTCCTCTAAGAACTCCTCTTCACCTTCTTTAAGGTATAAGATAATCTCTGTTCCGTGTCCCTCTTTTTCTGCCGGCTCTATCTCAAACTCACCACTTCCGTCACTTATCCACTTATAAGCCTGCTCTTCACCGGCTTTTTTCGTGATAACCTCTACTTTATCAGCTACCATAAACGCAGCATAAAAACCTACACCAAACTGACCGATAAGGTGAGAATCTACTTTTTGGTCACCCGTGAGGTTCTCTAAGAATGCTTTTGTACCAGACTTAGCAATAGTACCAAGGTTGTTCATAAGGTCAACCTCGTTCATACCGATACCTGTATCTGCTACTGTCAATGTTTTGGCATCTTTGTCACGCTTGATGTCGATGCGTGGGTCAAACTTCACATCTTTGAAGTTTGGATCTGTAAGCACGAGCATATTCAGTTTATCAAGTGCATCCGATGCATTTGAGATAAGCTCACGCAGGAAAATCTCTTTGTTTGAGTATAGTGAATGAATCATAAGTTGTAATATTTGATTTGCTTCTGTTTGAAATTGATGTTTAGCCATTTTCATAATCCTTTTAATTTTTTAGCGTTATTCTAACACAAAAAGTTAATAGTTGCAAGTTTTATCAAGAAACTTTAGTTAATTTGACTAAACTTAGTTTAGTTTTTATATCTTACTCTTTTTTGACAATAATATTTCGCTATAATATTTCCATGAATAACAGTGACTACATAAACCTCATAGAGCCCACACCAAAACTGCACTCACGCAAGTGTAAAGCTATAGCTCTGGCTCTGCGTATGTTTTTACAAGCAGCTACTCCCTTGAGTGCTCTTATAACCTGGTACTTCTATGACTACTTTGTAGCTGGAGCAACACTGCTTCTTAGTTTCATCATCATGGGCATCATCCGCTCGAAATTAAGAAACTCTGTCATCCCCCTCACGCAACAGGAGTACCACTACACTGATGATGGTATAGCCAACTGGTACACTGCAAAACGATTATGTATAGGAGAAGATAATGTTAGCAAATGATTTTACAAAAGCCATGGAGTTTCGTCACGCCTGTAAACTCTTTGATGAAACAAAAAAGATAGATACACAAACAATCAAAAGCATTTTAGAGATAGGCAGGCTCTCACCCTCCTCTTTTGGTATGGAGCCATGGAAGTTTTTACTCATCACAAACCAAAAGCTCAAAGAAAAACTTCGTCCACTCTGCTGGAATCAGCTGCAGATAACAAGCTGCTCACACCTTGTCATCATTCTAGCAGCCATAGAGCGCGTAAAACCATCAAGTGGCATACCGCAGAAAATGTTTGCACGCCGTGATCTTCCACAAGAGAAGATAGATGCTTACATAAAGCTCTATGGAGAGTTTTTGGCAGATACTTTTGCTAGTGATGAAAAGACCTTCGCTTGGACAAGCAAACAGTGCTACATCGCAGCAGCAAACATGATGACAGGAGCTGCTAGCTTTGGTGTGGACTCTTGTGCCATAGAGGGCTTTGAGAAAGAAAAGGTCGAAAAGCTCTTGGAGCTAAATACAAAAGAGTACCAAGTAGCGCTTATACTGCCTTTTGGCTATAGAGTCAATCCACAACCACAAAAAGTGCGTCTTGATTATGATGAGATAATAGAGGAGATACTCTAATGACAGGAGGCTTTTTTGCACTCTTAGATGACATCGCTACTCTTTTGGATGATGCAGCCGTAGTGAGTAAAGTAGCTGCGAAAAAAACAACCGGCATACTCGGTGATGACTTGGCTGTAAATGCTCAAAAGGCTTCTGGCTTTGCCTCATCGCGTGAGCTACCAGTTCTTTGGGCGATAACAAAAGGCTCTTTTAAAAACAAGCTTATCATCCTCCCCGTAGCCTTTTTACTCTCAGCTTTTGCGCCATGGGTGATAGTACCCATACTTATGCTTGGTGGTACCTACCTTGCCTATGAGGGTGCAGAGAAGATCTACGAATACCTAAGCGGTCACAAAGAAAAAAAAGAGAGCCAAATAGAGCTCAGTGAAGAAGAGCTGCTAAAAGCAGAAGAAAAAAAGGTAAACTCCGCCATACGAACCGACTTCATTCTCTCTATAGAGATAGTTATCATAGCACTCGGAACGGTTATGGAACAACCTCTTCTCATTCAGATCATTGCAGTAACAGTTGTCGCTTTCTTAGCAACTGTCGGAGTCTATGGCATCGTAGCACTCATAGTTCGCATGGATGACTTTGGTTTTGCACTTATCCAAAAGGCAGATGATGAAAGCTCACTGCTACACAAACTAGGACGCATTCTCGTAGTATCACTTCCAAAAGTCATACGGGCACTCACAGTCATAGGCACATTTGCCATGCTGCTAGTTGCCGGAGGCATCTTTATGCACAACATCCACCAACTCCACAAACTCCTACACTTCATGCCAAGCCTTTTAGGTGAAATGCTTGTAGGACTCGTAGTAGGAAGCATAGCCTTTGGAGTGCATATGCTTTATGTGAAGGTTTTTGGTAAAGAAACTTTACATTAAAAGTCTAAGGGACATAATGTCCTTGTAATGGATTTTTCAACAATTAAATCACACTTTGTCCTTTTTAATGCTTTAAAAAGATTAAAAGGACATCTTATTTTTAAGAAAATTAGCATAAAAATTCAAAATAGTCTTAAGATATTGCAATTTGTCATGTTTTTAAACAATTAACAGACATTTTCTATGGGATTTAATTTTGACAATTTTTACACCAAATATGAGTTTGTTTAACCTGCTAGCTTATGATGATATTAAATTTAATATTACCGATAAAGATTACTGGTCTATTAGAGGTCAAATAGGTGATTTATTATCTGGTCATTTTGCTGCTTTAGCTTTTATTGGATTAATGGAATGTCCCCAATAAACTAGACATAAATTAATTCAATAATTTAGATAAAATAATATGTGCTCTCTCAACAGAAAAACAGGACACAAAATAAATTATCTAAGCACTTATATCTCTTTGCTTTTTAAAAACATTACATCATAAGCCCCTATTAACCCCCTAAGTGCTATCATTACAAAAACTAAAACAAGTATGAACTTATGGCACTTATAGACTTACAAAACATTTCAAAACACTACTCGGCACAGAAGATTCTTACAGAGGTTAACTTTCATGTT
>JAMORG010000002.1 GCA_027063745.1 Sulfurimonas sp.
TACGCAGCCGGCTTTCGTTTTGTAAAGGATGTAAAAGTTATTGATGCCTATACTATAGAAGTCGATTATAAAAAACCCTACTTTAAAGCTTTAGAGACATGGATGATGGGTATTTTGCCGGAGCATATCTTAAAAGATGAAAAAAATCTGATGCAGTCATCTTTTAACACCCATCCAATAGGAACAGGCCCATACAGGCTCACGCAGCTTGAGTTTTCAAAAAACATAGAACTCTCTGCTTTTGATGGCTATTTTGAAGGCCGCCCAAAGATTGATAAAATCGCTTTTCATGTTATACCCGACCCAATGACACGACTTCTGATGCTTAAAAACGCACAGCTGGATCTTGGGAGTATTGAGCCGCTTGTGATGGAGCGCCAACTCGGAGCTGACTTTTTTAAGAAGTTTGATATCTATGAGAAGATCTCGCTTTCATATACCTATCTAGGATTTAATCTGCGTAAAAAGAAGTTTACAGATCCTCGCGTGAGAGAGGCACTCTCTTTGGCAATTGACAGAGAGGAGTTGGTAGATATACTCTTTTTTAAACATGCAAAGATATGTACAGGCCCTTTTTTACCTGGAAGCGCTGCTTTTAATCCTGATGTAAAAGCCCCAAAGCAAAATATAGCACGTGCACGTGAATTATTGCGTGAGGCAGGATACGATGAGCAGCATCCTTTTGTCTTTGAGATAGCAACATCCAATGCAAGTTCTATCCGTCCCTATGCTGCAGAAATACTCCAGTATCAGCTCAAAAAAGCAGGAGTGATTGTAAAGCTGCGTATAATGGAGTGGCAGGCATTTTTAAATATGGTGGTTTTTCCGCATAAGTTTGATGCGGTACTGCTTGGCTGGGGACTCTCACCTACGCCGGACCCCTATCTCTTTTGGCACAGTGCGAGTGATAAACCGGGAGGTTTTAATCTGGTAGGCTATCACAACGCTAAAGTTGATAAGCTTATAGAGGAGTCTCAATCTATTATAGATAAAGAGCGACTCGCATCTATGTGGCGTGAGATGTTTGCTCTTATAGTAGATGACAACCCTTATCTCTTTTTATACATTCCAAACTCTATAACAGCGGTTAATAAAGAGATACATCCAATTGAGCCGGCCCTAGGTGGTATCTGGCACAACTATATACAATGGGAGAAATAGGTGATAATACTTTTTGATTTAGATGGAACACTGATTGACTCTACGGAGGCGATTTTAGAGTGCTTTCACAAAGCGTTTGACTTTTACAACTACCCTCATCCGAGTGATGAAGCCATCAAGGCACTTATAGGACATCCGCTCGATGTAATGTTTGCTAGACTTGGTGTCGAGGAGGATAAAGTGTGGGATTTTGTAACAGTCTATAAAGAGAATTATAGAGAGATCTCTACAAAAAAAACTTCACTGCTGCCTCACGCAAGAGAAGCAGTAGAGCTCGCCGCAAGCTTTGCTGAATTGGGCATAGTGACGACAAAAACAGGAAAATATTCGCGTATTTTAATGGAGCATTTTGGTCTTATGGACTACTTTAAAGTACTTATAGGCAGAGAGCATGTAGAGCATCCAAAGCCTCACGCAGAGCCTATTTTGAAAGCGTTGGAAGTTTTTGAAAACTTTGATAAAGATGATGTATGGATGATAGGCGATACAGAGCTGGATCTTATTTCAGCTGATGCTGCAGGTGTGAACTCTATCGCGGTTCTAAGTGGATATGGAACAAAAAAAGAGTTGGAACAATTTACTAATGTTATATTTAGTGATGCATATGCAGCAATAAAGTGGTTAAAAGGTAGAGATTTATCACAATCATAACTTACTCACTAATCTATATCTTGTTATCAAGCTATATTTAAGTGGCGGTTGCCTAAAATACTGATAAATAGATATTGAGAGAAAAAAACTTTTCTTGACACAAAGAAGGAGAATTTATGCTAGAAATCAGATGGCATAGTCGTGCTGGTCAAGGTGCCGTAACTGGGGCTAAAGGTTTGGCAGACGTAATTTCTACAACTGGTAAGCATGTTCAGGCATTCGCATTTTACGGTTCTGCAAAGCGTGGAGCTGCTATGACAGCGTATAATCGTGTTGATGATAAAATTATTATGAATCATGAAAAATATATGGAACCAGACTATGTCTTTGTAATCGATCCAGCATTGGTATATACATCTGATGTTACTATCAACCACAAAGATACTACAAAGTATATTATTACAACGCATATGACAAAAGATGAGCTCATTGCATCTCAGCCAAAGCTTGAAGGCAAAGAAGTATATACAGTTGACTGTATCAAAATAGCTCAAGAGACTATTGGACGTCCTATTCCAAATACACCAATGCTTGGTGCATTTATGAAGGTCTCAGAAATGTATGATATTGAGTTTTTTAAAGAGAGCATGAAAAGAATTCTTGCTAAATTACCTCAAAAAATTATCGATGCAAATATGATCGCTATTCAGCGTGCATATGATGAAGTAAAATAAGGAGCTGATGATGGCAAATACAGGTTGGGATGAATTTGAAATAGGAGCAATGCTCCGTACTTTTAATGAGCCGATTGAAAACATTGCAGGAACACTGCAAGAAGATCGTCCGTACTCAGAGAACAGCTCTTTTCGTGCGAGTGTAGCTGACTGGAGAATTGAAAAACCGGTTTTTAACAAAGATTATTGTATCGATTGTCAATTCTGTTGGATTTACTGTCCGGATGTTTCCATTATCTCAAGAGATAAAAAGATGATTGGTGTTGATATGGATCATTGTAAAGGGTGTGGAATTTGTGTCGAGGTATGTCCTACAAATCCAAAATCACTGTTGATGTTTGAAGAGAAAGCAGATGAAGAGCAGGCAATTGCGAACTGGCCTACTAAAGAAGAGAAGGAGAAATAGATGGCATTTGATAAAATGGAACTAAGAGATGTGGAAGTGTGGGATGGAAACTTCGCAGCTGCACAGGCAATGAGACAGTGTCAGATTGATGTTGTTTCTGCATATCCGATTACTCCATCAACTCCTATCGTTGAAGGTTATGCGAAATTCTTGGCAGATGGTTATGTTGAGGGTGAGTTTGTAATGGTTGAGTCTGAGCATGCTGCAATGTCAGGTTGTATCGGTGCTGCTGCTGCTGGTGGACGTGTTGCAACTGCAACTTCTTCACAAGGTTTTGCACTTATGGTTGAGACACTTTATCAGGCTTCTGGTATGCGTCTTCCAATCGTTCTTAATGTTGTAAACCGTGCACTTGCTGCTCCACTGAATGTTAATGGTGACCACTCAGATATGTATCTTGGACGTGACTCTGGTTGGATTCAGTTTGATGCTTACTGCCCACAAGATGCTTATGACTTAAACTTCATCGCATTTAAAGTTGCAGAAGATCATGATGTAAGACTTCCTGCTATGGTTCACCAAGATGGTTTCATGACTTCACACACGGCTCAGGGTGTTCATACATTAGATGATGATACTGCATATGGTTTTGTTGGTGACTTTAAGCCGATGAATGATATGCTTGACTTTGAAAACCCTGTAACACACGGTGTTCAGACGGAAGAAGATTGGCACTTCGAGCATAAAGCTCGTCAACACAATGACCTTATGACTAAGGTACTTCCAAAAATTCAAAATGCATTTGATGAGTTTGAAAAACTCACAGGTCGTAAGTACAACATTGTAGAGAAATATGATCTTGATGATGCAGATGTTGCAGTTGTATGTATGGGTACTTCAGTTGAGACTGCTCGTGAAGTGGCTTTAGAGATGAGAGAGAAGGGAATTAAAGCAGGAGTAGTTGGTATTCGTGTTGTAAGACCTTTTCCATTCTTTGAAATTCAAGAAGCTCTCAAAGATATAAAAGCAATTGCTGCACTTGACAGATCTTCTCCAAATGGTGCTCCGGGAATGTTGTTTAATGAGTTAGCAGGTGCACTTTTCAATACTGACACAAAAGCTATGCTTTCAGGTTATGTATATGGTCTTGGTGGTCGTGACTTAACGAAAAAACATTTAACTGAGCTCTTTACTGAGCTTCAAGCAAATGTAGATGCAGGTAAAATCACTACTCCATTACAACAATTTATCGGTGTTCGTGGACCGAAATTAGCATTTTTATAGGAAATTAGTATGAGCGAAATGAAAAAAATTAAAAACTTAAAAGAGTTTTCGACATCGGCAGATAGATTTGAAGGTGCAAACCTCCTTTGTCCTGGTTGTGCTCACTCTATCATTGTTCGTGAAGTTTTAAATGCTACAAATGATGATTTAGTACTTTCGGCATCAACAGGGTGTCTTGAAGTTTGTACTGCAGTTTATCCATATACTTCATGGGATGCTTCTTGGATTCACATCGGGTTTGAAAATGGTTCTACTGCAGTTGCAGGTGCAGAAGCAATGTATAAGGCACTCAAGCGTAAAGGTCGACTAAAGCAGCCTGACCGTAATCCTAAATTCATATCTTTTGCGGGTGATGGTGCATCTTATGATATCGGTTTTCAGTGGATTTCTGGTTGTATGGAACGTGGACATAATATGATGCACATTGTTCTTGACAATGAAGTATATGCAAACACAGGTGGACAGCGTTCATCTTCTACACCAATCGGTGCGAGTGCAACTACTTCACCGGCTGGTCGCGTGAGCTATGGTGAGAAGAAAAACAAAAAAGATATGGTAGCTATTATGGCTGCTCACGGTATTCCATATGCTGCACAAGTTGCTCCTAACAAATGGAAAGATATGGTGAAAAAAATCCAACACGGTATGGCAGTAGATGGTCCTGTTTTTATCAATGCAGTTTCACCTTGTACAACTGAGTGGAAATTTGACCCTAAAGATACCATGATGCTTGCTGACTTGGCAACAGACTCTTTAGTATTCCCACTTTATGAGATTATTGACGGGCATGAGCTAAACATTACTTATAGACCTAAAAATGTTATACCGGTTGAAGAGTATCTTGCAGCACAAGGGCGCTTTAAACACCTCTTTAAAGATGAATACAAACATCTTATTAAAGAGTGGCAAGAGCGTGTTGATGCGAACTGGGAGTACTTGAACCGTCGCGAAGAAGCACGCGTTTAAGCACTTCACAGTTTCAGCAAATCTGCGCCCGAGTGAAACGACAAAGTGCCCTTGGGGTGTACAAAAATCCGACACGACAGGCTATAGCCTAGTCTTAGTCGGATATTTTGCACAATCTTCACTAAATCTGTAAAGCTTTACTATTTTCTTATTATTTCTTTTTCTTTTAAAACTTTCTAGCTTATCTTTTACTTCAATTTAGCATCAAATTTTTCTGCTACAATACTTATACTAAAAATATATAGATTGCACTAATGCAATGGGCTTTCTGCCTAAGGAAACATAGTGTTAATGTAGTAAAAGGGATTACTCCCTTTTGCGTACTAATTAAGATGAAGGGTTCCTTCATTTTATGAAATAAAATTAAGGAAATATATTATGCCATTACTTGACTCTTTTACAGTAGATCATACAAAAATGCCTGCCCCTGCGGTACGAAAAGCAAAAACAATGAGTTCACCATCAGGTGATACTATAACTGTTTATGATTTGCGTTTTTACAAGCCAAATGTTGAGAAGATGGATGGAAAAGGTATTCATACTTTAGAGCATCTCTTCGCAGGTTTTATGAGAGATCATTTAAACTCAAAAGATGTTGAGATCATTGATCTCTCACCTATGGGTTGTCGCACCGGTTTTTATATGTCAGTACTTGGTGCCCCAAGTGAGAAGAAAGTTGCCAAAGCATGGAAAAAATCTATGCAGGATGTATTAAAAGTAAAGAGTAAAAAAGATATTCCAGAACTCAATATCTACCAGTGCGGTACATATAAAATGCATTCACTCAAAAATGCCAAAAAGATAGCAACAGATGTACTCTCTCACAAGATTGGCATTATGGACAATGAAAAGCTCAAACTCTCAAAGAAAAAACTCAAGGAGATCAATAAATCATGCTCGTAGTAGTTCCAATGGACAGTATAGATGTGCAAGAAGCAAAGATAACTCCTGTTTTAGAAGCAAAAACGTGGGCACAGTTACGCATAGAAGAGGGTGAACTTGTAGAGGTTTTACATGCTGATGCGTATGATGCTTTTGAAGCATGGCCTGAAGCTGTTGTAGTGCAGAGTGATGGTGAACCTGTTATGGATTTTATCAATATGTCCATGATCGTTCTCGTTGCACATACGCAAAAGACAATCGATGAGATTGTTGAAGCATTTTTATTCCGTGAGTTACACGATTTAGCCTACTAAGATGCAACTAGATCAGTTTTTAGAGCTTTTTAACCCTCTCCCGGGTAACCACTATCTTCAAGTGACTACAAAGCCAGATGCAACTTCTGAGGCTTTAAACAAGATTATACAGGCAGTAGATGGTGAGTTTCGACTTGCTATCTATGCAGAAGATGAGTTTGATTTAAGCCCATCATTGGAAAATGCCAAAGTGCAGTTTGTAAAAAAATTCAATGTCCCTTTTCGTGCACTGCCACGGGATCATGATATTGTAATCTTTAAAGATATCCTCAAAGAGCATACAAACCCTAATCTTCTTTTAAAAGTAGCCTACACAACACTGGCAAATACTGCTGAAATTGTTATAATGGAAGAAAAAGGCAAAATGGATATAGAAGAGACAAAAGAGCTTTTAGAAGAGTTTGAATTTCGTGCACCAAACTATATTGATGTTTTAGATGAATATGACCTTGTAATGGCTAAGAAGATGCATATGTGGGGTAATGGATTATAATCAATGACAGAAAGTCATTGATCATACTATTTATTTATGCGTAAACACTCTCTTTTGAGAATTTTACAGTAAGTAGGTAGTAAAAAATTGCTCTGTATTTATTACGATTTGCTGAACCCATTTGCTCACAAACTTCTTTGATGGCTTTATCTAAAACTGCATCATCTTCAGTAAGTCCAAGCTTTTTCTTTAAAAAGTTAGTACGAACACGATCAAGCTCTGATGGATCTGAACATGCGATTGATTCAGCATCTTTGTTATAGATAGAAGGTCCAAGACCTCTTGTAATTTTCTCTAAAAGAGCACTGTTATAACCAGGCTCAATATCTTTAATTTTCTCATTGTAGAGAGAAATCTTCTCATCTAATTTACTCATAGTGTGTTCTCCTGTTTAAAAGTATCAATTATTGTATACACTTGATACTAAAATTAGACTTAGACGATACAAAATAAGAGTATCTATTGATATCTTCACCAAAAGCTCTCTACTTTAAGTGTTGTAAAAGAGTTGTTCTAATTATGATAAAATTCACTATTAGATAGAACAAGGAGATAATAAATGACTCTCTTT
The DNA here is from genome assembly GCA_027063745.1 of Sulfurimonas sp. Taxonomy (GTDB): domain Bacteria; phylum Campylobacterota; class Campylobacteria; order Campylobacterales; family Sulfurimonadaceae; genus Sulfurimonas. The sequence continues at coordinate 7,343 of JAMORG010000002.1, forward strand.
AACACTGCTAAACATAAAGCAGTTGAGAGTGAAGACGGTTCATATACAGCCTATTCAAAGGAGTATAATGAACACTACCACTCAACCAAGGACGGAGCACTCAGCGAATCACTCTACAAGCATGTTGTTCCGGCATTTAAGCTCACGCAAGACAAAGACAGCCTTGCAATTTTGGATATCTGTTATGGACTGGGTTTTAACACTCTGGCGACAATTTTGTATTATAAAGAGCATACTCCTAAGAAGAAACTTTCAATTTACTCTCCAGAACTTGATGCTGAACTTATCTACTCTTTAAAAGATTTTATCTATCCAAAAGAGTTTGAAGGTTTGCGTGAGATTATAGAAACACTTTCACGTGAGCAAAAGTATGAAGATGAACAACTCTGCATTGAACTCTTCTTAGGTAATGCAAGAGAGTATATAAAAGAGTTTGAAAATCATTTTGACATTGTCTATCAAGATGCATTCTCTCCAAGTTCAAACCCTGTTTTATGGACAAAAGAGTATTTTGGTGATATAAAAAAAGCGATGAAAGAAGATGCTGTGCTTACAACATACTCCACAGCACTCAAGACTCGCTTGGCACTCTATGAGAATGACTTTTTGATCTACATAAATGAAGGAGAGCAGTTTCGAAATGCTACACTTGCCTCACGCAAAGAGCTAGAGGGGTATAAAAGGGTCGATATAGAGCATAAGATCAGTTGTAACCCTGATGTAAAACCACTCAGTGATGCGGAGCTAGGAGTTAATTAGGGCTAAAAACTCCTCGCCGAACTGCTCATACTTTTTAAGCCCCACACCATTGACCTCAAGCATCTCCTCTTTGTTTGTCGGCATATCATTGGCAAGATGTTTGAGCGTTTTGTCGCTAAAGATGAGATATGCCGGCACACCCATCTCACTTGCAAGTTCACTTCTCTTCTGGCGCAGCCTCTCAAAGAGCTCTCTGTCAAAGTCAAACTCCTCGACCTGACGGATGGCTTTAGCTTTTTTGTCAACCTGCAGACGAGAAGATTTTATATCTACAAGTTTTTGAGACTTAAGCACTGCTATGGCGTCTTGCGTGAGCTTGAGTGTCTGAAAGTCACCAAGTGTTAAGATGCCAAGCTCCAAAAGCCGCTCCACTATGACAAACCACTCTTTTTTACTCAGATGCATTCCTATCTCATAGACAGAGAGCTTATCTGCACCATTTGCCAAGATCTTTTGTTCACTTGAGCCGCGTAAAATATCTATGATATAGTTTTTTCCGAAGTTTTGTTCTGTTTTATAGATGGCAGAGAGCAGCATTTGCGCCTCTTTGGTTATATCTTGACGCAGCTCATCAGACTCAAGACAGTTGTCACAGCGACTCTCACATGGCTCTTGAGTCTCATGGAAGTAGTTTGCAAGCTGCTTGTGGTAGCATATCTCACTTGTTGCATACTTGTAGATGGTATCTATCTTTTGTTCGAGATGCTCTTTATAGTGTTCATTTTCAATGTCGTGTAAGAAACGTTTGTGTTGCATCATATCGGCTGCATTGAAGAGCAGCAGTGTCTCACTGTCCTCTCCGTCACGCCCGGCACGACCTATCTCCTGATAGTAGTTCTCTAATGATTTTGGCAGACTCATATGCACCACAAAGCGGATATCGCTCTTGTCTATCCCCATTCCAAAGGCGATGGTAGCGACCATAATGTCCACCTTGTCATTGACAAAGATGCGAAAGTTCTGCTCGCGGATGTGTTGGGGTAGTCCTGCATGATAGGCAAGAGATTTATAGCCTGCAAGGTTTAAAAAGGTGCTAAGCTCTTCTGCCTTTTTGCGTGAGTTGACATAGATGATGCCACTCTCGTTTTGGTGTCGTAAGAGAAAGTTCTTAAGTTGTGCCTGACCGTTACTTATGCGTCTCTCTGCAGAGATAAAGATGTTTTTTCGAAAGACACTCCCTTTAAGAAGCAGCGGATTTTCAAGACGCAGCTCACGCATAATGTCCTCGATTACGCTTTGTGTAGCAGTTGCCGTAAAAGCAGCTATTGTAGTGTGTGGGAAATTGGCTTTGAGGTTGCCAAGAAGGCGATAGTCATCACGAAACTCATGCCCCCACTGGCTGATACAGTGCGCTTCATCAATAACAAAAAAGTTGATCTTAAGTGCCTGTAAAAAAGAGAGCGTAGCAGAAGAGCTTAATCGCTCAGGGGAGAGGTATAAAAACTTTACCATTCCCCCGTAACACATATCCATGATCTCATCACACTCCTGCATACTCTGTGCGGAGCTTAGCATCTCAGCAGCGATGTTTTGGGCTTTGAGTGCCGCTACCTGATCTTGCATCAGTGCAATGAGCGGAGAGATAACAATGGTAATGCCATCCATCATCATAGTAGGGAGTTGAAAGACAAGTGATTTTCCACCACCCGTTGGCAGTATCATAAGCAGATCTCTGCCATCTAATATAGCATCAACTCCCTCTTCTTGGAGCTCGCGAAATTCATTATGCCCAAAAGTATCTTTTAAAACTTGATTTTTGATTGTCTGTCCTCTAGTTATACTCACACAAAGAGTACAACTTTTTTATGTATGGTGTGAGATATATGACGCTATGTCATAAAAGTTTAAAAACTGCTCTGTATGGCATCGACTTCATCCCATGTAAGGGAGTTTGGCGTAGCTTGTTGGTGCTTGAGTATATGGGCGATGTATCGTGCGAACATATCTGTCTCTACATTGACGCGTGAGCCCTTTTTATAGTTTTTAAAGAGGGTCTCTTTCATTGTGTGTGGGATGATGGTAAGACGAAAGCTCTCACTTCCTACATCATTGACAGTAAGGCTGACACCATCGATGGTGATAGAGCCTTTGGGAACGATGTAAGGGATGAACTTCTTATCTACTTTGATAAAGACATCATAAGAGTTGCCATTGTTTTTGATGGCTTCAATTTCACCGATAGTATCGACATGCCCTTGGACAATGTGCCCCTCAAATCTGTCCCCCATTGCCATTGCAGGTTCAATATGGACTGCATCTTTATAGTTTTCAATCGCTAAAAGCTTTTGACTCTCAGGGCTTAGCTCTACTGAAAAACCGTCGTGGTGTACCTCTATGACAGTTAGACATGCACCATTGATGGCAATGGAGTCACCGAGTTTGGCTTTGTGTTTTGACTTGATAGTGAGCTTTGAGCCTACGAAACTTTTAACAGTTGCAATCTCTCTGATAAGACCTGTAAACATAATGAGGTTTCCTTTCTGCCTTGAAAGAGGCTGGCTAAAATACTATTTTTCCATCTTCTTGCAGATCACGAATGATCTTTTTTGCTTTTTCATGTCCTGCATAGGCAGCTTTACGGCACAGATCAAGTGCTTTGTCATGATCCTCTTCGCAGCCTATTCCCTGGTCATACAGAAGTCCAAGGTTATAAAGCCCCTCTGCAAGTCCTGCATCAGCTGCACGTGAGAAGCAGACAAAACATCGCTTGTCATCTTTTACAACTCCAAGACCATCTTTATAGAGCACTCCCAGATTGTTAAATGCAGCTGCGTGACCGCGTTTTGCAGCCTCTTCGTACCAAAATGCAGCCTCTGAGTAGTTTTGAACACAGCCAAGTCCACGTTCTAACATCAGTGCTACTTCATACATAGCAGGTGGCACTTCACGTTCAGCTGCTGCGAGATGAAGCTCAAATGCTTTAAAGAGATCATGTTCAACACCGCCGACACCGTTTTCGTATAAAATAGCCAGATTAAAAAGTGCATAGGGTTGTTTCGCTTCGGCTGCTTTTGTGTAGAGTTCAAGTGTTTTTGCTTCATCAACCTCACACCCTTGCCCCATTTGATGCATATAGCCAAGTGAAGTCATTGCATCGACATTGCCCTGTGCTGCCAACTCACTGTAGAGTTTGTAGGCTTTTATATAATCTTTTGCATTGTATGCAGCGTGTGCTTCTTGTATCATTTTACCTCATTTTCAGTACGAATCGGCTGGCGAAAAGTTGTTTTGTTCCCTTTTGCAGCTGCTTTTGCTTTACGGATCTTTTCCAATAAAGCGGCTTTTGTATCTAAGTGTTTTTCACGGATTTTATATTCACCGCTGCCATCGACTGCTTCGTCATAGACAAGTATTTCAGGTTTATAATCTTTAAAGAGTTCTCTATTCAACTTAAAAACCTTGATTAATTGAGTTTATATTATGCAAATGATACACAAAAATGATAAAATTCGCTTTAAGATAAAAGAATGGATTTGAGAATGAATTATGATGTAATAGTAGTAGGTGGCGGTCATGCAGGTGTTGAAGCCGCATTAGCTGCTGCGCGTATGGGAAATAAGACACTTTTAGTCTCTATGCTTGCCGAAAATGTTGGGGCTACATCGTGTAATCCTGCCATTGGCGGATTGGCAAAAGGGCATTTGGTAAGAGAGATAGATGCTCTTGGTGGAGAGATGGGACTCATTACCGATGAGGCGGGTATTCAGTTTCGTATTTTAAATCAGACAAAGGGTCCTGCTGTTCGAGGAAGTCGAGCACAAATAGATATGGACAAGTATCGTGTAATTGCAAGAAATAAGATCTTAAAAACAGATGGGCTCAATCTTGCACAAGATACTGTTGAGTCATTGATTATTGAAGATGGTCAAGTTAAAGGGGTCAAGACAGCTCTTTTAAATGAGTACTTTGCTCCCAAGGTTATCATAACAAGCGGTACATTTCTAAATGGTGTTATTCATATTGGGGAAGTACAGCAGGTAGGTGGTCGCTTTGGAGAACAAAGCAGTGTTGGACTCTCTGCTTCGTTAAAAAATGATGCCGGTTTGGATATGGCCAGACTGAAAACAGGAACATGTGCGCGTATTGACAGCTCGACAATCGACTTCTCTGTAATGGAAGAGCAGGGTGGCGATGAATTACCTAACCCTTTTTCATTTAGAACAGACAGAGAGGAGTTTCGTCGTACAAAGAAACAGCTTCCATGCTATATCGCCTATACAAATGAAGAGACACACAATATTATCGAATCCAATTTCTATCGTGCACCACTCTTTACAGGGCAGATTGCTGGGAAAAGTCCTCGTTACTGTCCATCTATAGAAGATAAGATAGACAAGTTCCCAGACAAAGAAAGACACCATCTCTTTATAGAACCGCAGACTATGGAAAATACCGAGTGCTATATTAATGGTCTCTCAACTTCACTTCCACCCGAAGTTCAGCGTGATATGATTCGCTCTGTAAAAGGGCTTGAGAATGCTAAAATAGTACGTTACGGATATGCTATAGAGTATGACTTTGTGGACCCACGTGAGCTCAAACATTCACTGGAGACAAAAAAGATAAAAGGACTCTATCTTGCAGGGCAGATAAACGGTACTACAGGGTATGAAGAGGCTGCCGCGCAGGGTCTGATGGCCGGTATAAATGCATCATTGGCACTCAAAGACAAAGAGCCTTTGATTTTACGTCGTGATGAAGCATACATCGGTGTATTGATTGATGATCTGGTAACAAAAGGGACAAATGAGCCATACCGTATGTTTACATCGCGTGCAGAGTACAGACTACTGTTGCGTGAGGAGAGTGCAGATACCCGTTTGGCTCATTATGGAAATGAGCTTGGCCTTATCTCTGATGAGGTGTATGAAAAAGTAAAAAGCAAAAAAGAACAAATTGAATATGGTGCACAACTTTTAGAAGAGACTAAATTTACTCCAAACAAAGAGTTTAATGCTCTGCTTGCGTCTATGGATGAAGCACCTATTAAAGATGTGGCAACTGCTCAGCAGCTTGTTGCAAGAAAAAGCTTTACTGTTGAGAAGATGTTGCAACTTATTCCTGAACTTGAGAAATTTGAGCCTTATATTCAAGATGAGATATTGGTAGAGGGAAAATATGCACGTTATATTGATATGCAGAGTCAAGAGATAGAGAGAATGAAAAAATATCTCAAAGTGAAAATCCCACAAGATTTTGACTTTACAAGTGTAAGTGGTCTCTCCAAAGAGGTTCAGGAAAAACTTGCAGAGTTCAATCCTCCTACACTTCAGGCAGCTATGAACATCAGTGGTATTACACCTGCGGCTATTGAGATACTGCACATATATATACGAATGGG
>JAMORG010000003.1 GCA_027063745.1 Sulfurimonas sp.
TTCTAGTAAACCAGAAGCGGACTATGAACGTGTACAGCTAGATGTTATTTTAAAATTTTAACACTCATTTTTAAAATAAATAAAGTAAAGCCTTCTTTTGGCTTTACTAACTAAACGCCCTCTACACGTAAAACTTTCGTATTTCCAACCATTAATTCAATAGTCATAAAAAATCTTTTAAATACAGACTCTTGTCTATACTCCAAGTTGTGTTTTTTACAAATATCTTTGACAATAGGCTGCATTTTTTGATAAAAAGAGTGCGGCATATTTGGAAAAAGGTGATGTTCTACCTGATAGTTTAAAAATCCATGTAAAAAGTCAATGAAATCACTTCCTGTATTGTAGTTTACGCTTCCCATGATCTGACGCAGATAGTACTCGCCCTGTGATTTATGCGGTGTTGAGAACTGGTAGATATCTTCTGCTGAGTGGTTTGGAACGATAACTAAAAATGAGTGTAGATTTGCAAAAAATTCACCAAGGAGTAAAAAACCAAGAGCAGTTCCTACTGCACTCCATCCCCATGGTAAAAAGAGAAGTGGTAAGAAGACAAATTGAAAAAGAGCATATGGGAGAATGTAATCTTTCCAGAGTTCACGCCCTTTTTTTGTAAAAGGAGACCACTCATAGCTTTGATTTCTCACATCATTCATATTTTTGTTGTCTTTGTTCTCTAAGATTCTTTGTGTATTTGGTGCATAATAAGCCAGCTTCCAAAAACCTGCAAAGATATAAACAACGGCATATTTCATCCACATTGGGATTTTTGATTCATGGAGCCACTCAAGATTTTTCTCAACATTATCAGGGTCATCTAACTCTCCTAGATGATAATGGTGCATAATGTTATGCTCATATGCCCACGCATCAGGTTTTATCCAGTCCAACCAGTCAATATAGCGTCTCCATCCTTTTGCAAAACCTGCTTTTGTATAACGATATGGAATACCCTCGACCTTATCATAGGCTCCATGTAAAATAGGGTGTGTTACATTAGACCAGCGTGCGACATTACCAACACCGATCAAAAAGGCTCCTATAACGCCAAAAAGCCAAAAATCCAAGGTAGAAATTCCTGAATCTGCATAGCTGTTCATAATAGTCACAATAGCAATAAGAATAAATCCGCTTATTGTTGCTATTCTTCCCCATTTTTCAAGCTTAAGAAGGTGCTCAAAGTCTGCTTGACCAACTTGAATTGTTTTTTTAATTGCATCGATATCACGCTGCAACTCCTCTTTATCCACCTCTTCATAAGGCGTGTATTGTGTATCTTTGTTATTGAGTTGTGACTCGCTTGTGAGTTTTGACAAATTATTTCTCCAAAATAAAAGTTATTTTGTATTATATATAAATAAGTTTAAATTTAAGTATAAACTAAGACTATGTGAAAAACGCTTTTATCTAATGTAAATACCATTTTGGATAAAATAGCAACAATTAATATAAAACTACTTGGAGAATTTATGGACGCTGCCAAATATATTTGGATGAATGGAGAATTTGTTGCGTGGGATGATGCAAAGGTACATGTACTCTCACACACACTGCACTACGGAAATGGTGTTATTGAAGGTACAAAAGCATACAAAACAGACAAAGGCTATGCTATTTTTCGTCTAAACGATCATACTAAAAGACTACTCGAGTCTGCAAAGATGACACTGATCGATATTCCTTACACAGTTGAAGAGCTAAATGCTGCACAGATCGAGCTTATAAAAAAGAATGAGTTTAGCGGTGATAATGTCTACATCAGACCTTTTGCATTTTTAGGCTACGGTGTGATGGGTGTCTATCACAAAGATGCTCCTGTTGAGACAGTTTTGGCTGCATGGGAGTGGGGTGCTTACCTTGGAGAAGAGGGACTTCGCAGAGGAATCAGACTTAAAATTGCATCTATGACTCGTCCGGCAAACACTTCAAACATGGGTAAGGCAAAAGCAACAGCAAATTACCTTAACTCACAAATGGCAAAGTATGAAGCGATTGACTGTGGGTATGATGAGGCACTTCTTTTAGACGATCAGGGTTACATCGCAGAAGCAAGTGGCGCATGTTTTTTCATGGTAAAAGACGGGGAGCTTATCTCTCCGCCAAATGACAACTCTTTGGCATCTATTACACAAAAGATGGTTATTGAGATGGCTGAAGATATGGGTATGAAAGTAACGCGTCGTCGTATCACTCGTGAAGAGGTATATGTGGCTGATGAAGCATTTTTGACAGGAACAGCAGCAGAGATCACTCCAGTAGCTGTAGTTGATGCACGTGAGATAGGAAGCGGAAGCCGTGGACCAATCACAGAGAAGATCCAGAGTACATATTTTGACATTGTATTTGGAAGAAATAAGCAGTATGAGCACTATTTAACTTATATTGACTAAAAAAAGGGAATAAATTGAAAGAGAATATTTTAATGGCGTCAGATATGAACGACTATTTTAACAAGAAAAAGAGTGAGAATGGCGGAGGCTTTAACAAAGGCTCGTCTAACTCAAATAACAACGGACCAAAAGGTCCTCAAATGCCAGAGATGAACTTTAACATGAGTGGTGGCAAAGCTGCGATTATGTATTTTGTTATTGCTATTGTTTTAGTTCTTGTGTTGGCAAAACCATTTATTATCATTGAAGAGGGGCAGCGTGGTATTTTAAGTACAAACGGTAAGTATCAAGATCAGGCACTTCTTCCTGGACTGCATTTTATTGTTCCCGTGATTCAAAAGGTTTATATCGTAGATACAAAAGTACGTATCATAAACTACACATCTCGTGTTGAAGGAAGTATAAACAACCGTGAGTCTGGCATTATTACAAAACCGGCCATAACAGTGCTTGATAAACGTGGCTTGCCGGTCTCTATCGAGCTTACTGTTCAGTACAGACTCAATGCACAGTTTGCTGCACAGACGATCTCGAACTGGGGATTTAGCTGGGAAGACAAGATCATCAACCCTGTTGTTCGCGATGTTGTTCGTAATGTTGTGGGTAAGTATGAAGCAGAACTGCTTCCGCGTGAGCGTAACACGATTGCAGCGGCCATTGAAGATGGGATTCGTAAAAACATAGAGAGCCTCAAAAACTCACCGGCTATCTTACAGTCTGTTCAGTTGCGTGAGATAGTTCTACCAAAAAAAGTAAAAGAGCAGATAGAGCGTGTACAACTTGCAAAACAAGAGGTAGAGCGTGCACAACAAGAAGTTGAACGTGCAAAACAAGAAGCTCTCAAGCGTGCAGCAGAAGCGCGTGGTGTAGCTGAAAAAGCAAGAATCGAAGCACAAGGTAAAGCAGATGCTATTACGATTGAAGCAAAAGCAAATGCAGCGGCAAATATTGAGATTGCAAAATCATTAACACCAAGACTACTGCAACTAGAGCAGATGAAAGTACAAAATAAGTTCAATGAAGCACTGCGTGAGAATAAAGATGCCAAAATCTTCTTAACACCTGGTGGATCGACTCCGAATATCTGGGTAGATATGAAAGAGTCTCGTCAAAAAACGACAGCGGTACACTAAAAAATGCAAGATATTCTTAATCGTGTAGATTGGCAAAAGCAAGAGCTTTTGCCTGTAATCGTACAAGATGCCACTACTAACGAAGTGCTAATGATGGCATATATGAATAAAGAAGCGTTAGAGCTCTCTTTAAAGACAAAAACAGCACACTACTTCTCCCGTTCAAAACAGCGTATCTGGAAAAAAGGTGAGAGCAGTGGGCATACTCAAGAGATTGAGAGCTTCTTTATTGACTGTGATAATGACACACTGCTTATCAAAGTAAAACAAAACGGTGTTGCGTGCCATACGGGGCGAAGATCATGTTTCTTTACGGAGCTTACAAGCGGTGAGAGTGTAAGTGATGTTGAAGTAGATACAACGGCGGCTTACGGCGTTATAGATACACTCTATCATACTATTTTGGAGCGTAAAAATGCAGACCCTGAGACTTCATGGACTGCAAAGCTTCTCTCTAAGGGTGAAAATACAATCCTTAAAAAAGTTGTTGAAGAAGCCGGTGAATACTGTTTTGCCCATAAAGATAACGATGAAGATGAGATGGTCTATGAAGCAGCCGATCTTACATACCATATGTTAGTTGCACTTGCATCTAAAAACATCTCACCGGACCGTATCAAACAAGAGCTCGCTCGTCGTTTTGGAATGAGCGGCATTGCTGAGAAAAATTCACGAGACAAGTAGCCCATGAAGCATAAAATTCAGGCATTCATTGATGGACTCATTTTATATGACTATATCCTCTTTGGTGCCTCTTTTGTGCTTTTTATTCTTTTTATTATTCTTGCTATTATTTTGCGTGAGCGTTTAAAAACAGCACTTTTTTTGGTTCTTTTGGCTTTTGCAACAATAATGCTTGGACCAACACTTGGGTTTATTGAGATGCATAAGTTTCTTTACAAAAATGAAGTGACACTCAAAGAGAACAAACGTTTGGAATTCGCTCCTGCTGTTGTTGTTAAAGGAAGTTTGAAAAATCTCTCAAGATTTGATTTCAAAGAGTGTCTGGTCACTGCATCTTTGTATAAGATTAGCAAAAATGAGTATAAAAACTATCTCTTGAAATTTAAGCCAATGAAAAAGCAGTCGATAGTACTCAAAGATATTCCAAAAGGGCAATCAAAAGAGTTTAAGATGATTGTTGACCCTTTTAAATATAAAAAAGAGTATGGTATCTCTTTGGAAGCGAATTGTAAATGAGTACACTTTTTAATGTTTGGCACTATGTTGTTTTTGCTATAATTGCTCTTATCTTTGTGGGTGGTGTTATTGCCGCGCTAAAACAAAAAAAGAGCAGTATAAAGATCTCTATGCTCTTTTCAATAACCCTTATTTCTGTTTTTTTGGCTGTTTTTTCTGTCTTTGTCGTTGATAAATATACAAAAAAAGTAGAGCTTTCGAAGTTAAAGAACAAACGTATTTTAAGCATAGAAAAGATTGTTTATACCGGTATTGTTAAAAATGTCGGAAAGTATCCTGTCGGAAAAGTTGTTTTTAGCATCAAACTTGTAAATAAAGGGCATGCGACAGGGAATGTAAAAGGTGGGAATTTTTATAAGCCAAGTGGATTTTTTGACTTTTTTACTTCAATATTTAGTGATGAGAGGAAAAGCAAACCACAAACAATAGAAAAAGAGTTTGTTGTGGCTAGGAATCTAAAGCCAGGACAGGCAAAACCATTCCGGGTTTACTTTAGATATCCTCCATACTTTCGATCAACCGCACAGTTTGCAAAAGTATATGCACACTAGGTTTTAGTACTTCAGTCCTATCTTTTTAAGGGCTTGGTTGATATGTTTGATCTGCTTGTTTTTATCTCTACACCACTGAGGGGCTAAGAGAGAGTCATCATCTATACCTGCAGTTACACGCTGCACACTTACATTTTCAGGTTTCATTTCAATGGCTTTTACCAAAGTATCAAGATAGAGCTCTTCGCTTATTGGTTCAAACTCCCCTCTCATATATTCATTTGCCAAAGCGGTTCTTTTTACAACATAGAGCGGATGGTACTTAACAGAGTCTATGCCCCACGCATATGCCTCTTTAGCAGTCTCAAGCATCATCTCCTGTGTTTCACCTGGAAGACCGAAGATAAGGTGACCACAGACATTCAGACCAGCTTCTTTAGACTTTAGTATCCATTCTTTTACATTTTGTGCATTATGTCCGCGATTGATTTTCTCTAGTGTTTCATCATAGACAGACTGTATGCCAAACTCTATCCATATCTCTTTTGTCTTTGCAAGCTCACTTAAATACTCAAGTGTCTCATCTGTTATGGAGTCAGAGCGTGTGCCAATACTAAGGCCTACCACATCATCAAAAGAGAGTGCTTTGTCATAGAGAGCTTTGAGGGTCTCAAAAGGAGCGTAAGTATTTGTAAATGATTGAAAATAGACAAGGAATTTCTGTGCACCATATTCACGTCTTTGACGTGCTGAGATAGCATCAAATTGTTGCTGAAGCTGCGTGAGCTGTTTATCTAAAAAGGGGTTCTCTTTTGAGTCGAGATTGAGATGGAAGCCTTTGAGCTCTTTTACCTCATTTGTACTTGCTGAAAATGAGTCGTTTTCACAAAAAGTACATCCTCCTTTGGCAACAGTTCCATCGATATTTGGACAGGTAAAACCTGAGATATTGATGCCGACTTTGTAAACTTTTGTGCCAAACTTCTCACGCAGGTAGCTACCATATGTATAGATCTGCTTCATTAAACGATGTATTTACCTGTAAAACATGCTGTACAGTAGTTGTCATCACCTATTTCGGCATTTACACTGCGCAGCAGTGCTGCTTCATCAAGATAAGCCAAAGAGTCAGCCTCTATAAAGTCACAGATCTCTTTTGTGCTCATATTTGCTGCGATGAGCTTGTCTTTGTCCGGAGTATCGACACCATAGTAACAAGGATCAGTAGTCGGAGGAGAAGAGATACGCATATGAACCTCTTTTGCACCTGCCTCTTTGAGCATTCTGATAATGCGTTTTGAAGTTGTTCCACGAACGATAGAGTCATCTATCACAATAACTCGTTTTCCTTTGATGATATCTGTCATAGGAGAGAGCTTCATCTTTACTTTTAAGTCACGCATCTCTTGTGTCGGCTCGATAAACGTACGACCGATGTAGTGGTTTCGCATAATGCCCATCTCATAAGGGATACCACTTGCTTGTGCATAACCAATAGCAGCCGGAACACCACCGTCTGGTACAGGGATAACAAGGTCAGCATCGATAGGCTCGATTTTAGCAAGCTCTTTTCCCATGTTCTTGCGTGTCTCATAGACAGACTGTCCAAAAACAGATGAGTCTGGACGAGCGAAATATACATACTCAAAGATACAGTGTTTTGGAGTCGGCTCAAAGACTTTGATGCTTTGTGGTGCTTTGCCTTCTTCAAATACAAGCAGTTCCCCCGGTTCTACATCACGAATGAAAGTAGCCCCAACAAGATCAAATGCACAGGTCTCACTTGCAACGATATATCCGCCATTTGGAAGACGACCAAGGCTTAGAGGACGAAAACCGTGTCTGTCACGCATAGCAAACATTTTTGTTCTACTTAAAAAGACAAGTGAAAATGCACCTTCAATTCTCTCTACCGCATCGATAATACGATCTAGAAGTTTGTCTTTTGAACTCTTTGCTATAAGGTGAATGAGGTTTTCGGTATCCATAAATGTTTGGAAAATTGCACCTTTCTCAATAAGTGCATTACGAACACTCTCAGCATTTGTCAGGTTACCGTTGTGTACGATTGCCATTTCACCCAAGTCATAGCGTGCAAAGACAGGCTGTGCATCGAGTATTGAGTCATCACCTGCTGTAGAATAGCGGGTATGCCCTACAGCTGCTGTACCTTTGAGTGTTTTGAGGTTTGCTTCATTAAAGACCTTCATAACCAGACCACGGTCTTTGATTGTGTGTACTTTTACACCATCAGCAGAGCTGATTCCTGCTGCTTCTTGACCACGGTGCTGGAGAGAGTGGAGTGAAAAGTAAGCAAGCTTTGAAGCTTCTTCATGTCCAAAAATCCCAACAACTGCACATTTTTCATTCATATTTTCGCGCAAAATATATCCTTCGCAAAGAGTTCTAAATTATTGATGCAATTATACTCTAAATAGCTTAAAGTGCTAAAAAGTAAAGATGGAACTAATGTTGCTTTAATCTTTAAAAGTACCGAAAAAAGAGTAGGATATATGGATATTGTATTACGTAACAATCTTATTTTAATTACTACTAGCTTTGAGACACTCAACTCTGAGTGGATGCGTGAGTTCTTAAATAAACACACACGTGGTATGCTCTTTTTGGAAAAATCTGTTCTTGTTTTTCGTAATGAAACCCTTCAGGAAGTACGTGAGAACTTCATACGCAAACTCAGTGAACATCATGCAAAGACACATGATTTTAATCATGAATTCTTTCTGCGCTCCATGTTGAAATTTGGTACACAGCCCATTAAAATAGAACTTAACAAGCTTGAAGAACCGGAAGTTGTACAAGTGCATCTCTATGCATATGATAAAAATACTGTACTTATCTCTTTAGACTCTCCAAATGAGTGGGTGACAAACTATCTGCGTTCTCAACTTGAGGTCTATGTAGAGAGAGGAACAGATATATCAATGGTTATTGATGTCAGTGACTATAAGGCCAAAGCACGTTTTGACAGGGCTTTAAACAAACGTCATATTCTGCACTATCAAATCCAGTACACATATGATAATCATTTTATGTCTAAGCTATACAGTGACTTTGCATCCTACTCATTTGGTAATCTTGCACAAGAGTGTGAACTCGATGAGAAGAAACAGTTTTATACTATTTTAGAGTGTCCTGTGGGTGCGAGTCAGGATGCCCTCAAAAAAAGTTATAAAAAGCTTACAAAAGTCTATCATCCTGATAAGATCATTCATGAAGCACCGCATATGGTACAGCACTATACACAGAAGTTTCAGCTTCTGCGTGAGGCATATGAAGCACTGAGGGTTGTCAGTTAAGTAAAAAGTTTGCTTTTGTCTCTTGAGAATTTTTCTTAAGCAGAGCTGCAAAATCTTCACTGCTGTAAAGAGCTAATTGGGCACCTTGCATTTGGCGCAGCTCTTTTGAAAAACCTCGCTTGGAAAAAAGTACTATCTGCGTAGGTTCGATGCCAAGTCGTCTGCACTTGTCATTTATCTTGTGCAGCTCTTTTTTATTTATCGTATGGTTTGTCCACTTACACTCTCCCACATACATACTGCCGTTTTGTGTCACTGTTAAGATATCAATCTCGAGATTTGCATCCCAGTAACTTCCAGAACTCATTATTTGAGCATCTCGTAAGTGATAATTGAGCAAGAGCTCAGAGAGCTCTTCATAGACAAGACTCGTATAACTGCTATGACGTTTTGTAAAGTCTTTTAAAAAGGCATCATACTCTTTATTTTCTATCTCTTTTATATGGGGTACTATAAAGTAGAACCAAAAACGGATAAAAGGGTGGGTGAAGAGGACTTTATGAGATATTCTGTGCCGTGCTTCTTCACGTTTTAGTTTCATTTTCGGGTAACGCTCACGCGGATGTTCTTCGCGTGAATATTCAATCTGAATAAGTCCTGCTTCTTGAAGATAGTTCAGTGCTGCCCCACCGTTGCCATTATTAAGACCTGCTTTGTTGAAAGCTGAAAATATACGTCTGTCTCCTGTAGCAAGAGCTTTGAGAAGTTTACGGTTGAGAACATCATTACGGGTAAGTGCTACCATCTTGGCATCAATAGCTTCAAAGTTTTCTAAAATAAGCTCCATGATGAGCTGCGTGAGTGGTTTTGAAGTATCAATACCCAAATCAAGACCACCAAAAACTGCAAAATAAGATATAAGGGTTTCCATATCATCAGGATAGTTTTGAAAGTAAAAAGAGCGAAATTGCTCTAGAAGATTGGATTTTTTCATATGTTAATTGTAACATAGATTTAGAGTTCACTGGCAAACTTGATAATATCAAGACCATATTTTTGACGCAGTTTTTGGGTAAAAAGGTCTCTTTTTTGCAGTGCATACTCTTCATTGAAGTTAATTAAAGAGAGTTCTCGTTTTACATTTTTGGTAAAAGCTGAGCAACTTATAGAGAGACGTATAATATGATAGCGTTTGTGAATGTCTGCCTGATGAAAGAGTTCAATACATAGTGCGTCAAATTTTTTCTCTCTGAAGAGTTCGTTCTTTGTGATATTGATATGAGATTTTTTTTGCATTTCATAGTGGATACTAAGATGAAAAACAGTAGGTATAACATTGAGCTTATAGATGGCATAGCTGAGGTGGCGTGCTAAAATATGAATACGTCGTATAAGTTCTGCTCTGTTGTAAATAGGATCAAATGTTCTTGATATGCCGATGGACTTTCTTGCCTGTTTTATCTCAATAGCTGCGTCACTTTGTGCATTGACTCTTTTGTATATCTCTTTTGCATAAGGACCCCAGGACTCAAGAGTGCCTTTTCTTTGGCGAAGCTCTCCTAGTGTATAGATATGCGCTGAAAAGAGCTTTTTTTGCATACTTTTTCCTATGCCGGTAAATTTTTCAACTTTTACAGGGTTGATAAAGGCGTCAAAATCCCATGGATAAACTGTTTTACATCCAAAAGGCTTTGCATAAGTAGTTGCTAGTTTTGCAATGTAGCGTGTTTGTGCTGCTCCGATAGAGACCGGAAGTTTGAGCTCTTTTTTTATCTCATGGCGTAGTTGGTCAATAAACTCAGGTACATCAGCATCCTCTACCCATCCGCTAAGGTCACCATAAAACTCATCAATACTTGCCTGCTCTATAAGTGGAATCTTGAGTGATAAAAAGTTGTGCAGTTTATGAGAGAGCTCTTGGTAGAGTGACATGTTGGGTGCTTTTATGATAAGCTCGGGGCATAACTCTTTTGCCTCACGCAGACTCATAGCCGTCTTTATGCCATATGCGCGGGCTTCATAGCTTGCAGTTGTCAGTATGCCCCGAAGTCTGCCGTTTTCCATAAAAGATTCTATATCATCATCTCGTTTCTCATAACTTTTGTAAAAAGTAGGGACAAAAGAACCTGAGTTTTCAAAGTTGACAGTTTGATTTTTGGCTTCACGAGAAAAAATCTTTGTATCGCTTCTCCCTCCAATAACAACAGGCTTATGCTCAAGTTGTGGTTCTACAATACGTGCAGCACTAACAAAAAAACAGTCGATATCTATGTGGATTTTCACACTTTTCCCTTACAAATACAAACATATGTAAAAGTATAGGAAAAAGTGGAACTAAAAAAAGAATTTATGACAGATTGTCAAGTAATTTTTTTTATTTGTTTTTTAAAACTTTTCTTGCATTTAGTGGTTGGACAGGTCTGTTATTGTGCCCTTTCATCATTACATTGACAAATTTATCTACTTGTGCTTTTCCAATTTCAAGATACTCTTTAAGTACTATCCATCGTACTCCTTCACTACATGGAGGTGTTGTTAGTGAGCCAGAAAATCTGTAGTAATCTTTGTTTTTTGGTAATAATTTTTTGATATCTTCAGCTGTTAATTTACATGGATGAACTTTATGTATGTCTGTAAAAATTGTTTTACAGATTTTTTTCAAAGTGGTATTTTGTTTTCCTTCTTTGTACATCACTGCTACAACAGCAAGTTGACCATCTTTACTTTGATGCACAAAATGCGCTTCTAATGGAAAGTTTACGCCGTTTATTTGATTTTCACTAGGAGAGTGAAAGTGAAACTGTTTTAATTCAAACTTGATACCGTCAATTTTTATATAGCTGCCTTTTGCAACATCAACTTTGATAGTATGACCGTTGTTTAAAGCATCTTTTGCACCTGTAGTGTAAGAAAATTCAAGCTTTTGTAAACCATTGGCAAGAACTATATTTGTGTTGTCAATATTTATTGGGGATTGGTTTTTCCCCTCTTTACACATAAAAAACTCCGGTTTGATATCACCCCAATGAACAGGGTTTGCATCTCCTGAATATCCCCATGAACCGTGAACACCAGCATTTACAATGCTTCCAAGTAACAGTAAAATTGTACCTATTATGATTTTTAATTTCATTTTTATCCCTTTTTTGTTTAAAGTTATAAAAATTATAAGAAAGTTTGAATTAAAAGGAATTGAAGTTGTTAAATTTTGATATAGAATATATAAAGAATGTAGTGGCTCCGGATACTGGA
>JAMORG010000004.1 GCA_027063745.1 Sulfurimonas sp.
CACTCTATGATCTGCCAATTATGGAGGACTTGAAAACCAACAGTGCAATCTCTTTGAGCTCTTTGATTTTTACACCAAGAAACAAAAGAAGTAAAACACCAATATATGATGATATGCCCTATGCAGGATATGTAAAACTGAATTTTCTACTCTATAAATCAAGTAGCACATATTTTCATGAATTTGGCATAAATATAGGAATAGTCGGACCCTCTGCAAAAGCAAAACAGCTACAGTCTGAATTTCATCATCTTATAGGTCACTCTAAGCCCGATGGTTGGGATACGCAACTGCGCGATCACCCAACCATAGGACTCTCTTATAATTTTGCAGTAAAATCCTTTAAAACTAATCTAAAATACTTTAAATTTGACTGGACAAACAACATACGGGCTGATGCAGGAAATTTTTACAGTGGCGCTTTAGTGGCAACATCGTTTAGAATAGGAAGCCGGTTCTATGATACTTTTACAACTACCGGAAATTTTATAGGTGGCTATGAGAATGATTTGCTTAATTTTAATGCAACTAAAAACTTCAATTGGGACATAACATTTGGGCTTTTTGCAAATAAAGTATTTAATTATTATATTGTTGATAGAGCCAGAGATATTGGTTATGAGATACCGGACATTGGCTATATCACCGGGGAAGAGGTTACATACAGTCTCTATTATAAAAAGGTGCAATACTCCTTTAAACTAAAATCTGTTTATCTCAGTAACAATCACTTTTTGTCAAAAGCATCAAAGCAGTGGGGTGGTATAACTGTGAAGTGGAAGTTTTAAAATGTTACCTAGGTAACAGAAGATAATTTTATAATCTATTATACTTACAGTGAATAAAAATTAAAACAAAGAGGTGTAACATGTTAGAAGAGATGAAAAAAGAGATACGTCAAGGTATCGAGAAGTTAAACGAAACAGGCAAAATGACTGCCGAGGAGATAAAGGCAGTAACACAAGAAGCTGTGGAAAAAGCAGTGCAAAAAAGCAAAGAGGGCATTAATGAGATAAATGAGATTGCCAAAGAAGCTGCAACTACCGCAGTAGAAGAGCTTAAGAAGCTAGAACAAGAGACAAAAGAGAATGTTGATGCTGTTGTTGAAGGTGTCTTAGAGGGTGCTAAGCAAAAGGCACAAGAGGTGATTGATACACTTGATGCTGAGATGCTAAAAGCAAAATATAAACTCCAAGAGACAAAAGAGGAGTTGGCACTAAAACTCAAAGATGCACTTGATGGTGTCAAAGAAGCGGCAAGCAGATTTGCAGATGAGAGCAAAGAACACATAGAAGAAGCTGTAACAACACTAAAACTTAAAAATGCCGAGATGCTTGGTCTTATGGAAGCAACAGTAAAAGAGAGTGTTAAAAAAGTAATCCAAGAGGGTGAAGAAGTAGAAGAAAAAGTTGCACAAATTACACAAAAAGCTGTTAATGATGCTTTGTGTGAAGTGAAACTGACAACACAAAGAGTCAAAGATGTTACAAAATCAGCTATTAAGTCTGCGATTGAGGCAGCACAGGAAGAAGAACAAAAGATTCAAGAGACTGCAAAAGGTGCTATAGAGGGTGTAAAAAAAGCCTTGCTTCAAAAAATTGAAGAGGAAAAAGCTTACTTAGAAGAGGTAAAAAACAATACAAAAGCTTTTGTTGAAGAAGATATTCGTCAGACCATAGATGATTTAGAGCTTATTGAAGATGCTTTTATGGAAGAGTTAGAAGAGCTTTCTCAAACTGCTGATATGCTTAGTGATGCGGCAATGGAGGCTCTCTCTGAGGAGATAGATGCCATAAAAGCACAACTGCCACAGATGAAAGAAAAAGCACAAGAAGTTGTTCAAGAGGCCGTTGAAATTTTAAAAGAAAAAGGTAAAGAGGCTGCATACAGTGCAAAAGAAAAGGGTCATGAAGTACTTGAGAGTATGAAAAATGAAGTAGAAGAGCTCTCTGAGCGTATGGTAAAAGTTGCAAAAGGAGCACTCACAGGTATGGTTGAAGGTGCAAAAAAAGCTTTAAAAGAGGATGCGTAACAATGAAAAAAATCATTACAACTGCCTTATTTGTAGGTACTCTTATGAGTACCTTTGGTGCAACTTCACTGTTAGCAAACAGTGATATGCAAACTGTTGAGCAAAAAGCACAAAAACTTGTTGCAGATGCAAAAGTAAAAGCTCAGGCTCTTATTGAAAAAGCAAAAGC
>JAMORG010000005.1 GCA_027063745.1 Sulfurimonas sp.
CACTCCCATTTATCATATAAAGCCCATCATGATAGCTAAACTTTGCATAGTCCTGTTTTTTAACACGGTAGGCTTTTGTCCCTTTAGCAAGACTTCTTTTTGTATCAACCAAAGAACCAATGATCGGTAGATAGTCAAACGAACCACTGCGAAGCCCCATGTAATCTTTTATAATCTTTACATCCCCTACTTCCAAAGTTCGCTCCGCCTTTTCCAAAAGCTCAGCTCTACCGGCTTCTATGTCATAAGGCTCTTTGCTTTTTTGTGGATGATAGTGGAGATTGTGCGTTGCACCTATGGCAAAAGAGCCATCATCACGGCTTGGAGAGATGGAGACAAACTGATGAATGGAGAGATCGCTTCTGCGTGAGCCAA
This sequence comes from Sulfurimonas sp., assembly GCA_027063745.1. GTDB lineage: Bacteria > Campylobacterota > Campylobacteria > Campylobacterales > Sulfurimonadaceae > Sulfurimonas. The sequence goes on from JAMORG010000005.1 coordinate 376, forward strand.
GAACGTCGATGCGATGCCCCCAGACACCACGAAGCTCAATGTATGGCTCTTCATAAACCGGCTCATAAGCTCCCGTTGCAAAGACTATCTCTTTTGCATGATGTGTGCCATTGAGCCTCCAAAAACCATCCTCTTTAGAGAAGTATTCCAGTGCTTCAAAAACAACATCAACACCCGTAAGCATCGCTTCACACACAGCTTTTGCATCTACTACACCTGCTTGCAGCGATATATGCTCACGCACTTTTGCAGCCTGCGTGAGCGAGCCAAGTTCTGCATCGGTAACATCTAAAAGCGGCAGTGTTGTTTTTTCTTTAAAAGCCTGCAGCAATGCATCATCTTTTTCATCTTTAGCGATATGGAGTAGTTTTACAGAGTGAAATGCTTGTGGAAAGTTTTTGGAGTAAAAATCAAGAGAGTATAGAAAAGCCTCTTCGATGAGGGCTTTAAGCTCCCCGGCTTTGGAGAACTTTGGAGATATAAATGCGCCCGCAGCACCACTGCCTCCAGCAGCTATTGCCTCACGCTCAAGTACTAGCACACTTTTTCCTGCCTGCGTGAGCTCATAGGCAATGCTAGCACCATTGATGCCAGCTCCGATGACGGCTACATCATACACAACTAAACACTAACCTCTTTAATGTCAGCAATGTTTAAGATACTTTTGTAAATAGAAGCAACAAGTGCTTTTCTGTTGTTACGCACAGCTTCATCTTCAGCATTTACCATCACAGCATCGAAAAATGCATCAAGCTCTGGTTTGAGCCCCAGGAGTGCATCGAGTTCTTCTTCATAAGAGTCATACTCTTTAGAAATCACATCTTGGTACTTCTCATAAAGAGTCTTCTCACTAGCATCTTCAAAGAGCTCTGGGTTTACTGTAAGATCACCGCTTAGGTCAACATCTTTGGTAATATTGGCAACACGCTTAAATGTTGCACTCACTTCATCAAAACCTTCAGAGTTTACAAGGTTGCTCAGTGCTTCTATCTTGCGACCAAGTGCCAAGAGCTCACGCTCACCAGAAGCAAGAACCGCTTCGATGATAGAAGGGTTTACTTTGTAGTAGCGTTTGAGACGCTCTAAGATAAAGGCCTCAAGTTTTTCGATGTCTATCTCATTTTCATAGTTCTTCGCAAGCTCTTTGATGTCTTTTACAATGTCAAAAGTAAAACCATATTCATTAACTATGCGAATGATCCCATTGACCGCACGACGCAATGCAAACGGGTCGCGTGAGCCGGTTGGAATCTGGTTGATACTAAAGAGTGCCAAGAGAGTATCAAGCTTCATACTCATAGCAACAAGTGCGCTTAGCGGTGTTGAAGGGAGTGGACTCTCTTCACCCTCTGGAAGATACTGCTCTTTGATAGCCAAAGCCACCGCTTCACTCTCACCGGCTTTGAGTGCATAGTAGTAACCCATAAGCCCTTGAAGCTCTGTAAACTCATAAACCATCTCACTCATAAGGTCAGCTTTAGCAAGTTCCATAGCACGAATGAGATCTTCTTCTTTTGCATCGATGTTGTACTTGTTGTAGAGTGTTTTTGCGATGTTTGTCTCACGCACAATTTTGTCTGCAACACTGCCAAGCCCTTTAAAGAATGTAATCTTCTCAAGCCCTTTGGTGCTCAGACCGTTTTTAAGGTCATTTTCCCAGAAAAAGAGTGCATCTGCAAGACGAGGACGAAGAACTCTCTCATTTCCGGCGATTACCTCTGAGAAATCATCTGTGAGGGCATTGGAAACTACTACAAACTTGTTGATAAGTTTACCGTCTTTAAAGACAGGAAAGTAGCGCTGATGTTCTTTCATAGAGGTGATGATAACTTCTGGCGGGAGTTCTAAGAACTGTTCATCAAAAGAGCCTAAAAGTGCTGTCGGGTTTTCTGTAATAGCAACAACTTCATCCATAAGGTCTGCATCTACTTCGATGTTGACACCGTTTTGGCTCTCTATGGCTTTAAAGTCATCAAAGATCTTTGTGCGACGCTCATCTTGGTAGAGTGTCACTCCGCCGTTTTTGAGTTTTTCGAAGTACTCTTTTGTATCTGCCACAGCTACAGGGTCAAAGCTGGCAATGCGGTGCAGACGCGTTGTTTTTGAGCTGTCAACTCCATAGAGATGCATAGGTACAAGTTCATCACCAAGTTCCACATGAACCCAGCGAATAGGACGAATAAAGCTCTCATCCAAACTTCCCCAGCGCATAGACTTTCCAAAGTCAAGTGACTTTAACCACTTCTGTACAATCTCAGGAAGCAGTTCAGTTGATGGGCGGCCTTTTACATCTTTTTTATAGTAAAGTACCTCTTTACCACCCTTGTCTGCTGTTGAGAGTTCATCAAGGCTCACGCCACACTTGCGTGCAAATCCCTCTGCCGCTTTTGTCGGCTTTCCATCTTTGTAAGCTACAGCTAAAGGAGCACCAAAGAACTCCTCTACAGAGTCCTCCTGTGCCACTTTAAACTCTCTGTGCCACAGTACAAGACGACGCGGCGTATAGTAGAACTCAAACTCGCACATAAGTGCATACTCTTCTAAAATTTTTGCATATTTTTTTTCAATATTTTGTAACTCTTTTAAGAGTGGAACAGCCGGAAGCTCTTCAACACCTATCTCAATAAGTAACGGTTTTACCATATCTGTACTCTTTATATATAAGTTGTCGCGATTGTATCTATTTGTTGGTTAAACTCTTATAAAATTAAACGAGTCTTAAACAAGAGAAATATAGTCTCATTTATGTTTGACTAAAAGATTTTGCGGGTACAATACCACTATTAAAAATAAAAACGAAAAGGATTTAATATGCCAAAGATTAACAAATATGTTGACATTGACACAGTAGAAAGAGAAGCAAAAAAAGATTTAATCGATCGTCACTCACCATTCATCACAGTTGAAGGTGTTGCTAAAAAAGGTGAAATGCTTCCAGTAACAGTTAAAATGGGTAACGAATATACTCACCCGGATGATTTCGATCACTACATCGAATCTATCACTCTTTTTGACGGTGACACAAAACTTGCAATGGCTACTTTTGTACCAGGTACACTTGGTAACGAGAAGTCTCACGCACAAGTTACTTTTAACATCAGACCAACAAAAAGCAAACTAAACTTAGTTGCTCACGGTTACTGTACAAAACACGGTATCTGGGAAAGTACTCCAGTAGTTGTAGAAGTTACTGAGTAGTTTTTAAACTCTCCTGTCACTACTACTTTTGCAGAGTTTTTAAGCTCTGCAAACCACCTTCTAATATTCAAACTCTATCTAAAAGACTCTTTTACTATCTAAAGCCAAAGAGGGTTCATCAATATAAAATCCTTGTGAATAATCAATTCCCAACTCTTTTACTTTATCCATAACCACACTTGAGTGAACATACTCTGCAATTGTTTTTATTTTGAGTTTTTTTGCAAAGTTCACAATTGTCTCAACAACAATCAAAGCAGCATTGTCCACATCTATGTTTTTAATAAGTGAGCCATCTATTTTTATATAGTCTGTATTTATTTTTGTTATGTATGAGAAGTTTGAGTACCCACTACCAAAGTCATCTATAGCTATCTTTGCTCCATAGCGTGAGACCTCACTGACAAATCTGTCTACTCTTTTATAATCCTTTATTGCTTCTGATTCTAAAAGCTCAAAGGTTACACGAAAAGCTGCAGGAGAGTTTTTGAGCGTATTTAAAATAAAATTGAAAATACTGCTGCTCATAATGTCATCCATTGAGAGATTGATACTAAACTCATAATCATTCTGTTCAAACATTGCAAAAGATTTCTCAATGATGATTTTTGTCACCTCATGATATACCTTAATATTTTTAGCAATAGGAATAAAAACAGCAGGTGATATAATCTTCTCATGTGTGTCAATAAGACGTGCCAAACACTCATATTTTACTATCTTTGAAGTTTTATTGTCCATTATGGCCTGAAAGTAAGGAACTACCCTTTTGTTCTCAACTGCCTCACGCACAATAAAAGACATGTTTAGATTGCGTTCATACTCATCTTCAAAGTTCATTCTATCTTCATAGATCCAGTATGGAACACCTTTTTGTTTGGCATAGATAAGCGCCATAGAGACTTTGGAAAAGATATTACTGTTGTCTCTGTTAGAAGATGATGCAAGTGTAAAGTCAACATAGATTTTAGTGTTTTGGTAGATGACTTCTATATTTTTTATCTTTTGATAGAGCTCTTCAAGATACTCTTTTAATTCATAAAAACCTAAACGTTCCTGTGTTGTTATAGCATACTCGGCACCTGAAAGCCTGTAAACTGTATGATTTTTTAAAATCTTTTTGAGATAGTTACCTACATACTCTAAAACATAATCACCGACAACAAAACCATAAAAGTTATTGATTGTCTGAAAATTATCTATTTTCAGTAAAATCAAACCACAATTTTCATCATTTTGCATATCTTTTCTAAGTTGATAAAGATTTGGCAGATTTGTCAAATGGTCTGTAAAGTAACGCCTAAAAAGCTGTATTCGATACTCTTTTAAACTCTCATTTTTATTTGTTATATCAACATAAAGTTCTTTTAAAACCTCATCACTCAATGAGTCATTGCTATCAACATTAATATCAAAAACAACAACTGATGTCTTTAACTTCTCTTCATGCTTAAGCAAAACAATCTCTGCATCAGGAAGATGACGATGCAGTTCTTTTTTTAAAGTCTGTACAAGTACTGTATTATGCATATAGGAGACAATATGAATAAGCATCTGATTCTTGTGTAGCTCTGTAATTTCACGAACTACTTTTGGTACATCTGCTGATGATTTTAATGTAAAGTTATTAATCTCTAATTTATCACTATTGATGGGCATTCATACTCCAAACTCTTAATGCAATATAGTAACATAATTTTTCCCTAAAGTTGCATTTAACGAGTTTTAAACTATACTATCATCTCAAAATACAAGCTTGGTGGATAGATTTGAAATCATTTCAGAACCTTATACTCTTACAAAATCTTTATCGTCTCAAAGCTATTGGGTTTGAGTATATAGATCATTTTACACTCAATGAAAACAGTGCACTAAAATCTCCTGGTTCACTCGATGAACTGGCACAACAGATTCAGGCATGTCATCTTTGTGATCTTAGCAAATCAAGAAAACAAAGTATGCCAGGATACGGAACAAAAGATGCAAAAGTTTTCATACTTGATTATATGGTCTCTTCTTCTCAAGATACGACAAATAACTACTACAGTGGAAGGTCTGGTGAGAGTCTTAAAAATATGGTTGAAAAAGTGCTTGGCCTTTGTATTGATGATGTTTATCTTACACATGTTGTCAAGTGCAAACCACTACAGTCAAACCACCCTTCACCTTCTGAGATAGAATCTTGCAAACAGTATCTTTTATCACAGCTAAAATTTATAGATCCAGATGTAATAGTAACACTTGGATCTGATGCATATCAAGCGTTAACGGGTGACAAAGAGAACTTTGAGAGTGTTCGAGGACACTCTATAGATTTTAACAAATACAAGCTTGTGCCGATTTACCATCCACAGTTTCTTTTACGAAACCCGGAATTAAAAAAAATCACATTACATGATCTCCATACTATAAAGAGTTACTTATGAAAAAACTACTGTTATTACCCTTACTTCCCTTATTGGCATATGCTAAAAGCTTTATGCTTTCAGATATTCCCTTACCAAAAACATATATTCAAAACCTTGACCCTTATGAATGCAGCACTGAATGTCTAAAAGAGTACCTAGATAAAGGAATGATTCTTTCATTTCTTGCTCACGCGAACAAGAGAGTAGATGACCCTGAGCTGAATGATGCAATGAGTATCTACTCATCTGTTTTAAATCTTGGTGCTTTTAACAGTGGGGGCAAACTTAAAATTGCTATTTTAATTCCTTATAAAAAAATAGGAAAGTATGCCTCATCAACTGTCAATGCTTCATTTGCATATATGATGACAAAGACAAATCCTTTTACACTTAAAAGCTATAAGATAGAAGATGAAGAGCCTCAAACACTCCAAGCAGCACTCAATAAGATCGAAGAAGATGGTTTTACTTATATAATAGCTCCTTTAACACATAAAGGCGGGAGCAATGTTATAGATCTTAACCCAAATGCAGTTGTTTATTTCCCGACACTCAACAACAGTGATATGAAGAGTTCTCAAGCAAATCTACTCTTTGGTGCAATAGATTATCAAGCACAGAGCAATCTACTCTTGCGTGAGGCAGTATCACCACTTGTTATTTTTTCAGATAACTCTTCTGTAGGGAAAAAGCTGGCTGCATATCAAGAAAAAGCCTTTTTAAATCCACCTGCAGTAGAAAATGCTGAGGGTGAAAATCTTTTTGGCCGTTTTTTCTCATCTGATGATACAGTACAAAATAACAAGAACAAGCTTCAAAATGGACAAGCAAAAAAAGTCATCAAATATTTTATTTCACGCAGAACGACAAATCTTGAGCGTTATCTTAAAGAAAACAAAAAAATAGACAATGCATCTTTTTTCATAAATACACCTGTAATAAAAAGCGGAATGATTCTCTCTCAGTTAACTCTCTACGATACAAATGCTACTAATGTACTCTCGACGCAGATCAATTATGATCCGCTTATTTTATCTATGACACAATATAGTGATAGAGAACATATGATTGTTGCAAATTCTATCATTGAGCAAAACAACTTTGTTATTGAAACAAACTCTCTTTTGGGAAATGATGTTGTCTATGACTGGATAAACTATGCGACAACAGTAGGAATGGACTACTTTTACTCTCAAATCACGGGAGAGATGAGAGAATATAAAATCCCACTTGTCAATAACCAAATGGTTTATAAGATAGAGCTCGTAAAACCCGGATACTCCAGGTTTTTACCTTACTCAACAAAAGAGAGAAAGAATTAACTCTTTTGTCTCTTTGTCAATTCGTTTTACTTTTCCTGAAAACTCAATATAAGCAAGTACAATCTCAAGCTCAAACAAAAGCAGTGACTCTTTAAAAATCTTCTGTTTCAAAACAAATGAAGCTGCTTTCATTGCAACTAGTTCAGTCTCTACATCTAAAAGATCTCCAAGCTTGGCACTTACATAAAAGTCGGCTTCTACTCTACGTGCTACAAAGTGGCCGTTTTTAAGTACAGGATTTAAGCCTCGCGAAAAAAAAGCTTCACTGCGTGCCCGTTCACAAAAGTTTAAATAATTAGAATGATAAACCACTCCACCTGTATCTGTGTCTTCGTAATAGACTCTAATTTGCATATTTTACTCCCTATTTTTGGGCTTTAAGCCGTGTTGGATTATTATGTGTGTTAAATATGTATAATGCAAAAGTATGTCTGATATTGTACAGAGCTCTGGCTTTAATAGCAATCTTTTTACAGATTCTTTGAAAATTTACGCTATGGAATGTTCTTATCAACAAACCACTTTACTGACAATAGTCTATACTAACTCACTTTTATCATGTATAATCACATAATCATTTCAACAAAAGATACAATATGGCACAAACTATTGCACCTGTTTCACAAAAAAACCGTATAGAAATATTAGATGTAGTAAGAGGATTCGCTATTTTTGGTATTTTACTTGCAAATATTCAGTCTTGGAGTGGATATAAGTTTATACCTTTTGAGCATATGGCAACACTTCCATACTATAACTACAATGAGATACTTCACTATCTTTTTATGTTTTTTGTAGATACAAAATTCTATGCTCTTTTCTCTATTCTTTTTGGAATCGGCTTTTATCTTCAATTTCAACGTCACCGTGACAATCAAGCACCGTTTATTGCTACTTATAGAAAACGACTGGCCTATTTGATGCTTTTTGGAGCTATTCATGCTTTTTTCTGGTCGGGAGATATTTTGTTTATCTATGGAGCAATAGGCTTTATTTTCATACTTTTTCGTAACCTTCCGGCACAAAAACTTTTACTTTTGAGCATCTTCTTATACTACTCTTGGCTTTTGTATGACATTGTTTTTGCTCTTTATTTTCCTCAAGTGATGAACTATGAACACAGTGCATACAAAACCTATCCTGATATTTCACCACATGAACTTGTTGCTATTTTTCAAAATGGAAGTTTCATAGAAGTACTTCAGGCAAACTGGCATAACCTTTACTACAGATATATAGATCTTATACCTTCTGGCCGCTTAACAAAAGTGTTGGCACTCTTTTTGTTTGGTTACTATCTTATGAGCATAAACTATTTTACAAACTATGCAAAATCATTCAAACTCTTTATTCTCTTTTTCCTCACAGGGTCATTTTTTACCTTTTTTGCTTATGAAGTTGGTGGAAGTATGGCAAGCTTTTCTCATAACCTAAGCAATGTTGCCTATAAAGCATTAGCTGTTACTGGTCAGATTTTACTTGCACTCTCATACATTAACTTTTTAAGTATTTTATATCAAAATCCATCCATACAAAAAGTGCTTCATCTCTTTGCATATGTTGGCAGAATGTCATTTACAAACTATCTTATGCATACACTGTTTGGGTATTTGATCTTTTATCCGTTCTTTGGAGGACATTTTGGTACTATGGGGCTTTTGGAGATTACAATCCTAGCTTTTATTCTCTATATTATTCAAATTATTTTTAGTTTCATATGGCTGAAATATTTCCGTTTTGGACCTTTGGAATGGGTATGGAGATCTCTAACTTACCAGAAACTTTTTCCAATAAAAAAGTAAAAGAGCTTTTCTACGTGAGTGTGAAAAATAATTTCTATGAATTCTCAGATAAAAATTATCTCATTTAGTATAGAATACGAAAAAACAAGGAGTTATTATGACAATTAAAGACTTTATGACACACAAACACCGTGAATGTGACCACTTACTTGCAGAAGCTGAAGATGCAGTAGAAAAAGGGGATTTTGATGCTGCACTAGAGAAATACTTGGCATTTAAAAATGAAACGCTGCTACACTTTGCTATGGAAGAGGACTTTTTATTTCCTGTATTTGAAGAAAAAAGTGGTATGACACAAGGTCCGACTCAGGTTATGCGTATGGAGCACTCTCAGGCAAAATCTCTTTTTGAGAAGATGGACGAAGTTTACAATGCAAAAGATGCCGATAGAATTTATGGTCTTGGTGAATCTATGAACATTTTACTCCAGCAACACAATGCAAAAGAGGAGCAGATGCTCTACACTATGATAAATAATACTTTGGCAGATGAAGAAGATCAAATAGTAGAAAAACTTCAAAACTATGCAAACTAAAGAGATAGTGCTTGATGTAAGTGAACTTGAAGCGCCTCAGCCTCTCATGGAGGCTGTCATGGCCTTAGACAAACTTCAAGATGATGAGATATTGCTTTTTAAACACAGAATGAACCCCAAACACCTTTTTCATGAAATAACAGCAAGAGACTTCTCTTACAAAATAGTAGAAGATGAAGAAAACAATTTTGTGATGAAAATCTTTAAGGAGTAATGAAATGTTTCAAGGTCTCAGTCTCGATCAGGCTCCTCCATATAAGATTCCTCTACAGTTTTATATTACCGCGACTCTTTATCTCATAGCTTTTGGCATTGTTTTTGCACTCTACTCAACTTCTATTGTCAACCGCTTTGACTATAATGCAATTGCACTCACGCACTTTTTAACACTTGGTTTTTTTACCCATATTATGTTTGGCTCTATGTTCCAGATGATTCCTGTTATGCTTGGTTTGGCTTATAATAATGTCGTACGCAATGCAAACATCATCTACTACACACTCAATCTAGGAACCCTGCTTTTTGTTTCAGGTTTTTTAACAGCAAAAACAGCGCTGCTTCATGCCGGAGGAACTCTTCTTCTTGTTTCATTTTTATACTTTAGCCTGCTCTCTTTAAAAACAGTACTTAGCAGTGAGAACAAAGACTTTATGGTTAAAACCTTTGCAACAAGTTTTTCCCTGCTGGCTCTTGGCAGTATTTTTGGTTTTTTAGCACTTTTAGTACATGCAGGAGTACTGCTTTATCCTTACTTTGGCGACATCCATATGGCACTTATGTTATTTGGTTGGGTATTTTTACTTATCAATGCGGTCTCTTATAAGATCATACCGATGTTCTTTGTTGCAAAGGAGTTTCCAAGCTGGATTAAAAACAGTTTTTATCTCAGTGTCTTGTTCTTACTTATAAGTTTTACACTTCTGCGTGAGGGAGAGCTTTTTGAAGTGTCACAAGCTGTTTTAGCAGTTGTAGCGTTTTTAGCCATTATATTTGCTCTCTTTAGTATTATGATTTTGTCAAAACGTAAAAGAAAGCGAAAAGATCTCAGTATCACACTATGGTACTTTGCTATGACAAATCTCACTTTAGCCAGTGTACTCTTTATCTACAGATCTTTTTTTGAGTATGAGTATCTTGATCTAGTCATTGGTTTTTTTGTACTCTTTGGTGGTATATATGCACTCATTAATGCCATGCTTTACAAGATAGTACCTTTTTTAACCTGGTTTCATCTGAGTTCAAATATGGTCTTTGACGCAGAGATGTCACAGGTCATCTTAAAAAAAGATATGCAGCTACAGGTTAATCTTTACTATATCAGTTACCTTTTTATGCTGTTTGTGCCACTATGGAGTTTTATGGGAAGTATAGCTGCTTTGGTTTTTTCTGTAGCATCGGTTTTACTTTTTAAAAATATACTGACAGCTTACCGGTATTACAATGAGTATATAAAAAAGGCTATGACTATTTAAACTGAAGTGCAAGAGAGACTCTGTCTGTTACACCTGCTTTTTTAAAAATATGCTGCATATGCCCTTTTACCGTTGAGAGGGCTATGCCTTTTGCCTCTGCTATCTCTTTGTTTGAGAGGCCATGTGCCACCATGATGCTTATATCTTTTTCTGTCTGCGTGAGCTTCGAGATAAACTCCGGCTCGTCACTGCTTTTATCTTGAATAAACTTACTAATGATATAGTGTGTCAAATCTGCAAAGAGCCAACTTTTTCCACTTTGAACCTTTTGCAGTAAAAGCAACAGGTTTGATTTGTCAATAAAAGCATTTTCATACGCTTTGATATTTTTTCCTATAACCATAGAAGCATGCTCTACTTCCGGTACAGATTTAAAGAACAAGAGTGTTGCGTGAGCATATCTTTTTAACTGAGGCAATGTCTCTGCTAAGTTATCCAGACTATCTTCATCAACCATTACTACTTTTTTTTCATCATCCTGTGCAAGAAAACGCAGCAGCTGCTCTTGAGATGCAAGCACTTCTGTTTCATAGTGACCAGCCAAAGCATCACTCCAATGCTTTTTTATCGCATTTTGTCGTGTAAATAAAACAATTTTCTCAATCTTTTTATCGCTCACTTAATACATTCTCCCGAGCTCTTAAAATAGGTTTTAAGATATAATCCAAGACTGTCTTCTTTCCTGTGATGATATCTACATCAGCTGTCATCCCAACAATGAGCTTTAACTTTTTATCTGGAGTTCCCAAATAATTTTTGTCCGTTTTTATACGAACAAGGTAGTAGCTTTTTTTATCTATATCATCCACTATCGTATCTGCGCTAATATGCGTTAAAACACCCTCAAGCGAGCCATATATCGCAAAGTCATAAGCAGAAAACTTCACTATGGCTCTTTGCCCAGGATACAAAAAGGCAATATCTGCAGGACGAATTTTAGCTTCTATAAGTAAGTTATCCTGACTTGGTACGATCTCAACTATATCCATACCAGGTTTTACAACTCCCCCTACTGTGTTAACCATTAGACGGTTGACTGTACCATTAACCGGTGAACGTACATAAGTTCTTCGTACTTTATCTTCCCGTGCAATGTTTGTCTTTTTGATACGCTCCATCTCCGCCATCGTCTCATTATAGAGCTCTTTTGCTTTGTTTCGAAACTTTAACTGTACCTCTTTGATATTGTTTTTCTGTTCCTCTATAACAGAGATAAGACGAGGTATTGAGAGCTCGATCGCTCTAATCTCTCCGCCTAAGCTACTCTCTTCACGTTGGAGTTGTAAAAACTCTACTTCTGACACCAAAGCTTTTTTGACAAGTGGTCTGTTTAACTCTACCTCTTTTTGAAGCAGCTCATAGTTTTTTCTCAGCTGCTTTAACTTAGCCTCAGCCTCTTTTTTCTCTGTGCGTTTTTGCTGCAGACGTCTTTGATATATAAGTATGTTGTTATTGAGCTGTTCTTTGTTACTGAGATACAATGATCGCTCATGCTTTATGAGCTGGGGAGATTTTTTCTCTATCTCCGGACTCACAACAAACTCAGTACCCAAAGACTCTGCTTTAAGACGAATACTTTTTGCTTCAAGCTCGTTATAGCGTAACTCATTTTCTAAAAAGTTACTCACAAAACTTGTATCATCTATCTTTACAAGAATCTGCCCTTTTTTGACCTCATCACCCTCTTTGACCAAGATCTCACTAACTATTCCACCCTCAAGGTTTTGCACTATCTGAAGTTGATGTGATGGTATCACTTTTCCCTGTCCGCGCGTGAGAGCATCTATCTCAGCATTATATGCCCAAACTATCAGCCATATCACTACTGCCGCTCCCACCCAAAGCATCAAGCGTGTTGTAAAGTTTGTCTTCATCAGTATTGCCGAACTTACAGAGTTTATGTAGTTGAGATCATCTTCATTTTTTACATTGAGTTTTTTTATCTCTTTATC
>JAMORG010000006.1 GCA_027063745.1 Sulfurimonas sp.
TTTTCTCCTACTTAAACTTCAAAGCAAGTGAAACTCTGTCGCTAACACCTGCTTTTTCAAAGATATTGTGTATATGTCCTTTGACCGTTGAGAGGGCTATCTTTTCTGCTTGAGCTATCTCTTTGTTTGAGAGGCCATCTGCTATCATGAAGGCTATATCTTTCTCTTTTTCTGTAAGCAATGGTATAAAATCTGGTTCTTTTGTTGCGCTATTTTGTATAAACTTATTTATGATGTAATGTGTCAAATCTGCAAAGAGCCATCTGTTACCATTCTCAACACTCTTTAACATCTTTAAAAGATTTACTTTATGTAAAAAAGCATTTTCATACCCTTTGACATTATCACCTAACATCGTAGAGGCATGGTGTACCTCAGGCAGAGCATTAAAGAGAAGAACTTCTGTGTAAGGCATCTCTTTGAGCTCTTGGAGGAGCTCTTTGATCTCACTAACACTTTGCTCATCAATCATGATGATAGTTTGTTTTGTGTTGATCTTGAGATGGTTTATAAGTTTCTGAGTATTGTCAATATTAATTCTATTGTAAACATTAAAGAGTGCATCGTTCCAATGTTTTTTTATGGCTGATGTTTTTGTAAATAGTATAATGCTTTTCATAACTTTTACCTTTCACTTAGTGTATTTTCTCTAGCTCTTAAGATTGGTTTGAGTATGTAGTCAAGCACAGTCTTTTTACCTGTAATGATATCTACATCTGCTGTCATTCCAACAATAAGCTTGAGCTTTTTCTTTTCAGATCCAAGATAGTTTTTATCTGTTTTGATTCTTACAAGATAATAACTCTGTTTGTCAATCTCATCTACAATGGTATCGGCACTTATATGTGTAAGTTCACCTTTAAGAGACCCATATATAGCAAAATCATAAGCGGAAAACTTTACAATTGCTTTTTGACCTGGGTATAAGAAGGCAATATCTGCCGGTCTGATCTTCGCCTCAACCAAAAGGTTGTCTTGGCTTGGAACTATCTCGACTATATCCATCCCCGGACGAACAACACCACCTACAGTGTTGACTAAAAGTTGGTTGATTGTTCCATCTACGGGAGAGCGTACATAAGTACGTTTTACCTTATCTTCTCTGGCGATGTTTGTACGTTTGAGTCTCTCCATCTCAGCTTTTGTCTCATTGTAAAGCTCTTTTGCTGTGTTTTTAAATTTGAGGTTTACCTCTTTAATGTTGTTTTTTTGTTCTTCTATGACAGAGATAAGTCTAGGTATAGAGAGTTTGATCGCTTGCATCTCACCTTGAAGAGAACTTTGCTGACGTTGGAGCTGTAAAAACTCCACTTCAGATACTATCCCCTTATCTACAAGAGGTTTGTTGATATCTACCTCTTGTTGTATAAGTTTGTAGTTGAGCTGTAGCTGTTTTAATTTAGCTTCCGCTTCTGTTCTCTCATTTCTTTTTTGTGCAAGACGGCGTTTATATATGAGTATATTGTTATTAAGCTGTTCTTTATTGCTAAGATAGAGAGATCTTTCATGCTTTATAAGATCAGGAGATTTTTTTTCTATCTCTTTTGAGGCTTTAAATTTATGTCCCGATGATTCTGCTAAAAGACGAATACTTTTTGCTTCAAGTTCGTTATATCTTAACTCATTCTCTAGAAAGTTACTAATGAAGTTTGTGTCATCAATCTTGATAAGGATCTGCCCCTTCTTGACTGTCTCTCCCTCCTCAACAAGAATCTCACTTACGATTCCACCCTCAAGGTTTTGAATAATTTGGAGTTGATGTGATGGAATGATTTTACCTTGACCACGAGTAAGTGCATCAATCTCTGCATAATAAGCCCATACAATAAGCCAGACGATAACAAAAGCACCGATCCAAAGCATTGCCCTTGTAGTAAAGTTTGTCTTCATTAGCATTGCAGAGCTTACCGAATTGATGTAGTTTAAGTCATCTTCATTTTTCAGTGCTAGTTTTTTGATATCTTTTTTTTCATAAGAATAATCAACAAATTTATCGTTTAAACTCATTGTTTTACTCCTATAACTGGTTTATTTAGCTTTTGTACTACATCTTGAAAACTTCCATCCATAACAATCTTACCTTGTTCTAAAAGAATAAGGCGTTTAGTGATGCGTAAAAGAGAGTTTTTATGAGAAACTAAGATCATTGTTCTGTCTTCTTGGT
>JAMORG010000007.1 GCA_027063745.1 Sulfurimonas sp.
TATTAATATGTAAGCTTTAACGATAAAATGTTGCTTTTCATTAACCTTTTGACTATAGAATTCATTCATATACAAATATCTTAAAAATTTAAGATTTAAAAAAAGGAATTTAATATGGGATTATATGATCGTGATTATGCAAGAGGAAATACCTCTTATGCATACGAGACAATGCATCGTAGTGAGGCACAGATTATCTCTTTTGTAAAAGAGACTTATAAACTTTTTGCTGCTTCTATGATGGCTGGAGCTGTAGGGGCCTATGTAGGTGTTCCACTTGCTGCTTCTATTCATGCAATGTTCTGGCCGCTCTTTTTTGTAGAGATTGCTCTACTTATCGGTTTACAGTTTGTTAAGAACAAACCAGGTATCAATCTTTTAGTAATGTTTGGTTTTGTCTTTATGACAGGACTTATGCTTGCACCACTTTTAGCATATACACTTGGTCTTAGTGGCGGTGGCGTTATAGTAGGGAATGCTTTTGCTATGACAGCCGTTGTTTTTGGTGCTATGAGTATGTTTGCTATTAAAAGTACAAAAGATTTCACAGGTTATGGCAAACCACTTATGATTGCGCTTTTTGTAATCATTGGTTTTTCGATTCTTAATATCTTTTTAGGTAACCCAATGTTACAAATCATCATCGCTGGTGCGGTAGTGATTCTTTTTAGTATCTTGGTTATCTATGATACACAAAACATTATGAATGGAGCATATGAGACTCCAATTGATGGTGCTATTGCTCTTTACTTAGACTTTTTAAACATCTTTACAGCACTGCTACAACTCTTTGGTATCTTTGGCAGTGACGACTAAAGAAGAACTCACACCCGAGCTTTATCGGGTGTGTGATGCCAACCTTAACCGTCTTAAAGAGGGTATCCGTGTCATCGAAGATATCATGCGATATCGTGACAATGACAAAGCAACCGCTTCCAAACTCAAATCTCTCAGACATCTTGCAAAAATTGACAATACAGAAAAACTACTTCAAAACAGAGACAGCATCAATGATGTACTGCGTCCTTCAACAAAAAGTGAACAAAAGCGTACTGATATTAAAGCGATACTACTAGCGAACTTTAAACGTGCACAGGAGTCTGCAAGGGTTTTAGAAGAGATGTATAAACTTGAGGATCTCTCTTTGAGTGAAAGATTTAAAACTATTCGTTACGAACTTTACAACCTTGAAAAAGAGCTTATCTTGCGTGAGCAATAAAGACAACCTCAAACTCTAAGATATTGTTTGGATATTGCTGCATAAGCTCTTTTGTCTCTTTATAAGAGAGTACTTTGCGTGAGCCGCTCACACCACTGCGTTTTATATACCGAAAGATATCCCTTACATTTTCAAACTCCAACTTATACTCCATCACTTCAAAAAGAGCATCGGGGAAGTATCTCTTTTTAAGCTCTTCCAAGGTCTCACGTGAGCGAAGCAGTGGAGGAAGATTGGCTGTATCGTTGAGTGTTTTGAAAGTATTGGCACTAAAAATAGCCAAGGCCACTGGTGCATTCAAAGAAGCAATCGAAGAAAAAGTTCTCTCCAGATCTTCTGCCCATTGCAGAGCCGAAGCAGAGATAACTCTCTCAAATGGATGCTCTTGCAGCTCTTTAAAAAGTTCACTATTATTAAAATCACTGTGAATTAGCTCAATCTTTTGCGCTTTTGGATGCAGATCAAGCATTCCCTTGGCAAAATCAATACCAACAAAATGTTTATATTCCCAGTCAATGTTTTCAACAACAGCACCCCTGCCACAGCCAAGATCTAAAATATACTCAGGCTTCTCTTTTACAAAAGAGAGCAAGTGTTTTACAACCTTGTTCTGTATGATATTATACTGACCATAATGAGAAGCGTATTTGGAGAACTCTGTACTTACTTGCATAACTACTTTTTATTTATAAGCAAAGAGATAACAAAAAGAGCTATAACACTCAGCACTATAGTCGCTCCCGATGGAAGTGAAAAATGATACGAAAGTGTCATCCCAAAAACAACACTAAAAAGAGCAAACACTAAAGAGAGCAGCATTGTCTTTTTAAAACCTACTCTAAACTGCAGTGCTGCAACAGTTGGAATGACCATCAAGGCACCAATGAGCAGTGAGCCTACAACACGAATAGAAAGCGCTATAATGATAGCAACGACAGTAACGAGTAAAAAGTTTAAAAACTTTACTTTGATACCACTTGTCTGCGCAACCTCTTCATCATAGGCTATAAAGTAAAGCTCTTTTGAAAAAAGCAACAGTAAAAAGAGTGAGATAGAGCCAAATATAACAATGGTTACAAGGTCACTCTCACTTACAGAGAGAATAGAGCCAAAAAGGTATGAGAAAAGCGAGTTATTAAATGCACCACCAAGTGAGACTATAATAACAGCCAGAGCCAGTGAACCTGAGAGCAAAATGGAAAGCACGGCATCTGCATAGAGTGCAAAACTACTCCTTAAATACTCTATAAGCCATGCAGAAAGCACAGCGACCACCACAGCAACCCATAGAGGGTTATATCCTGCTACGAGCCCTACAGCCACTCCTACAAGTGCTGAGTGAGCCAATGTCTCGCTTATAAGCGAGTAACGACGCAGTACGACAAATGTACCACTAAGAGAGGCTAGCGTTGCTATTAAGATACCTGCAATAAAAGCACGCTGCATAAATTCATATTCAAACATCTCCATCACGCGCTCCTAGTGCTCATGCTTATGGTTGTGTAGAAGATGGGCATCAATACCATAGAGCTCGCTCATCTCTTCACATGAGAGTACTTTTTTTGGATCATTACAGATGGTTGCTTTTTGATTTATGGTAAAAAGTCGTCCGATATCATCTGCAATCACACCGATATCATGTGTAATAAACAAAATAGTAATCCCCTCTTCTTTGTTCAATTTTGCAAGCAGCTTATAAAAACGCTGCTGTGAGACGACATCGACACCGGTATTTGGTTCATCCAAGATAAGAATCTCCGGAGAGGATGCCAAAGCACGTGCAATCATAACACGCTGACGCTGTCCACCTGAGAGTGTACCGACCATTCGCTCACGCAGATCAAGAATGTCCATCTTTATCATGGCATCTTCAACTTTTACTCTGTCTTCTTTGCTCATCCCTGCAAAAAAACCTCGACGCGCAACCCTTCCCATATTGACAATATCTTCAACTGTTGCAGGAAAGTTTGCATCAACATGAGCAGCACGTTGGGGAACGTACCCTATCTTGTACCACTCTTTAAATTCACTCAGCTTCTTTCCATAGAGGCGAATCTCTCCACTGCTTGGTTTCTGCAGTCCCAAAAGCATACGAATCAGTGTCGTCTTTCCTCCGCCGTTTGGCCCAATAATGGCGATATACTCACCATTATAGATTTGAAAGTTGATGTTTTGTAAGATAGTCTGCTCACCAACATGAAAGCTGAGCCCTTTGACATCGAAAATAGGAACACGGAACTCTTTTACTTGCAATCAAGTGCCTTTTTTAGTTTTTCTAAATTACGCTTCATAATATCTTCATAGCTTAAATGTGCTTTAGCTTCATCTTTTGTAATATTGCCCAGTGGTTGAAAGACATCAAGTGCAATATGCGTATCTGCGGCTATTCGCTTAATCACACTGTCATTGACAAAGTTTTCAAAGAAAATAGTACTGATACCATCTTTTTGCACCTCCTTCATAATGCGTGAGACATCTTTTGCGCTCGGCTCGGCCTCTGGAGAGAGTCCGGTTAGTGACTCTACATGAAAACCATATCTGCGTGAGAGGTACCCCAGCGCATTGTGACTTGTTACTACCGTATCTAGCTTACACTCACGCAGATTTTCTTTGTAAAGCTTGTCTAGATTTTGCAACATTGCAATATATTTTGCTTCATTTTCTCTATAGAGTTTTTCATACTGAGGTTGCAGTTTGACAAGTGCCTCAGTAATAACCTTGGTTGCTTTTTGCATATTTACAAAATCAAGCCAATAGTGAGGGTCAGTAGAGTTATGAGCAGAGTGTTCCTCGTGATGGTCATGGTTCTCATGATGGTGCTCATGCTCACCCTTCTCTAAATGACGCAGCTCTACATACTTACTGACATTAAGTGAAGGAGCTTTAAACTCAAAACTCCCTACCCACGGCTCTAGCCCTGCTCCACTGTAGATAACCAGTGATGCCCTCTCAAGCTTTGCCATAAGCTGTGGTGTCGGTTCAAAACTGTGCGGATCAACACCAAAAGGCAAAATATTTACAATCTCTACTGTATCTTTTGCAACATGCTTGACTATGTCATAGAGTGCAAAGGTTGTAACTGCGACAACAGGTTTTTTCTGCTGTGTTTTTTGTGTTGAATCATTATTTGTAAATAGAAATAAAACTGCTAAAAAGAGTACCAAAAGTACTAAAATCAACTTGATATTTTTCATCATTATCCCTCAAAAATATTTGTTTGTAATTATACCTTCTTTTAAAGAAGAAGTTTATAAGTTTGATAATATAAGTTTTTTTCGATATAATTCGCCACTTTTACTATAGGAAATATATATGACAACAAGTCTTTTACTCATCGTTCAAATTGTTCTGGTCATCATTCTTGTTATCGCTGTACTGCTTCAAAAAAGCTCGAGTATCGGGCTTGGTGCATACAGTGGTTCAAATGAATCTGTCTTTGGAGCAAAGGGTCCAAACAGCTTTTTGGCAAAAGCTACATTTACTATCGGATTTTTATTTGTTGTAAATACCATTGCGCTTGGGTATATGTACTCAAAAACTGCACAATCTTCAGTTGTAGATGAAGTTGTCGAGAATACAAATGTTGCAGCACCTACTCTTCCAACAGCTGCACCGGCACCTGCAACAACACAAGAGACAAACAACTCAAAATAAAAGGAGAACAGATGTTAGATGAAATTTATACTGAATGTGAAACAAAGATGCAGGGTGCTATCGAGCACATGCAAAAAGAGTTCAAAACACTAAGAACAGGAAAAGTAACAACTGCTGTACTTGACAATGTAAAAATTGACTACTATGGTTCTGCTACACCACTTGATCAGGTTGGTTCTGTTATTGCAACAGATGCGACAACTATCGTTATCAACCCTTGGGAGAAAAATCTTCTTGGTGACATCGAAGCAGCTATCCAAGCAGCAAATATTGGTGTAAATCCTAACAACGATGGTGATGTTATCAAACTTTTCTTCCCTCCAATGACAGTTGAGCAGCGTCAAGAGGCTGTAAAACAGATGAAAGGAATGGGTGAAAAAGCAAAAATCGCCATCAGAAATGATAGACGTGATGCAAATGACAAAATCAAAAAACTTGAAAAAGAGAAAGAGATCACACAAGATGAATCTAAATCTGCTCAAGAGAACATTCAAAAGCTTACAGACAAATATATCGCAAATGTCGATACTATTTTAAAAGACAAAGAAGCAGAGATTCTTAAAGTATAAAACATCATATCACTCCGTTATAAAAGAGTTGTTTTCAACTCTTTTGTAGCACCAACTTCAACAGAGGAACTTCACAATGGATATCAAAAAAATATATATGGACGCAGATGCTCTTTTAGAGGGTCACTTCAAACTCAGTTCGGGAAACCACTCACAATACTATCTTCAATCTGCAAAAGTTTTAGAAGACCCAAAAACTGCAAAACTTCTCGCTGATGAGCTTGCAAAGCAGATAAAAGCAAGTGGCTTAGAAATTGATACCGTATGTGCTCCTGCACTTGGCGGACTCATTGCCGGTTTTGCTCTTGCTACTGCACTTGATGTAAGAAGCATCTTTGCTGAGAGAGTTGATGGGAAGATGACTATTCGTCGTGGTTTTGAGATAAAACCGGGTGAGAAGGTTCTTATGTGTGAAGATATCATCACAACAGGTGGAAGCGCTATGGAAGCGGCCGCTGTTGTAAAAGAGCTAGGCGGTGAGATCGTTGGTGTTGCAGCACTGGCAAACCGTGGTTTTTGTCATCGTGAGGGCAGTGATGTAGAGACGAAACCAAACTGTAAACTTCCACAGGATATTCCGTTTTTTGCACTTGCTGACTTTACATTTGAGATGTATGCGCCAGAGGAGTGTCCACTCTGTAAAGATGGCAGCGAAGCTATCAAACCAGGCTCACGCGGAAACTAAAACTATCTCCACTTGAGCTGGCACGTGAGCATCCTCTCAACGAGAACACGTGCTACTTCAACTTTTCCATCGACAATATTGGTAATTGCCAAATCAGCCAACTTCTCTTTTTCTTCCAATGATACAACTTTCACAATCAAGTTCGCATCTTTTGCCTCTTTTAAAATCGCCTCACATATCAAACGTTTTTTCTCAACATTGTCCAGCGTAACGATGATAGCCGCAGCCTTGTCAACCCCTAAAGCTTTTACGATAGAGGCCTTTGAAGCATCACCGAGATAACACTCCACTCCATCGTCCAATGCCTCTTTTACATGCTTGTTTGAGTTGTCAACAACAACAAAAGAGGCATCAAGCTCTTCTAAGTGCTTTGTTACAAACTTACCAACAACACTGTACCCACAGACAACAACATGATTCTCTCTTCCTTTTAGTGCAGAGAGGTCTGTTACAATATCTTTCTCTTTGATAATACGATCAACAAAACTATTGATACGTGTAATAAAAAATGGTGTAACTATCATAGAGAAGATAACAATAAGCACAAGCAGTGATGCTAACTCCTCATCGATAATATGCCCCGAAGATGCCAGTGCAAAGATAACAAAGGAGAACTCTCCGACCTGCGAGAGTGCAAGAGCGGTTTTGAGCGCTGTAGAGCTGGTGGAAGTGAATTTTAAAATAGCAAAGATAACGGCAGTTTTAAGTAAAAGAACCAAAGCAAAGGCAAAGACAATAAGGCCGATATTGTGAATAAATAAAGAGAGATCAATCTTCATGCCCACTACAACAAAGAATGTCCCAAGCAAGATATCTTTAAATGGGGCAATATCTGACTCAACTTTATGGTGATACTTTGTCTCTGCTATTACCATTCCCGCAACAAAAGCTCCCAAGGAGTAGGTAAATCCCATATAAGATGCAAACAAAGAAGCACCTACAACAATAAACAAGACAGAACCCATAAAAAGCTCATCGAGATCTGTTGAAGCTGAAAAGTGTAGAAGCCAACTCACGATTCGCTTTCCTACAATAAACAAAATACCAATAACAACAACGGCAGAGCTGAGTGTATGCCATAAGATAACACCAATACTCTCATGTCCTTCACTGGTTAAAAAACCAATCAAAATCAAAATAGGAATAACTGCAATATCCTGAAAGATCAAAATTCCCGTGGCACGCTGTCCATACGGAGTATATATCTCTTTAGAAGCTTTGAGATAAGAGAGCACTACTGCTGTAGAAGAGAGTGAAAATGCCAAGGCGACAATAACGGCTGAAGTACTATCAAGCCCTACTAAAAAGTGTGCAATAAGATAAAAAACTATAGAAGTAAAGCCAACCTGAGCAAGTCCGTTACCAAATATCTCCTGCTTCATACTGTTCATCTTCTGCAAAGAGATCTCAAGTCCAATGGTAAACATCAAAAAGACAATACCAAACTCCCCTATCATCTCCAACTCATGCGAGTGTCCTGCCTCACGCAGATCAAAAGCATAGACAATGATAGTACCGGTTAAAATATACCCGATAATCTGCGAAATTCCTATCTTTTTAAGTAGTATATTTAAGACAATAGATATTCCAAGTGCACCAACAACATAGGCTAAAATAAATTCCATTTGCAAACTTTCATAATTTAATAAGTGATTATATACTATAATCGCGATAATTATTAAAAGATATGGAGATTTTTATATGACGAAATACATTTTTGTTACCGGAGGCGTTTTAAGTTCTCTTGGAAAAGGGATTACGGCTGCCAGTGTTGGTACTTTACTCAAGCATTCCGGTAAAAATGTAGGGATGTTAAAAATCGATCCATACATCAATGTCGACCCTGGAACAATGAGCCCACTTGAGCATGGTGAGGTTTTTGTTACAAAAGATGGTGCAGAGACTGACCTTGACATCGGAAACTATGAGCGTTTTTTAGATAAAGCATTTTTAAAGACATCAAACTTCACAACGGGTCAAGTTTACTCTTCTGTAATCGAGCGTGAGCGTGCGGGTGGATACCTTGGGCAGACCATTCAGGTTATTCCTCACATTGTAGGTGAGATTGTCTCACGCATTAAAAAAGCGGGTGAGGGGCATGACATCTTGGTTGTTGAGCTTGGTGGAACAGTGGGCGATATCGAAGGGCTTCCGTTTATGGAGGCGATTCGCCAAATGAAGCATGATGAAGAGGTTGCCGGAACGTTCTTTATCCATGTAACACTTATTCCATTCATCAAAGCAGCAGGTGAGCTCAAATCCAAACCGACACAGCACTCAGTTCAAGAACTTCGCCGTATCGGAATCACACCGCAAATGATCATCGCAAGAAGTGAAAATCCACTTCCAAAGACTTTTAAGAAAAAACTTGCGATGAGCTGTGATGTAAGCGCAGACAGCGTTATAGAGGCAACAGATGCAGCAAGTATTTATGATGTACCTATGAGCTTTTTACGCCAAAATATTCTAAAGCCTATTGCAAAAGAGCTAGAGCTCGGTGAGCTTGAGCCTGATATGCAAGAGTGGGATTCACTGGTCAAAAAGATCGTTCAG
Source organism: Sulfurimonas sp. (assembly GCA_027063745.1). Classification (GTDB taxonomy): domain Bacteria; phylum Campylobacterota; class Campylobacteria; order Campylobacterales; family Sulfurimonadaceae; genus Sulfurimonas. The sequence continues at coordinate 8,681 of JAMORG010000007.1, forward strand.
CCTAAAGGAAAAGTAGTTATCGGTTTTGTAGGAAAATATCTTGCACTCAAAGAGTCATACAAATCACTTACAGAAGCACTCATCCATGCTGGTGCTCACCTTGACAGCAGAGTTGAGATATGCTGGGTTGACTCTGAAGAGATAGAGGACAGAGGTGCTGAGGAGCTGCTTCGTGACTGTGATGGAATACTCGTTGCCGGTGGTTTTGGCAGCCGTGGTGTTGAGGGTAAGATCAAAGCTATTGAGTATGCAAGAACAAATAAAGTTCCATACCTTGGCATCTGTCTTGGTATGCAACTCACACTTGTAGAGTATGCTAGAAATGTACTCGGGCTTGAGGGTGCGAACTCTGTTGAGTTTGATGAGAACACACCACATCCGATGATCTATCTTATCGATAACTTCTTAGACCAAAGTGGTGGCATGCAGTTGCGCACACATGAGTCTCCAATGGGTGGAACATTGCGTCTTGGAGAGTACCCGTGTGATACAAAAGAGGGCTCACTCCTGCGTGAGGCATACAATGGTGCAACGACTATCTATGAGCGTCACCGCCACCGCTATGAGGCAAACCCGGCATACAGAGAGCAGCTAGAGGCTGCTGGTATGATCGTAACTGGTGAGTCAAACGGACTTATAGAGACTGTTGAAGTAAAAGACCATCCATGGTTCTTGGGTGTGCAGTTTCACCCTGAGTTTACTTCTCGTCTGCAGACTCCAAACCCTTCCATTCTTGCGTTTGTAAACGCTAGTATGAATGCTGAGTAAACTTCCGCACATAACAAAATCGGACCTTTTTGAGATACTCTCATCAAGGTTTAGAGAAGAGAAAAAACTCTCACAAATCCCTAACCCTGCCCTGCTTCATGATGCCGACAAAGCCGCTAAACGCATCGCTGATGCGATAAAAAACGGCCAAAAAATCACTCTTGTAGGAGACTACGATGTCGATGGGGTAAGTTCCACTGCCATAATAGTTGATTTCTTTAGACAAATCCCCTACCCACTTGAAGCTATCATTCCAAACCGTTTTCATGATGGCTATGGGCTCAATCCTTCTGTTTTAGAGCGTATCAGTGATGATTGTGAACTTATCATTACTGTAGATAACGGTATTACTGCCATTGAAGCGGGAAAAATCTGTAAAGAACGAGGCATTGACCTTATCATTACCGACCATCATACTCCTTCTCAAACATTGCCAGAGGCTTATGCCATAGTTGATCCAAAGCTAAAAGAGTGCAACTACCCTTTCAAAGAGATCTGTGGTGCAGAGGTTGCATGGCTGCTTTTGGCACTGCTCAAGCGTGAGCTTGCTTTAAAGATAGATATGAGAGAGTTTTTAGATATCTTGGCTATTGCTATCATCGCCGATATTATGCCGCTTGTTGACATCAACCGCTCACTTGTAAAAGAGGGACTAAGACTCATCTCTACCTCAAAGCGTCCGGCTTCTGTCATCATACGAGACTTTCTTAACAAAAGCAATATCACGAGTGAAGATATCGCATTTCAGATAGCACCTCGCATCAACTCAGCAGGACGACTTGAAGATGCCTCCATAGCCTTGGAGTTTTTTACAGCACCAGATACAGCAACTGCCTACAAACAGTTTGAACTTCTAGGTCAGCTCAACGAACTTCGCAAAGAGACAGAGGCGCAGACAACCAAAGAGGCCATAGAAGCAGTATGCCAAGAGGACAGCATCATTGTTGTAGCAGGAGAGGATTGGCATGAGGGTGTTGTCGGCATTGCTGCCTCTCGTCTAGTCGATAAGTTCGAACGTCCCGCCATTGTTCTTAGCATCAATGAAACAGGTGCGAAGGGAAGTGCTAGAAGCATCGGAAATGTCAGTATTTACGAGCTTATCAAGGAAAATGAACACTTGTTAACCAAGTTTGGCGGCCATAAAATGGCAGCCGGCTTAGGACTTGAACATGCAGATATCGATGCTTTTCGCATAGCCATCAATGAGAGTGCAAAAAAGCTTGCAAAAGAGGACTTCTTACCACTTGATGAGCTAACAGGCATACTTGAAACTGATGAGATAGACCATGAACTTCTTGAGCTGCTTGAGCGTTTTGAACCTTATGGTGAGGCAAATACCAGACCGACCTTTTTGCTCCATGAAGCAGAGGTAGTAAGCATAAGACTGATGGGTGCAGACAAGTCACACTCACGCATTGAGGTTCGCCAGTACCCGCATCAAAGAAAAACTGTTGAGCTCATCGCTTTTCGCAGAGTCTTTGAGATGCCAGAGAACAGAAAAATCACCTGCTCGTACAGTGTGACAAAAAATGAGTTTAACGGCAGAGTCTCTCCACAGCTGCTCATTAAAAAAATCTACTAGGAGAATCCTGTGCCCCATGAAGAAGCCTTTAGTCTTGCTGTAAAGGAGAAGCGCTACTTCTATGCATACTCTCTGCTAAAAAACTACCCCCAGCTTCAAAACACCCACTCCTTTTTAGATATGCAAAAAGCCTATACTACTGCCTTCTCTCAGGCAAAAGAGCTTCTAAATGCCGGTAAAAAGGGTGAGGCGGAGCTTCTTTTAGAGCCCTTTGCAAACATAAAAGAAAAACGCCCCTACATTGAGCTGCTTCTACACCACAAAGAGATGCGTGAGCGCTTTATTAAAGCCATGGAGGAACAAAACCATACAGAGGCCTACATAATGACGCAAAAGCTGCCACTGCTTTGTTATCTGCCTCTCTATGCCTCACTTGAGAGTGCAATGGAGCAACTCCTCAAAGATGCACAAAAACAACTCTTTGCCATGGAGTTTGAAGCAGTGCAAAACTCACTTGAAAAATTAAAAGAAGCATCCTATAAACCCCAAGAGATAAAAAAAATACAAAAATACCTCCGAAGTACAAAAGAACTGCACAAACTCTATGAAGCAGGGGAGTTTGTCAGGTGTTATGAGCTAATAGACGCTAACCATCTGCTCACGCAGGAGTTTTTACTCGTAGAGCTACTACAAAATCATTGGCAAAAACTCATAAAAAAAGCAGAAGTATTGGCGCAAAATGGAGAGTTTTATGAACTTAAAGAGCTCTTTGGAGATCTTATCTTTACAGAATCACGTCAAAGTGTTATTCGTACACTCTTTTGTATGAGTTTTTGGAGCAAGATAGAGGAGTCTTTGCAAAAAAGAGATTTTGATATCGTTCAAAAGCTGCTCTATACCTATCTGGAGAGTTTTGGATACGATAGTAAAGTGCGTGAGCTTATATCGCACTATGAAGAAAAAAGCAAAGAGAAGCTTGCCATCATTTATGGCTACAAAGAACCAGCTTTTTCTGCCTGGAGAGACTCTGTGCTTTTTAAGCCTCGCTCTTAATATCCATCAGAGCAAGCAACTCGCTTACACACTCATCAAAAGGTACACGATACATCGCCCCTTGAGAGATAAACTTCTCCATAGCCTCTTTTTTATCTATGGCCTCATCGAGCTCTGCATCACTCCCTTTTACATAGGCACCGATACGTATGAGTGTCTCATTCTCTTTTAGAAGGGTATAGAGCCTGCGAAACTTCATCACAGCCTTAAAATGCTCCTTAGATATAATGTCATTCATCACACGTGAGGCAGAATTTAAAATGTGAATAGGCGGGTATATGCCAAAATCTGTCATCTCACGTGAGAGGACAATATGCCCATCTAAGATAGAACGCGACTGATCGGCAATAGGATCACTCATATCATCACCCTCGATAAGTACCGTAAAAAAAGCGGTAATACTTCCTTTGCCTTCTTCTTTTCCGGCACGCTCCATAAGCTGTGGCAGCAGTGTCAAAGAAGAGGGTGGATAGCCCTTAGAAGTAGGGGGCTCACCAAGAGCCAGACCTATCTCACGCTGCGCCATTGCAAAACGAGTTACCGAGTCCATAATGAAAAGAACATCCTGACCCTTATCTTTAAAGTACTCAGCCACACTCATAGCAGCAAAAGCACCATACTTACGCATAAGAGGGGAGTCATCTGATGTTGCAACTATGATGACTGTGTTTGTAAGATCACCTCCAAGGTTTTTCTCTATAAACTCCGGAACTTCACGCCCACGTTCACCAATAAGTGCTACAACTTTGATGGGAGCATCAGCCCCTCGGACTATCATCCCCATAAGTGTTGATTTACCAACACCACTACCCGCAAAGATACCGAGCTTTTGCCCTTTACCACAAGTAAGCAGTCCGTCTATGCTCTTTACTCCGACAGAAAACACTTCATCTATCATACCACGCTTCATAGCAGCTATTGGAGCTTTGATGATAGGGGAGGTTTTTGTAGTGTTTATGTTTTTTTTACCATCAATAGGGCGCATAAAAGGGTCGACCACACGGCCAAGGAGTGCTTCACCAACGGGAATGTTCAACCCTGTAGAGTCTAAAAAGACACGATCTCCTGAGCGAAAGCCCTCTACAAAAGAAAAAGGGGTGATAAAAAAATCTTCACCATCAATCTCTGTCACCATTCCAACAGTCTCTTGTGCTGTTTCATTTGAAACAATACGAACCATATCACTAATGCTTACATTGAGCCCTCGTGCGGTAATAACTGTTGCATTAATCTTAACAACTTCTCCAAAAGCTACAGAGTAGTTCTTTTTGGATATTTTATCTTTTAGAGAAGAGAGTGACATTTAGTATCTGGTTCCCGTAGGAGAATTTATAAGTGAAAAGAACTCTGCACGTGTCTTTTCATCACTTTTAAAAAGTCCTCGAAGAGCAGAAGATGTTGTTGTAGAGTTAATCTTCTCAACACCACGCATCTCCATACACATATGACGTGCCTGAATAACAACAGCCACACCTTTAGGGGTAATAGTATCCATAATGGCATCGGCTATCTGCTCAGTGAGCTGCTCTTGAATCTGCATACGACGTGCAAAGACATTCACCACACGAGGAATCTTTGAAAGACCTACCACCTTGCCGTCTGGAATGTAAGCAACATGCACACGCCCAATAATTGGTAAAAGATGGTGCTCACAAGTAGAGTAGAACTCGATATCTTTTACAAGAACCATCTCATCATTACTTGTAGTAAAGAGCGCTTTTTTTAAAATAGCTTCCGGGTCTTCTTTGTAACCACCGTAAATAAATTCAAAAGATTTTCGAACACGCTGTGGAGTATCTAGTAAGCCCTCACGTGAAGGGTCTTCACCTACATGCTCCATCATAACTTTTACTGCATTTTCAAATGCTTCATTTTGTTTATCTGACAAGACTGTGCCTCTGTATTGATTTTATTAGTGATAGGATAGCAGGTATTTGCTGAGAAAAGAATTTGTGTAAACTTCTACCCAAAAGGGTAAAAGTTTTAGTGAATAAGAATATGCGGAACGATAAGCGGGTATTTTTTCATTTTACGGTAGATATGTTTACGCACTACCTGACGAAGATCTGCTTCTAGAACTTTAGGATTACCGATCATTCCTGGTTTCATATTCATAAGGAACTGTTCAATAATATCTTCCATCTCTTTAGCAAATGCTTTGTCACGCTTATCTGGAACAATACCGAATGTAGTCACTTTTGGTTTGTCCATCATACGACCATTTTGCTCACTAACTTGAGCAACGATCATTACGATACCATCAGATGCAAGTTTTTGGCGATCAAGTACGATATCATCTTCGATCTCATAATTGTTTTGGTTGTCAATATAGGTTTTACCAGTTTTGACAGTTTTTACTTTTCTCATATACTTCGGTGCAACTTCTATCTGCTCACCATCTGTCATAAGAAGGATGTTTCTCTCTGGAACACCACACAGCATCCCTGTCTCTTTATGCTTCATAACATGGTTGTACTCACCATGAACAGGCAAGAAGAACTTAGGGTTCACTAAACGAAGCATAAGCTTTTGCTCTTCAATAGATGCGTGACCCGATACGTGAATATCACGGTCATTTGCAACTTTTGCACCACATTTTTGTAAATGGTTAAGCATTTGAGAGATACTTCCCTCATTACCAGGAATAGCACGAGATGAGAGTACGACCAAGTCAGTTGGTTTTATCTTGATGTGTCTGTGCTCACCGATACTCATTCTAAAAAGAGCCGAGTTTGACTCCCCTTGAGAACCGGTAGTAACAATAAGAACCTCTTTGTCATTCATGCGTGCAACTTCATCTGCATCGATGAAGATGTTTTTTGGAAAGCGAATGTAGTCATACTGCATAGCTACTTCAAGGTTTCTCTCCATAGAGCGTCCGATTACACATACTTTACGTCCATACTTGATACCATACTGAATAGCCTGATAAACACGATGAATGTTTGAGCTGAATGTTGAGAGGATTATACGTCCCTCTGCTTTGCTAAATACACGATCGAGTGCCGGTGCAACACTGAGCTCTGATGGTGTCGGTGTAGCATTATGAGAGTTTGTTGAGTCTGAAAGCAGACATAAAACTCCCTTCTCTCCATAGTATGCCAAACGGTGCAGGTCTGCAGTGTAGCCATCTACTGGAGTATGGTCTATCTTAAAGTCACCTGTGTGGATGATAGTTCCAGCTTCGGTTGTAATAGCAAGAGATGAAGAGTCTAAGATAGAGTGAGTCATATGCATCCACTCGACTTCAAAATCATTTCCTATTTTATATACTTTACGTTTTTCTACCGGATTAAAATACTTTCTGAACTCTTTTAGGTGATGCTCATCGAACTTGTTTCCGATCATTGCAAGTGGTAATGGTGTACCATAGATAGGAAACTGCATCTCTCTAAAGAGGTATGGTACTGCACCGATGTGATCTTCGTGTGCGTGAGTGATAACTATACCGACAATTTTATCTTTGATCTCACGAATGTATGAAAAATCCGGAATAAGGATATCAACACCGTGCATATCTTCATCTGGAAAGCTCATACCAACATCAACCAAAATCGCTTCATTGTCCGTTTCAAAAACAGCAATATTTCCACCGATCTCACCAAGTCCACCAAGTGGAGTAATACGTACTTTTCCTTTTGAATTAAGGTCTAGTTTGAAGTGTGGATTAAGACGATTTTTATGAATCTCTTGATTTTTTACTACAAAAGATTTCAGCATTTCATCTGTTGGTGCTGGACCACGTTTGTATCTGTTTTTGTTTTTATTTCTGTTGTTATTAGGCTTATTACTGTTTTGATTATTATTGTTTTTATCGCCAGAGTTTTTATTTTGACCATTATTATTTGGTCTTCTGTTGTTGTTTCTTCTGTTGTTATTTGGTTTGCGGTCTGTTTGAGGTTTCTTCTGTTGAACCTCTTGTTTCTCTTCTGCCATCCAAACTCCCTGTTTTTAATATTGTATAGAGTTGGTGATAGTCGTGGGTAGAGACTTGATGAGGGCGAACCGTTAATGTAAGATCTAGGCTTTCAAAAGCCTCTTGAAGTAATGGCTTCTCATACTTAGAAGAGAGATTTTTCATTAAAGTCTTTCGAGGCTGCGTAAATGCAACTCTAAGCATATCCTCGAACTCTTTGTCGCTTCTGTCTCTGCTCTTTTGTATGAGAAATACTGCAGAATCAACTTTGGGCTGTGGGTCAAATGCTGTTGGCGGAACTTTTGTGACAATCTTTGCCGTCCCTACACTCTGAGCTATTATGCCCAAAGAACCAAATACTTTTTCACCCTCAGTTGCACAAAATTTTTCTGCCACTTCAAGCTGTACCATTACAAGTATATTTTTACACATTGGATCTGCGAGGGCTTTGAGTATGATGTTCGTAGCTATATAGTATGGCAAATTCGCCACCAAGTCATACGGCTCATCAATCAAAGAACTCTTCCAAGCTTCTAAAACATCTCCACAGTGTAAGTGGAGTCGCTTGGTATCGATCTCTTTTTTAAAATTACTTTGTAACAGTTTACATAAGTCGGTATCTACCTCAAAAGCTTCTACACTTTTGACATCAACTAAAAATTTAGTTAAATCACCTAAGCCAGGCCCAATTTCTACAACTTTGTGCTCATTATTGGGCATCGCTTCGACGATTTTTTGTAAAACGGACTCATCTTTTAAAAAGTTTTGTCCAAATTTTTTCTTAGCTACTACGCTTTTTCTATTCATAAGAGCTAGTCTAGCCTAAATATACTTATAAAAAGGTAACAAAAGCAAAAAAAACAATAATCTGTCCCCTTTTTACTCATAATTCTCTCCTAAAACAATGTTTCACGTGAAACCCGTTAAGAAAACAACAATTTCTTGTTGTTTTTAGGGTTGGAACCGCAGGCGATGTCCGAAGGACCGACGAGGACTCACAACTTGAAAAAAGGTTGGAACCGCAGGCGATGTCCGAAGGACCGACGAGGACTCACAACTTGAAAAAAGGTTGGAACCGCAGGCGATGTCCGAAAGACCGACGGGGACTCACAACTTGGCAGAATATAAACTATTAATCGCAAGTACAGCATTTTTAAGTATAATTACACCATATTATAAAGATAGAGAAACATATGAAAAACTATTTTGCAAAAAGAATCATTCCATGTTTGGATGTTAAAGATGGACGCGTTGTCAAAGGTGTAAACTTTGTTGGTCTTAAAGATGCAGGTGACCCAGTAGAAGTTGCACGCCGTTATAATGAAGAGGGTGCAGATGAGCTGACATTTTTAGACATCACCGCCTCATCTGACAACCGTGATACTATCGTTGACATTGTAGCAGAAGTTGCGCGTGAGATTTTTATACCTCTTACAGTCGGTGGAGGTATTCGTAAACTTGAAGATATCTACAAACTTCTAAATGTCGGCTGTGACAAAGTAAGTGTAAACTCAGCAGCCATCAAACGCCCTGAGCTCATCGATGAGGGAGCGAAGCGTTTTGGTTCGCAGTGCATCGTAACTGCAATAGATGTAAAACAAAATGAAAAGGGTTCTTATAATGTTTACCTAAACGGTGGACGTGTCGATACAGGAATAGATGCACTCGAGTGGGCAAAAGAGGTAGTGGATCGTGGAGCAGGGGAGATACTCCTGACTTCTATGGACGCAGACGGAACAAAAGCCGGATTTGAGCTTAACATTACCGAGCAAATATCTAAAGCAGTCAATGTTCCTGTCATTGCAAGTGGAGGTGCTGGTACGATGGAGCATATAAAAGAGGCATTTGAACATGGTGCAGATGCAGCCTTAGCAGCTTCAATCTTTCACTATAAAGAGATAGACATCATGGATTTAAAACACTATCTCCATAAAAACAACATTCCAGTAAGGCTATAACAGATGATAATCTGTGCAGGAAACTCTGAAAACTTCTCCTTTGCAACACCGATGGGTGTAGGACTCATTGAAACGGCAATGAACCTCACACGTTTGTGCCTCTTTGACAAGCCGGAGTTTTTACTCTTTGTAGGAACGGCAGGAAGCTATGGTGATGCGAAGATTTTTGACATCATAGAGAGTAAAACTGCTGCAAACATTGAGCTTGCCTTTTTAGAAAAAAATGCATATACACCACTGGAAAATGTTATCTCAACAAACACAACGAACAAACAAGATATCATAGTAAACTCATCAAACTATATCTCAACAAATGAAGAACTAACAAAAAGGTTTTTAAACTTTGGAGTGGGCATAGAGAACATGGAGTTTTTCTCAGTGCTCGCAGTTGCCAAAGAGTTTGAGATACCTGCGGGTGGAGTTTTTTGCATAACAAACTACACTAACGAGAATGCTCACGCAGACTTTCTGTCCAACCATACAAAGGCAAAAGAGCTCCTAGAAGAGCATGTTAAAAGAAGAATCAAGGAACTAACAAGCAGATGAACACACAACTAAAACCCTCTCTCTATGACTTCACACTAAATGAACTCAAAGAAAAAGTAAAACCCTCATTTCGTGCAAAACAGATCTATGGATGGCTATACCACCAGTACGCACAAAGCTTTGAAGAGATGAAAAACATTCCTAAAGACCTCAAAGAGGAATTAGGACAGAAATATCTTGTCAATCCTATGAAGATTGTTCGCAAAGAGGAGTCAAGTGACGGGACTATCAAGTACCTTTTTGAACTCCAAGACGGCAAAACAGTAGAAGCAGTTTGGCTGAAAATGAAAGATGATCAGTATGATGAAGATGGCAAACTTATCCAAGAAGCAAAATATACCATCTGTGTCTCAACACAGGTTGGCTGTAAAGTAGGATGTTCGTTTTGTCTAACAGCCAAGGGTGGTTTTACAAGAGATCTTACAGCTGGAGAGATAGTAGGACAGGTAGTTAATCTCAAACGTGATAACAATCACAAACACAACCGTAAAATAAACATCGTCTATATGGGTATGGGTGAACCACTTGACAACCTTGATAACCTTGCAAAGGCTATTGAGATATTTAAAGAAGAAGAGGGTCTTGCCATCTCAGGTAAACGCCAAACAGTAAGTACAAGTGGCCTTAGCAATAAGATAGACCAACTTGGGCAGATGGACCTTGGTGTACACATTGCCATCTCTCTTCACGCTGTTGATGATGAGCTAAGAACTGAGCTAATACCAATGAACAAAGCCCATAACATCAACTCCATCATAGAAGCAGTTAAACGCTTCCCAATAGACACACGTAAACGTGTTATGTTTGAGTATCTTGTTATTAAAAACAAAAATGATGGCCTTGAGAGTGCCAAGAAGCTTGTAAAGCTGCTAACAGGCATCAAAGCCAAAGTAAACCTTATATACTTCAACCCATACCCAGGAACGCCTTATGAGCGTCCTAGTTATGAAGATATGTTTGCATTTCAAGAGTATCTCATAAAACACGGCTTACTCTCAACCATACGAGACTCCAAAGGTATTGATATCTCGGCAGCCTGTGGTCAGCTCAAAGAGAAAAAAGAGTCTGAAGATAAATAGTTTGCTAACAGCCATAGGAGTATAATTGCAGAAATTTTCGATTAAAGGTTTGATATGGGTGATATGAATGGTGTTGATATTGCAGAGGTTATTTTACTTGTAATTGTTTTTGCAGTAGGCGTTGGCGGATTTATCTGGGCAGCAACAAAAGATGATGATAAATAAA
>JAMORG010000008.1 GCA_027063745.1 Sulfurimonas sp.
GATTAAAGGTTTGATATGGGTGATATGAATGGTGTTGATATTGCAGAGGTTATTTTACTTGTAATTGTTTTTGCAGTAGGCGTTGGCGGATTTATCTGGGCAGCAACAAAAGATGATGATAAATAAAATATATAAAAAGTCATTAAAATAAAGTAGTTAAAAAGAAGTGACGACCAACACACCAGGGAGGTCGTCTATGAATGTAATAATACCCTACTATTCTTAAAAAAATCTATTCTTCCACATAATCTTCAAAAATTTAATATCTTCTCTTAAAAAAAATTATAACAAACCAAAAAAAGAAAAATATTTTTAAAATGTGTATTATTCACACATTGTTCTAAGTTGTGAATATCTTGATATAAAATTTTAAAATATCTCCAAATTTTTCATGAAATTAAGAAATAATTTATATAAATTCTCACTGAAAGAAACATCTAAAAAAGCTTAAAAGCCCTATATTGGGAGTTTGTGAGAATTTTATGAGTTTTTCACACTATAGAAAATAATTTTTATCACTTAACTTGAAAGTTATTCACATTGTGAAAGTTCATTCATACAAATGGCTTCAAAATCAACTCTGCTCTCTATCTTATAAAGATTGTTGTAGAGTTCAAATTCTAAAGAGTTTGCATGTAAGAGTAGTCTTTTTGCACCACTCTTTTCTATACGCTCTCCTTGGCTCAACTCTTTGTCCAAAAAACGAACAATATCTTTTTCGTCTTGTCCATATATAGGATCACCAACAATTGGATGTTTCACGTGAAACAGATGTACACGTATCTGATGCTGTCTTCCGGTATGCGGTTTACACTCTACAAGAGTCATATCTTTATCTGCATAATACTTCAAAGGTTTAAATGATGTTTTTGAAGCTTTACCATCGAGATGTACCTTTACAACCATTCTCACAATAGCACTCTCATCTTCTGCTCGCAGCAGAGGCTCTTCTACAACCATAGCCTCTTTAAACTTACCATGTACCATAGCAAGATAGCTCTTTTGCATATCTCGCTCTTGAAACATCATCTTGATCTCCCGCTCACTCTTTTTGTTTTTGGCACACAAAACAAGTCCACTTGTCTCTTGGTCTATTCTATGTGTAATGTTAGCATCCATTCCATAGCGTGCTTTGAGTTCATCTATAAGAGAGTAGGGAGTGTGTCTATTTTGTGGATGAATAAGCACACCGCTTGGTTTGTCATATACTACAAACTCTTCAGTCTCATAAGTTGGTTCCAGTCCACGTGAAGTTGGCTCGAAGTAGATAAACTCTATCTCACCCTCTATCTCATCACCGGCTTTTACCATCGGCTTACCATCTACAAAGAGTCTCCCTTTTGCTATGAGCCTTTGAGCCTCTTTTTGTGTATAACCCAACTCTTTTATAAGATATAAAAATGCGCGTGTTCTCTCTTTTACTATAAAACTCTTTTTTACAAATGGCAAGCTTTTTCCTTAATCCCTTTTTTACTATAAAGAGTGTAAAATAGGGGTATATAATATTTGTGAATTTTATCATAAATAACTACAACAAAAAGGTTTCAACATATGGTAGATAGATACTCACGCGAAGAGATGGCATCAAAATGGACATATCAGGCAAAATATCAGGCTTGGTTAGATGTAGAAAAAGCAGTAGTAAAAGCATGGGCTAAACTTGGAAAGATTCCTCAAGAGGATGCAGACAAGATTGTAAAAAATGCAAAGTTTGACATTAAACGTATCGATGAGATAGAAGCGGTAACTCGCCATGACCTTATCGCATTTACAACTTCGGTTGCAGAGAGTCTTGGTGAAGAGAGTAGATGGTTCCACTATGGAATGACATCTTCAGATACAATCGATACTGCAGTGGCACTTCAGATGAAAGACTCTCTTGCACTTATCATCGAAGATGTAAAGATGCTTATGGAGTCAATCAAGAAGCGTGCAATGGAGCACAAAATGACTCTTATGGTAGGTCGTTCACATGGTATTCATGGTGAGCCTATCACTTTTGGTCTTGTTCTTGCAATCTGGTACGATGAAATGGCTCGCCACTTAGAGAACTTGGAACAGACTATGGAGGTTATTTCGGTAGGTCAGGTAAGTGGAGCAATGGGTAACTTCGCTCACGCACCACTTGAACTTGAAGAGTACACATGTCAAGAGTTAGGTCTTAAACCTGCTCCTGCATCAAACCAGGTAATCCAACGTGACAGATATGCTCGTCTTGCTTCTGCGTTAGCACTTATGGCCAGCTCTATCGAGAAGTTTGCTGTTCAGGTTCGTCATTGGCAAAGAACAGAGGTTTATGAGTGTGAAGAGTACTTCGCAAAAGGACAAAAAGGTTCTTCTGCAATGCCACACAAACGTAACCCTATCCTTACAGAAAACATCACAGGTCTTGCACGTATCATCAGAGCGTACGCAACACCTGCAATGGAGAATGTTGCACTTTGGCATGAGCGTGACATAAGCCACTCTTCTACTGAGCGCTTCTGGTTACCAGATGCATTTGTTACAAGTGACTTTATGCTGCACCGTATGAACAATGTTATAGCAAACCTGACTGTTTATCCGGAGAACATGATGAAAAACCTAAACCTAACGGGTGGACTGGTTTTCTCTCAAAGAGTTTTACTAGAGCTTCCACTTCAAGGTGTTAGCCGTGAAGATGCATACAGAATCGTACAGCGCAATGCTATGAAAGTTTGGGAAGAGATCCAACAAGGGCGTCCTACTGTAAATGAAAAAGGAGAGTCTCTCTACCTTAACCACCTTCTTGCAGATGAAGAGCTTAGAAGCAAGCTTAGCGAAGAGCAGATTCGTGAATGTTTCAACTACGACTACTATACAAAGAATGTAGATAAAATCTTCGCTAGAGTTTTTAAATAGTAAACAAAGAGTGAGTTTTTACAAGCCGTAAAAACTCCTCATTATTTCGGCTTTTTCACTCTTCTTTCTACTTACTCACTCATCATAAAATCTTATAAATTTCCAGATGTTACAAAATTCAAATTTTCCCTTATATTTAGTTCAATTTAATCTATATCGTTACAAAAATTAGCTAAAATCAACTACTATAATTTTGTACTTTTTATATGATTATTTTTAGAAATCATCTTGTAAAAAATATAAATAAAATCACGCTAGGATAAAAAAGAATGATTACAGTTATAAAACGAAACGGAAGAACCGAACCACTCGACATCACCAAAATCCAAAAATACACATCAGCTGCGGTAAAAGGCTTGGAGAATGTGAGTCAGAGTGAACTTGAAGTTGATGCACAAATTCACTTTCGTGATGGTATAACATCTAAAGAGATTCAAGAGACGCTTATTAAGACCGCTGTTGACAAGATAGATATCGATGCACCAAACTGGACTTTTGTTGCTTCACGCCTTTTTCTTTTCAATCTCTACCATCAGGTAAACGGTTTTACAGGTTACTCATCACTCAAAGAGTATTTTGAGAGAGGAGAAAAAGAGGGGCGTATTTTACTTGGTCTTCGCGATATGTATGACCTTGATGAACTTGAAAAGCACATTAAGCCTGAGCGTGATCTTCAGTTTAACTATCTTGGAATCAAAACACTCTATGACCGTTATCTCATTAAAGACAGAAAAGGTGAACCAATTGAACTGCCGCAACATATGTTTATGGCTATTGCTATGTTCTTGGCTCAACGTGAGGAGAAGCGTGAAGAGTGGGCTATCAAATTTTATAACATGATAAGTAAGTTTGAAGTTATGTTAGCAACACCAACACTCTCAAATGCAAGAACACCAAGACATCAACTGAGTTCTTGTTACATCGGTTCAACTCCGGACAACATAGAAGGTATCTTCGATACATACAAAGAGATGGCAATGCTTTCCAAATTTGGTGGAGGTATCGGTTGGGACTGGACACAGGTTCGCTCAATGGGAAGTTTCATAGACGGGCACAAAAATGCAGCAGGCGGAACAATCCCATTTTTAAAGATAACAAATGATATCGCTATTGCAGTAGATCAACTTGGAACTCGTAAGGGTGCTATTGCGGTTTATCTGGAGCCGTGGCACATAGATATCAATGACTTCTTAGATCTAAAGAAAAACTCAGGCGAAGAGCGTCGTCGTGCACATGATCTCTTCCCGGCAATGTGGCTTAATGATCTCTTTATGCAAAGAGTACAAGAAGATGCTATTTGGACACTCTTTGACCCTTATGACGTGCGTGAGCTCAGTGAGCTTTATGGAGAAGAGTTTAACAAACGTTATATTGAATTTGAAAATGATGAAAGTATTGTAAAAGAGAAGATCAAAGCAAAAGATCTCTGGAAGAAGATACTCACATCATACTTTGAGACGGGTTCACCGTTCTTATGTTTTAAAGATAATGCCAACCGTGCAAACCCAAATGACCATAAAGGTGTTATTCGAAGCTCTAACCTCTGTACTGAGATCTTCCAAAATACACAACCAAACCACTACAAGATCAAGTTTATCTTTGAAAATGGCGATAGTGTGAGTTATGAAGAAGATGAGCTCGTAACAGTGGACAGCGGTATAACTAAACCGGCTAAGAAAGTTACTGCACTTGACTCACTGGGTGGTATGCCAATCTTTGTAGTAGAGAAAGAAAAAATAGATGGTGCAACAGCTGTTTGTAACCTTGCATCTATCAATCTCTCACGCATCAACACAAAAGAGGATATTGATCGCATCGTACCAACGGCTGTCAGATGTTTAGATAATGTGATTGACTTAAACTTCTACCCTGTTGAAAAGGTAAAACGTACTAACATGAGAAGTCGTTCTATTGGACTTGGTGTTATGGGTGAAGCACAAATGTTAGCTGAGTCTGGCATAGAGTGGGGTAGCCAAGAGCACTTTGACAAGATAGATGAAGTGATGGAGGCTGTTTGTTATAACACTATCAAAGCATCATCAGATCTTGCAGTAGAGAAAGGGTGCTACCCTGAGTTTGAAGGGAGTAAGTGGAGTCGTGGAATCTTCCCACAAGACCATGCAAATGCAGAAGTTATCAACCTTGTTGATCGTGGTGGGCTCTTTGCTTCAACATATGAGTGGGATGAGCTGCGTACAAAAGTAAAACGTGACGGTATGCGTAACGGTTACCTGATGGCGGTTGCACCAACTTCATCTATTTCTATCCTAACAGGAACGACGCAGGCTATTGAACCGGTATTTAAGCGTAAGTGGTTTGAAGAGAATTTATCTGGTCTTATTCCGGTAGTTGTTCCAAAACTCTCTCCAGAGACCTGGAGCTACTACACACCTGCTTATGACTTGAACCAGACAGTACTCATTAAAGCTGCGGCAATTCGTCAGAAGTGGATAGACCAAGGACAGTCACTCAACATCTTTATCACTCTCGATAAAGCAAGTGGACGCTATCTTAATGAGATCTATATGCTTGCATGGAAACTCGGACTCAAATCTACATACTACCTCAGAAGCCAGTCTCCTGAAGTGGCAAATGATGTAGAAGACAGAAGTATGGAGTGTGTTGGTTGTCAGTAGAAAGCCTGCGTGAGCGTTTTAGCAACTTTGTAGATGCTGAACTTCGTTCACTTGAAATTCTCTCACCAACAGAGATAACACTTACAATGGCCCTGCAGGACAAAGCACGTGATTTTGACTGGATAACGCTCCAGCTTCACTTCAGTGGTGTCAGTGATGCACACATTGTAGATGATACAAAACTTGGCTTTATAGATATGAGCGAAGGAGCAACACTTTTACAAGAAGGAACTCTTGTTGCTTTTGCTACAGGTGAGTGCTATAATATAGAAGATATTAAAAATCAAACACTCTACATCATTGCAAAAACACTCAAAACAAGTGAAAGTGCATTTTAAAAGGACAGTTTATGGCATATGAGGTAAAATCACCAATATTAGGTTTTGAAGATACAAAAGAGGTAGAGTTTCAAGAGATAGATCTACTTTTTTCATCAATGAAAGATACACACAATGAACAAATCTCATTTACACTTGTCAATCCTTTTTTGTTACGTGAATATGACTTTGAAATTTCAGATGAAATAAAAGAGCTTCTCTGCATAAATGATGACTCTAAAATCAGTGTCTATAATACTCTGCTCATACAAAAGCCTCTTGAAAAATCACTCATAAACTTTCTCGCACCTATCATAGTAAATCATGATACCAAACAGGTTGCACAAATAATACTTGATCCTAAAAAATATCCTGATTATGGAATGACTGAAACTATAGAATCATACAAAGAGAGATAAATGAGAAAATTTCTTGTAACAGATGATTCTAAACTTGCCAGAAGAACACTGATAAAATCACTTAAAGAGTATATTTTAGAAGAGAGAATTTTTGAAGCTAGCAATGGATTTGAAGCTTTAAAACTAACACTCAAAGAAAAACCTGATGTGGTCTTTTTGGATCTTACAATGCCTGTTATGGATGGCTATGAAGCGATACCAAAGATAAAAAATATCAATCCTGACATCAAAATAGTCGTAGTCTCTGCGGATATTCAAGAAAAAGCAAAAGAGAAAGTCTATGCTCTTGGTGCTACTCTCCACGTACAAAAGCCTATAAAAAGTGATAAAATGAAAGCTATTTTGGAAGTCATTTAGTATGGAGGAAAACAAAATCACTCTGAGTGAAGATGAAAAAGATGTACTCCAGGAGCTGATGAACATAGCCTATGGCAGTGCTACAGCGGTTGTTGCAGATATGCTTGATGCATTTGCATCACTGAGCATTCCAAATATTCAAGTTCTTACAATGCATGAGCTTTTTGAAACTTTTGACAAGCTCAAAAACTCCTCATACTTTTTTGCAACACAGGCATTCAGTGGTGAGTTTAACGGTGAGAGTGCTTTTTTTATCAACGAAGAGAGTGCACAAAATCTGGCAACACACCTTGAAATTGAGAGTAAAGAGGATCTCGATGATGCAATTTTAGAGCTAACAAATGTTCTAACATCCTCACTAACAACACAGCTTGCTGCTGAGATGGGAAGCGAAGTGATATTTTCACTTCCTAGTATCTTTAAAGTACCCCTTCAAGAGATAGAAAATGTAGAGACTTTTCAGCTCTACTCTCAAGTCATTGTTATAGATACTGATCTTAATTTCCAAGACCAAAAGATACACGGTAAAATATTTATACTCACAAAAGATGAATCGATCCAATGGCTCAAAACGAAACTCAATATAATCTTAGAACAGCTGATCTAGATAACGGTATCATCATTGTAGATGATACCCTTAGCATATATCACTTCAACAAATGGCTCGAGCTTCATACAAAAATAGATGAAGAGAGTGTGCTTACCAAAAAGCTTGATGAAATTTTTCCAAACATAAAGACAAAAACGCTGATACGAAAGATAAAAACGGCCCTTCGCATGAACACACCGACCTTTTATACCGCAGCAACTTCACACTATCTTATACCCATTAAGATAAATCAGTTTAAAAATTCTATCTTTGAGTATATGCAACAAGATGTCAGTATCATACCTTATGACAAAGAGAAAAAACTTGTTGCCCTTATCATCAAAGACCAAACAAACATGGCATCTGCAAATGCTCTTTTAAATTCTCATATAGAAGAGATCAAAAAACTAAACCAAGCCCTTATAGAAGAGCAAAAACTACGAGAAAAACAGCACCAGCAGCTCTTAACCTCTTCTCGTAGTGCTGCAATGGGTGATATGATCAGTATGATAGCCCATCAATGGAGACAGCCTCTCTCGCTGATTACAACTATGATGGCAAATATGAAGGTAAAAAAAGAACTTGGAACTCTTGATGATGCTACTTTGCAAAACTCCTTTAAAAAGATAGAAGAGACTATTTACTATCTCTCAGATACCATCAATGATTTTAGAGACTATTTTAAACCAATCAAAGTAAAATCCAATATCAATCTTTATGAGCTTTTTTCTAAATCAATCTTTTTCCTTAAAGATGAAATGTCACAATACAATATAAACTACAAAATCAATATTGATAAAAATATTGAAATTTATACATATAAAAATGAACTTTTACAATCTATCATCAACATCATCAAAAACTCTATTGACGCCTTTAAAGAGACAACACTAACAAACAAAAATATAACTGTCTCACTTGAACAAAAAACCGATAAAATTATACTATTTATAGAAGATAATGCCGGTGGTATAGATAAAGAGCATCTAGAGAAGATCTTTGAGCCTTACTTCTCAACAAAGAGTAAAAATGGAACAGGACTTGGGCTTTATATCTGCAAAACCATCATAGAGAAGCATTTAAAAGGTACTATTGACATATACTCAGATACAAATGGTACAAAAGTAGCAATTACTCTGCCTACTTTGTTGTAAAATAGTGACAAAAAAGGAGAATTATTATGAAAATTGTATGTCCCCACTGTTTAGCAGTAAACAATGTACCAAAAAAAGATTTTTATAAAAAAGCTAACTGTGGTAAATGTAAAAATTCACTACTAGATACAAAACCTATGGAGTTAAATGACTCTACTTTTGATACTGTTGTTGCAAACAACGAGATACCTGTTATCGTTGACTTCTGGGCACCTTGGTGTGGTCCATGTCAGATGATGGCACCAAACTTTGAACGTGCTGCACAGGAATTTCCACTCAAAGCACGTTTTGCTAAGGTAAACACTGAAGAAGCACCAAATGTGAGTGCTCGTTTTGGTATCCGCTCTATCCCTACTATCATCGTCTTTAAGGATGGTCGTGAAGTAGATCGCGTCAGCGGTGCCCTTGATGCTAACTCACTTGCATCACTGGCTGCGAAATGGGCTAACTAGTTCTCTTTGATGTAAGAACAGCAGTAATCAGTCGGTGTTTTGATCTTTAGATCAAAAGAGCTGTTTGCCGGAACTTCAAAAGTCTCAGGAGTAGAAAGCGTTTTCCACTCTTCTCCTGGGAGTTTGATGTCAAGCTCACCGCTCATCATCTCCATAATCTCTTTATCTGCCGTGTTAAAAGTATATTCACCCGGAAGCATGATACCAAGTGATTTTATCTCACCGTTTGCAAACTCTATCGTTCTGCTTGTGACTTTTCCGTCGTAGTAGATGTTTGCCTCTTTTACTACTGTCACATTTTCAAATTTTGCCATTATAAGCCTTCTGATTTTTTTCATGAAATGATACCAAAATATACAAAAAATTCACCCTTTAAGCCTTACACGTTGAGAATGTGTAATAGCAACTGCCATGGCATCGGTAATATCAAAAGGTTTTATCTCCTGCTTTATTCCCAAAAGCCGACGAACCATAAAAGCAACCTGTTCTTTTTGTGCTTTTGCTTTTCCTGTAAGTGCTTTTTTCACCTGTAAGGCAGTATACTCGTGGAACTGTCCAAACTCCTGCAGGAGTTTGAGCATTATTGCTCCTCTAAACTGAGCCAGTTTGATGGTTGTAGCAGGATTGTGTGCATAAAAGATATCTTCCATTGCTACTTCGTCTATTGTGTGTTTAGAAAAGAGCATCTCAATACCTTCTACCATCTGAGGTATCTGAAACTGAAGATTTTCGGCTTTCATTTTAATAAGTCCGGCCTCAATAAGTGATATTTTTCCATTTTGCAGTCGAATAAGTGCATATCCCATATTACGTGTTCCGGGATCTATTCCAAGTATAGTCATAAAGATATTATAGCAAAGATATTCACATATGGGAATTATTCACTATTCACATTTTTTTAACCCAAAATTATGGATTTGTAGAGTACTATTCACATATAATTTAAAAAATAGGTTTTTATGTGAATATCGGTCAAGAAGTTTTAAACACCCTCAAAGATGAAATAACAGAGCTTGAATACAACAGATATATCAGGCACTTAACATATGATGCAAAAAAATCAACTGCTACGCAGGCACTTTTTTACGCACCCAATGCTTTAGTAGTGAATTGGATCAAAAACAAGTACACTGACAAGATAGCTCATATCTTTGAAGTAAAGACCGGCTCAAAGGTTTCTGTGCAGATCACGCTCAAAAATGCTGTTGAAAAGAGAAAAAGTAAAAAAACAGCTCCGGAAGTTAAACAGACAAGCTCACTACTCAATCCTTCACACTCATTTGAGAACTTTATGGTCGGTGGAAGCAACCAGTTTGCCTTTGCAGCAGTTAAAAGTGCAAGTGAAAACCCCGGAAAAGTCTATAATCCTCTCTTTATCTACGGAGGCGTTGGGCTTGGAAAGACCCACCTTATGCAAGCAGCCGGTAATGTTTTGCAAAACGAGGGAAAAGTGGTTATCTACACAACGGTTGAGCAGTTTTTAAATGACTTCATTCGTCATGTTCGTAATAAAACAATGGAACGTTTTCAAGAGAAGTACCGCAAGTGTGATGTACTGCTTATTGATGACATTCAGTTTCTCTCCAACAAAGAGGGAATCCAAGAGGAATTTTTTCACACTTTTGAAGCCCTAAAGGGTGCCGGAAAACAGATCATTCTTACAGCAGACAAACATCCTAAAAAAATCGGTGGCCTGGAAGCTCGTCTGCAAAGCCGCTTTGAGTGGGGACTTGTAGCTGATATTCAACCACCGGAACTAGAGACAAAGATAGCCATTATCAAGAAAAAGTGTGAAATAAACAAAGTAAAACTCTCTGATGACATTATCAACTACATAGCAACGGTGATTGATTCCAATGTGCGTGAGATAGAGGGTATTTTATCAAAACTCCATGCCTATTCACAACTGATGCATGTTGATATTGACCTTGAATTTACAAAAAATGTTCTAAAAGATCAGATGCATGAGAACCGTGAAAACCTTACAATGGATAAAATCACTGAGATTGTTGCCAAAGATCTCAACATAAAACCAAGTGAAATACGTTCAAAAGGCAGAAGTAAAAACATTGTCTATGCTCGTCGTATCAGTATCTACATCTGCCGTGAGCTCACGCAACACACTATGCCACAACTTGCACAGTATTTTGGTATGAAAGACCACACAGCTATTAGTCATACTATCAAAAAAATCAATGATCTTATTAAAGATGATGAAGATTTTAGAGTAAAAATAGAAGAATTAACCAACAAAATAACAGCATCAAGCTGAGTTTCTTTTAAAATCGCTTTAAAAAAAGATATAATTGTAAAAGTGAATAGATGTGAATGAAACCAAAATGCTTCATCACATCACAAAGATATGCTAGGACGTAGGATTGAGAGTCTTTTCACCTATTCACTCTCACCTACTACTAACTACTAAAAATTTATAAATATATAGGGAATTTAGAATGAAAATTACCATAGCAAAATCGATCATAGAAAATATCCTCATTCATGCAGGACCTTTTTTAGAAAAAAAAGATACTTCACAGATAACATCTCATGTCTTTATGCAGGCTAATGACACAAACCTTACACTCAAGGCAACTGATTATGAGATAGGTTTTTGTGTTACAACTGACAATGTAACGATTGAAGAGAATGGAAGCATCACTGCAAATGGTAAAAAACTTTTAGATATTGTCAGAATTTTAAAAGATGGAGATATCAACTTAGAGGTAAAAAAAGATATGCTCCATATCTCACAAGGTCACTCTAACTTCAAACTACCGACATTTTCGTATAATGAATTTCCTGAGTTTCCATCATACCAAGGCAAACCCCGTATCTCCATTGAATCACATACCCTTATTGAGTCACTTAAAAAAATCACACCTGCCATCGATACAAACAACCCTAAGTTTGAACTCAACGGTGCACTTATCGATATAAAAGAAAATGAGATAAATTTTGCTTCAACGGACACCAGAAGACTCGCAGTCGTAACAATTCCCAACCAAGGAGGCAGTGAACTCTCTTTGATCATTCCTAAAAAAGCAATTGTTGAGATTCAAAAACTCTTTTTTGATAATATTGAACTCTATTATGATGAGACAAATCTAATCATTCATTCTGAGCAGTACACATTTTTTACAAAACTCATCAACGGAAAATTCCCTGAATACTCACGCATTATTCCAAAAGAGACAGCTCACAATCTTACACTTCCTAAAGCTTCAATGATCGATGCTATAAAACAGATCACAACTATCTCTACGGATGTAAAGATCACATTTTTACAAGACACTATCACTTTTGAATCACTCAGTGATGACAACATTGAAGCAAAAACAGAGTTAAACTTCCCTACAAACTTTACAGAACCATTCTCTATTGCAATTAACTCTCGTTATCTACTTGACTTTTTAAATGCCATCAACTCTTCTGAATTTGGCATAGGTCTAAATGAAAGTAATCTTCCTTTTATCTTACGTGAGAGTAATTTCATCACTGTTGTAATGCCGATAGTTATCTAACTTCGGCATTCTTTAAAAATAATAAAAAATATTTTTTTCTCTCAAAAATTCAGCAATTTCAATCATAAAAACTTCTTTTTATATAAATTTGGATAAAATAGCTACAATTCTGCCTTAAAGGCAACGGAGTAGTAATGAATGCAACAAAATAATCAAGATTACGGCGCAGGCAATATCAAGGTTCTTAAAGGACTAGAAGCTGTTCGTAAGCGTCCTGGTATGTACATTGGTGATACTGGACATCGTGGTCTTCACCACTTGGTCTATGAAGTTATTGATAACTCTATCGATGAAGCAATGGCTGGTTTTTGTGACACTATCACTGTAACACTGACTAAAAAAGGTTCATGTATTGTCAGTGATAACGGTCGTGGTATTCCTACTGATATGCACCCCACTGAGGGTATGAGTGCAGCTACTGTTGTTTTAACAGTACTGCATGCCGGTGGTAAATTTGACAAAGATACCTATAAAGTCTCTGGTGGACTTCACGGGGTTGGTGTATCAGTTGTAAATGCACTCTCATCTGATCTTCATATGACGATTTACCGTGATGGAAAGATTCATGAGCAATCTTTTAAGATGGGTATTCCTCAAGGTCCGCTTGAAGTTACAGGAACAACGAGAAAAACGGGAACTACAATTGAATTTTTTCCAGATCCGTCTATCTTTACAGAGACTGTAACATTTGAGTATGAATATCTTGCAAAAAGATTTAAAGAGCTTGCTTATCTAAATCCATTCATTACTATCAAGTTTAATGATGAGCGCAGCGGTGCAAAAGAGGTCTATCACTTTGAAGGTGGTATTGCTCAGTATGTAGAAGATATGAACAAACGTACTCCTGTTTCATCAGTATTTTCTTTTTCTGCAAAAGTAGAAGATATAGAGTTTGACATCGCTATGATGTACAATGACTCCTATGAAGAGAAACTTGCATCATTTGTAAACAACATCCGTACTCCAAACGGTGGTACACACGAAGCTGGTTTTCGTGCGGGACTTACTCGTGTTATCTCAAATTACAATTCTCAAAATGGTGCAGCAAAAGAGAAAGATGTAAAAATTTCCGGTGAAGATGTACGTGAGGGACTTATTGCCATTGTTTCATGTCGTGTACCTGAACCACAGTTCGAGGGCCAGACAAAAGGTAAACTTGGAAATACTTACGTTAAACCGCTTGTACAAAAGCAGACCTATGAGATTCTCTCAAAATACTTTGAAGAGAACCCAATAGAGGCAAAAGCTATCGTTGGTAAAGCCTTAATGGCTGCTCGTGGCCGTGAAGCTGCGAAAAAAGCGCGTGAGCTGACACGTAGAAAAGATAGCATGAGTGTAGGAACACTTCCTGGTAAGTTAGCTGATTGTCAAAGCAAAGATGCATCTATTTGTGAGTTGTACCTGGTGGAAGGGGACTCTGCGGGCGGTTCTGCAAAAATGGGACGCGACAGAGTTTTTCAAGCTATTTTACCACTTAAGGGTAAGATCTTAAATGTTGAAAAAGCACGTTTGGAGAAGATCTTAAAATCTGATGAGATTACAAATATGATTACTGCCATGGGTTGTGGTATTGGTGAAGAGTATAACGAAGAGAAGCTTCGCTATCACAAGATCATCATCATGACCGATGCCGATGTTGATGGATCTCACATTCAGACACTGCTGCTTACTTTCTTTTTTAGATATTTCCGTGATATCGTAGAAAAAGGGTATCTCTACCTTGCACAGCCACCACTTTACCGCTATACAAAAGGTAAGAGAAAAGAGATCTACTTCAAAGATGACAGAGCTATGAACGACTTCTTGATTGACAACGGAGTTGAGTCTTTAGAGATTGACGGAATAGGGCATGATGACTTGGTAGCCTTTTTTAGAATGGTTGACCATTATGAATCATCACTCGAAGCTTTAGAGCGTCGCTACTCTTTGGTAAAACTGATTCGTTATTTTGTAGAGAATCCTGACATCATCGCACTTCCGGCACGTGAGATGTTTGAAGAGATCAAAAAATATCTTGAGTCAATTAACAACAACATTCTTACCTATACGATTGATGAAGAAAAAAATGAGATACACCTTTTTGTACAAACAGAGGGTGGTATGGAAGAGTTACTTATCAATGATGAACTCTTTGCAGCCCCTCACTTCGCAGAAGCGACGTTTGTTTATAATAAGATAAAAGAGTGGGATATCAAGTTTGACAAAGATATCATCGAAGTTCTTGAAGATATCAAAGATTATGCGAAGAAGGGTGCTTACATCCAGCGCTATAAAGGTCTTGGTGAGATGAACCCTGAACAACTTTGGGAGACAACAATGAATCCTGAAAACAGGGTACTGCTGCAAATCACAATTGATGATGCAGAAGCTGCAAGTGAAGCATTTACACTCTTTATGGGTGATGAGGTTGAACCTCGTCGTAACTATATCGAGACACATGCAAAAGATGTAAAACACCTCGACGTATAGATGCTTTTACCTCAAATAAAAGAGCGGGAGTACCGATTTAAGTTAGCACTTCGAATCGGGCTTCCAATTTTTGCTCTTATTATTGCTTTTATATCCCATACACTCATAACAAACTATGATAATTTACAAACCTCTTTTTACATTGAAGCATTAGTGCTTATGACAGTGAGTATCTATTTTATTCTCTATCTTATATATAATGGTTTTAGTGTTAAAATCACTGATGATGTGACCAAAACATTTACACGTGAATATCTTTATGACTTTTTAAATAGAGAGTTAAAGAATAAAAAAGAGTACACACTGATTTTAATCAGTATAGACAACCTTACAGATATTAATGCTTTGTATGGAATAAAAAACGGTGATAAAATCTTGCGTGAGGTATCACAGTGGATTGCAAACTATTTAAAAAATGAAGGGATTGAGAATTTTCCGATGGGTCACATTAAAGGCGGAGAGTTTTTAATAGGTCTTGAAGGAAACAAAGAGCGCTATAAAACAC
This sequence comes from Sulfurimonas sp., assembly GCA_027063745.1. Lineage (GTDB taxonomy): Bacteria > Campylobacterota > Campylobacteria > Campylobacterales > Sulfurimonadaceae > Sulfurimonas. The sequence goes on from JAMORG010000008.1 coordinate 15,300, forward strand.
TTCTTGAATTAATGTGTCTTAAGTCGAATAATTTTACGGTAGATGATATTGAGGTAAAGATTTTAGGGGTGATAATAGATACAAACTATTCAAGAGAGTTGGACTATTTAGTGGAAAAACTTTTTGAGATTTTAGAAAAAAACAAACACTCAAAAAATGAAGAGATACTTGAAGATCTTAATCCTAGTGAAATAGAATCAGAAATTATTGCTGCAATTGATAAAAAAAGAGTGGATCTCTCCTATCAATATGTTTTTGATAAAGATAAAAATCCTCTCTTTAAAGAGTGTTTTGTAAAACTCTACTCAGAACAAGAGAAGATATTTTATCCAAAACTCTATTTGAAGGTCATCTCAAAGTTAGGTCTTGGAATCAGGTTTGACATGATGGTGTTAGAGAGTGTTTTAAAGAATGCAACAGAGGATGACGTTATAGCTATCAATATCTTTCCGACATCTCTAAGAAATAAAAGATTTCTCACATATTTAAAAGAGTTGCTAACAAACAAAAAGACAAATATAATGTTTGTCTTATCGGAGATGGAGTATTATTCTTATACAGAGCGTTATAATACAATCATTCAGTCGTTAAAAAGTTATGGAATAAAGATTGTTATTGACAGGGTCGCTTCTATACATACGAGTTTTTTATACTTGCGTGAGCTTGATATTGATATGATTCGATATGATACATACTACTCATCGTATGAGAAGTTAAATAAAAACAGAGATATTTTACTTGGCTTTAATACTATAGCACATGAAAAAGGTATTCGAAGCTGGATCAAAAATATAGAAGATGAAGCAAGTTTTACAGTGGCTAAAGAGATAGGCATAGATTGTTTCCAAGGGAAATATTTATCAAAAGTAGGAGAAGATTAATGAAATATGGTGAAAAGATTGTTAGTGAGTTTGATGTAGAGAAGGATTTGGAAATATGGCCAAATGAGCATGAGAGAGAGTATCTTATCAAGATGACTCTACCGGAATTTTCATGTTTGTGTCCACGTAGTGGTTATCCTGACTATGCGACAATCTATTTGGAATATACACCTGATAAATGGGTTGTAGAGTTAAAAGCGATTAAACTCTATATTAATTCATTTCGTGATAGACACATTTCGCATGAAAACTCTGCAAATGAGATCTATGGAGTTTTAGAGAGAAAGCTCAAACCAAAGTATATGAAAATTGTAGCTGATTTTAATCCACGTGGAAATGTACATACTGTTATTGAGATTGACAGTTCAAAAATTACTAAAAATTAGGAGAGTATCATGTTTGGTTCTATTTTAGGAAGAAAAAAAGAGGAGATTTCAACAGAAGACAAAGAGCATCAAGAACTTGTTGAAAAGATTTCTAAAATGAATCTCACAGAGATGCGCTCATATATAAATAACAAAATAAAAGACTTTGAAGTAAGTGAAGATGGTTTGAACGAAGTTTTGAGCAAACTTATAACTCCTGATGCCAAAACAAATAACTACTATATAAAAGCAGATGATATGGACTCAAAAAAGAAAAAAGCTTTTGATCTTGTCTTGAGTGCTGCTAAAAATAAAAAAGTAAATGTAGTAACAGTTGAGTTGATGCAAAAGTTTATGGATGTTTATAAAGAGATTATTGCAAACTATGATAAAGAGCATAAAGAGATATATGAGTCTCGTTTTAAAGATGCAATAGAGCTCGCTTTAATGAATATTACACAGAAGAGTGAGCTTAAAAATAAGATGAATGTGCTTCAACAAAACTAAGCAGTTCTTCTTTTGTTTTGATATCTTCTTCTAACTGTTTGTTATAGAGTGATGTGAGGATCTTTTGAAAATTCTTGGAAGGTTTGAGACCTTTTTTGATGAGATCATTACCGTTTACAAGTGCAGGCAGTGCTTTTTCATAGACCCCAATCTTCTTTGCCTCTTCTCTTAGATGTGAAATCTCTTTTTTATGAGGGTAGAGAGCTTCAAGGTAGAGACTGTAGCGTCTGATATTTATCTTCTTTGCAAGTTTGGCGATTGCAACTTTATTTTCTGTATCAAGATCAAAAGAGAGCTCGTGGAGTTGCAACACTTCTTTTAAGAGCTTTTTGCTGTTTGTTAGTTGTAGTAAAAAAGATTGTGGATTTGGTAGTTTTTGTACCAAAAGAGCCAGCATTATAATGAGAATTTCTGTTTCATCCTTTGCATTTTGTTTTATTTTTGAAAAGTTATCCAGAGATTGTAGTGTTTGTTGAAGATCAGTTTTTTGCAGTTTAAAGAGTTCTTTCATTCCAAACTCTTTAAAAGAGAGCTCATTAAGAAGATAAAAGGCAACAGATGGTTTTTTGCTTTTAAGAAATATCTTTTTTATCTCTTCAAGAACACGCTCTTTGGGAAGCTCTTTGAGTATCTCTTCTCTTACCATGCTCTGCATAAGTAAAAAGAGTTTTTTTTCTATAGAAAACTCAAATCTGCTTGCAAAACCAACAGCTCGCAAGAGACGCAGAGGGTCTTGTGAAAAACTCTGCAGATCAACGGCACGTAAACATTTTTTGTGTAAGTCCTCTAGACCCTTATGAGGATCAAGCAGCTTTTTTTCTATAACATCGTATCCCATGGCATTTATAGTAAAATCACGTCTTTTTGATGCTTCTTCAAAACTCAATGCATTGTCAACTGTTATAACAAAGCCTTTATGCCCTTTTGCTACTTTATTATCTTTGCGTGGCAGTGAAAAGTCCAAATCATAGCCTTTATAGTGCAACTTAAGTACCGCGAAGCTTTTTCCAACACAATTAACACTTCCGAATTGTTCTAATATTTTTATAAGCTGCGTGAGCGATGAGCTATTATAGAGTTCAATATCAATATCTTTTGAGGCAATATCCAAAAAATAATCACGGACATATCCACCGATTATCAAAGGTTTTATACCCTCTTTGTTAAGGGATGTAAAAATTGTATCTAATATACTTGGATAATTAAATCTATTCATCTGTTTTACTTTTTTGATCTTAAAACTCTTTTATGGAGAGTATATCATTAATTTTACACGTTTATAACATTTATTTGGGTATAATTGCGAAAAATTTTTCCGAATTTATGGAAAAAAAGCATATTTTAAGGATACACCCACAATGCAAAAGATTAGAAACATTGCAGTTATTGCACACGTTGACCACGGTAAAACTACACTGGTTGATGGACTACTAGAACAGTCTGGTACATTTGGTTCACACGAACAACATGATGAGAGAGCTATGGATAGCAACGATTTAGAAAAAGAGCGTGGAATCACGATTCTTTCTAAAAATACAGCTATTCGTTACAAAGATTACAAAATTAACATTATTGACACTCCGGGCCACGCCGATTTTGGTGGTGAGGTTGAGCGTGTACTTAAAATGGTAGATGGTGTTTTAGTACTTGTTGATGCATACGAAGGTGTTATGCCACAGACTAAGTTCGTTGTTAAAAAGATGTTGGCACTTGGTAAAAAGCCAATCGTTGTTATTAACAAAATCGACAAACCTTCAGCAGAACCAGATCGTGTTGTAGATGAGATGTTCGACCTTTTTGCAGATATGGGTGCAACAGATGAACAACAAGACTTCCCTGTTATCTATGCAGCAGCACGTGATGGTATTGCAAAGTTAGATATGGATGAAGAGGGTGGAGATTTTCAATGTATCTTTGAAACTATCATTAACGAAGTTCCAGAGCCAGAAGGTGATGCAGGAAATCCACTTCAAGCACAGGTTTTCACACTTGACTATGATAACTATGTAGGGAAAATCGGTATCAGCCGTATCTTTAATGGTACAGTTCGTAAAGGTGACAATGTTATGCTTGCAAAATCTGACGGTGAGATGGTTAAAGGTAAGATCTCTAAACTTATCGGTTTTCACGGACTTAACCGTATGGAGATCGATGAAGCTGAAGCTGGTGATATCGTAGCATTTGCCGGCATGGAGACTGTTGATGTAGGTGATACTATCGCTGATCCGGAAAATCCGGTTGCACTTGATCCTATGCACATTGAAGAGCCGACTTTAACAGTTGTTTTCGCTGTAAATGATTCTCCACTTGCCGGTCAAGAGGGTAAACACGTAACTTCAAACAAACTCAAAGACAGACTAGAGTTTGAGATGAGAACAAACGTTGCAATGCGTCTTGAGACTGTTGGTGAGGGTAAATTCAAAGTAAGTGGTCGTGGTGAACTTCAGATTACTGTACTTGCTGAAAATATGCGTCGTGAGGGTTATGAGTTTAGTATCTCTAGACCAGAAGTTATCGTTAAAGAGATCGAAGGTGTTAAGTGTGAACCATTTGAGCACTTAGTAATCGATGTTCCTGAAGATTTAAGTGGTACTGTAATTGAGCGTCTTGGTAAGCGTAAAGCTGAGATGAAATCTATGCTTCCAATGGGTCAAGGTTTCCAAAGAATCGAGTTTGAGATTCCTGCTCGTGCACTTATCGGATTCCGTGGACAGTTCCTAACAGATACAAAAGGTGAGGGTGTAATGAACCACTCTTTCTTAGAATTTCGTCCATTTAGTGGTGAGGTTGAGTCTCGTCAATATGGTGCACTTGTATCTATGGAAAATGGTGAAGCACTTGCATACTCACTCTTTAACCTTCAAGACAGAGGGGTTTTATTCATTAAACCACAAACTAAGGTTTATGAGGGAATGATTATTGGTGAGCACTCAAAATCAAATGACTTGACAGTGAATCCTATTAAAGGAAAAGCGCAGTCAAATGTTCGTTCTTCTGGTGCTGATGAGGCTATTAAACTTGTTCCACCACGTGATATGTCACTAGAGCGTGCTTTAGAGTGGATCGAAGATGATGAACTTCTTGAAGTTACTCCAGAAAACATTCGTATTCGTAAAAAATACCTTACTGAAGCTGAGCGTCGTCGTCACTCACGTAAGTCAAAATAGTTATTTACAGGCTGTCTCTAAGACAGCTTGTATATATATCTTTTTTATTTTTCTCCTTTAAATTTTTAAAACTCACTAGAACTAACTCCTACTTCACTTTTTATTGTTATAATTTCCATAGTAACTTTTATATAAAGGGAAACTTTGAAAAAACTAAATAAAGAGAAGATTGAACAAGAGCTTACTCTTGCGAATGAACAAATCTCTTTAGCACAAGATAATGTAACTATAAACAGTATTGCAGAAAAACTTGTTACTTCACTGCTTGATGCTGAGTTTTCATCCCTTTGGTATTATGATGAGACAAAAATGATACTTCAGCGTGAGCGTGGTGGTAATGCGTTGCGTGAGCTTTCTCTTGAAGAAAAAAGAGGTGTTATATACAAATGTTTCATGAGTAAAAAAGCAGCTATACATAATTATATTGCAAGTGACAAAGATTATGTTGCTTCCATTGATAATCCTGATAACATTAAAATAAAGTCAAAAATTCTTTTTCCTTTACTTGATGGAGATCGTCTTGTCGGTATTGTAACTGCATACTCATCTATTAGAAAGATTAAAAAGTTTAGTAAAAATGATCTTGAAATTTTAGATGTACTGACCCCTTTTTTAATTGAAATTATCTATAAAATGCACAAATGCGATGATATGACATGTGCTTGTAACAATCCACATAATCAAAAACATATAACAAACAAAATAGTGCAAAAATTCCAAGAGACATCTTCGAAACAAGAAGAACAGGAGTCAGCAGATAAAACACTCAGTGTTATGGCAAACTTTATTCATGATATTCGAACACCTGCCAATACACTGCAGGGCTTTTTAGAGCTTTTGGAATCACAGATAAATGATAAACGACTGCAAGAGTATATAACAAATGCCAAAAACAGTGCTCTTTTTATCAATGAACTTACAACTTCAATGTTAGATAGAATATCTTTACAGCACGAACAAAAAAGTTCACAAAAAAGTGTTATTGATACTGTTAGTTTTTTTGCTTCTGTTGCTGAGATGTTTGTATCGAACATGTATGCAAAAAAGATAGCTTTTAATGTATTTATTGATCCTTTGTTGCCAAAAAGTATTATTACAGATGCATTAAAACTCAAAAGAGTGTTGGTCAATCTTATAGGAAATGCCTATAAGTTTACACCTGCGACAAAGAGTATAGAGTTTATTGTTGAGTACAACAAAGAACAAAAGAGTGCATCTATTTATGTAAAAGACAAAGGTATCGGCATACCAAAAGAGAGTCAGAGTAAAATTTTTCAAGCTTTTAAGCAAGCAGAAGAGACGACAGCTTTAGAGTATGGTGGTACAGGTTTAGGACTTGTTATCTGTAGTGAATATGTTCAAGAACTCGGTGGAAAACTCTCCTTGGAGAGTGAGGTAGATGTAGGTACATCTTTTTTCTTTGACTTGCCTCTAGAGATAAAAGAGAGTGAAGCAACACTACCACCATTACCACTCAAAGATAAGAAGATAAATATTCTCAGTTCAACAAAAAATGCTTTTTCACTCTCCAATATAGTACGCTATCTTGTACAGTTTGGTATAAAAAAAGAGAACATAAGGGCTGTTGAACCATTGGAAGCCCTACAAGAACCTATACAAAATCTTATCTGTTATCAGCATAAAATAGACAAAGAGACTGAAGAGTTGTTGTTAGGTATAGATAAAGCTGTTATTGTAGAAGAGGAACTTTTTTCAATCAACAGTGAAGATCTGCCACAGAACTGTGAGCGTTTTTTTGAGTACAGATATTTTGCTGATAAGCTTTATGCATTTATAGATGAAGAGATGATGCCAAAGGTACTTATTGTCGATGATGACAAAACAAGTGTCTCTTTGCTCAAACATACACTAGAGAGTGAATATTGTGATATTGATATAGCCACAAACGGAAAAATGGCTTTAGAGATGATTATTGACTCACACAGAAAAAACAATCCATATACAGTGGTCTATATAGATAACAATATGCCTGTTATGAATGGTATAGAGGTTATGAAGCGAACACGTGAGTTTGAAAAAGACAATAATCTCAAACCACTCTATGCTGTTTCAACCTCAGGTGATTATCTTGATACAAAAAAAGTAGATTGTTTTGATGAATATATCGGTAAGCCTTTTAGGGTAGATGATATTAGAAAAGTGTTACATCACTAAAGAAAATAGGAGTAAATATGACAAAACCAGAGCCTACAGATGTGGAACAAAAACTTACAAGTATTGATCTGATTGTTTCTAAATCAGATGAGAAGGGGAACATTACTTACGTAAACCCTATTTTTATTAAAATATCGGGTTATTCACAGGCTTCACTTTTAGAACAGCCTCACGCGATACTCAGACACCCAGATATGCCAAAAGTGATCTTTAAATATCTGTGGGAAAATATAAAAGAGGGAAGAGATGTTGTTGCTTATGTGAAAAACCTCTGTGCAGACGGTAGCTTTTACTGGGTACTTGCAACTGTAAAGATGGCAAAAAATCCAGATGGAAGTTTTCGTAACTATATGTCAACAAGACGTGCTATTACAGAGAATGCAAAAGCACAGATTTCAGAGCTCTATGGACATCTTTTAGAGATAGAAAAGAGTGAAGGCATAGAAGCATCAGAAGCCGCATTTAAAGCTTTTATAGAAGATAATGGCCTTACTGAGAGCAATGCTTTTAATACATTTATGAAAAATTTAAACAAATAAGGAAAGAAGAATGATCGATTTTGATACACATATGAAAAAACTACGAAGTGTAAATGGTTATCTTGGTTCGGCAGTTTTGAACTACTCAGGTGAAACACTCTATATAGACGAAGAAAACACAGGAGCAGATATCGCTTATGCATCAGCGATTTTCAATGACTCTTTTCGTCAGATAAATGAAGCATCACTGGATGTTGGTTTTAGCGATGTTTCATCATTTGAGACAAAAACAGAAGATGGACATGTTTTTTTAATGAAGAGTGCAGGTGCACAGGCAGAAGAGAGTTTTGCAAAGATAGATATCTTTTGTATCTTAAGAGATGATGGAAATATTGCACTTGCTAAGATGATTATGGATAAATCTTCTAAGAATATTTCGCAAGAATTAGCAACTCTTTAATCAAAGTAGTGTAAATGAAGAAGATATACCTCATCAGAGATGCCAAAGCAGAAGATTTTAGTGAGGGTATGAGTGATTTTGAGCGGGCTTTACGTAAAAAAGGGTATAAAGAACTCAAAACTATAGGTTCATATCTGCATTTGCGAGGTATATCTCCAGATATTATTCTCTCAAGCTGTGCTTTACGAGCACAACAAACAGCACTTGAATTAAGTCAAAGAGTCTTGTTTGAGGGAGAAAAGCTCTTTTTAGAAGAGCTTTACTATCCACCATATGATGATATTATCAGCATAATCATGGCTCAAGACAAAGAACATGACTCTATGTTTATTATAGCTCACGCACCATATATCACAGAGCTTGCAAACAAGCTTTGCAGTGAAAATATAGCAAAAATTCCACCTGCTGGAGTTGTGGCTCTTGAATTTGATATTGGTGACTGGGGTGAGCTTGAACTTCAAAGTGGAAGTCTAGACTTTTTTATCTATCCAAAACAGTTTAAATACTATATGCCAAAACAGATACGTGCTGTTTTAGCCTAACTCTTTTTTAAAAGCTTTTCTCTTTGTAGAGCTTTTTCCCCGTTCTTTAGTAACTCCTTGGCACTTATAGGCTCATCATTTGTTTCAATAACTACCGTAGTGAGCGTTGCTGTTATTATGTCCTCTTGCGTATAGTAGAGAGGATTTTTATGCATAGCCTCTTTTATTTTGTTTACAAGAGCATCAATGTAGGTTCTGTTTTTTTCTGATTCAAACAAAATAACAAAAGTATCACCAAAGAGACGGGTAAGAGTGTCTTGAGGCTCTAAAAGGGATTGTAGTAAGGATGTAGTATGTTTTAAGAGCATATCTCCTGCGTGAGCGCCATACTCTTCATTTACCTTATGAAATGAGACAATATCCAAAAGAGCTATTGTAGGTTTTTCTCTGTATTCTATGGCACGCAGCAGATAGTGTCTGTTTGGCAGACCTGTTAGTGTATCATGTTCTTGGGCATACTGAAGCTCTTTTTCTATCTCTTTGAGATAGCTGACATCCTGAGCAATGATAATATTCTCAACTATCTTGTTTTCTCTGTTTTTTAAAGGGATAATATCAGCATGAAAGAATATCTCCTTTCCAAAGGAATTTTTTGCAACAAATATATTGCTCTTAGCCTCTTTTTTACTGCTTTGTGGTGTAAAGAGCTTACTAAAATGGACTCCTTGCAAAGCGCTGTTTTGTGTGTTGAAAAAGTAGGTAACTGCATCATTGACTTTGGTTATTTTTCCTTCACTGTTTACATGAAGAGTCAAGAGACGTTTGTTTATCTCCTGATAGTAGCGACTCTCTTTTTTTTCGTCACTTGTATCGAAGATAAGTGTTTTTTTGTTTATCTCTTTTAAAACATTTGCATAGGAGTGGGTATCTTTTGACTTTTGTTGCATATAGGCTATAAAGAGTTTTTTCTCTTTGTTGCTAAAAGGTTCTACAAAAAGGTCATAATACTCATTCTCCCGTAGTATCATAGGAATCTCAAGCTTTTGCTCACGCAAAATATCTTCTTCAAAACCTACTATCTCCCAAAGGGTCTCACGAATATCACTGCCTATTTTTGACTCGTTTAAGAAGGTTTTAGTGATGTGAAAATCTTCATCAAAAAGAATGTAAGATATTTGACTCTTTTGACATATGAACGAGAGAAGCTTCTCTTGCATTAGTCGGCCTTTATAGACTCTTTTATTCTCGTATCGAGTGTTAAAAAGAGATCTTCAACGGCTTCATTCTCTTTTGCAGAGGTTTTTAGTACTTTGAGAACCGTAGGGGAGAGCTTGGATATTTCCTCAATTTCTCTCTGGCTGATTTCGTGTGGCATATCACATTTGTTTAAAGCAATGCAGATAGGAGCATCTTTTACAACCGCATAACAAAGATCTATATGGTTTTGCAGGGCTTCTATCGTTTCTTGACGTAAAAGATCAGCAACAAGAATAAAGCCTTTTGCACCCATGAGATACTGCTTGAAGATGGGTTTAAACTCAGTATGTCCTTCTATATCCCATATCATAATAGTAGCATTTCCTATGGTCTTTTTTGAGATACTAACACCAATGGTGCTGAGATACTCTTCGCTAAAAGAGTTCTCAACAAAACGGCGAATCAGACTCGTTTTACCAACACCAAAATTTCCGACAAGTACTATTTTATAGCTAAACATCTCTACTTTTCCTCTTTGGCTGTAATAGTAACACAGCGTGCTTTATCATGATCTTTTTGAGGATCAACACCCTTTGGAGGATTATGATGTACATATGATTTAAATGTAAGTTTTGAATCATATGTTTTTAAAAAGTCTATAATATTTTGCATACGTTTTTGTGCGAGTGAAGTGTTTTTTGCTTTTGAGCCAATCATATCACTGTAGGCATCTAAAACAAGCAGAGGCGCTCTCTCTTTCTTTTTTAGTTTTATCAAAAGTGAGAGTAACTCTTTTTGTGCCAAAGGAGAGAGTTTATAAGAACCTCTGCCAAAATAAAGGGCAGTATTGATTTTTAGAGGTGTAACAATAATATCATCTTGTATATTTTCAATACCTTTTATGGTGGACAACTCTTTTAAAAGAGACTCTTTTTGTTTGTGTGAATCAATAGTACCAAAGAGATGAAGATTTTTATAATCAAAAGTATAGTTGAGTCTGTTTGCAGAACTGAGGTTTAGGCCTTTGAGAAGGTAAGCAATCTGTGCACTTACCTGCATAGGGTCTGTAAGTGTAGGAATAATTTCTATGTTATTACTGATTTGTGTTACGCCTTTAATCTCAGCGGCTTTTTTATAGGCAAGCTCTTTATGATACGCAAAAGGAACACGGCCTTTTAATACTGCATTCTTATCTTCTACATCGATAGTAATGGCATAGGGAGAGAGGGCAGGTGTTGTCACTATATTATGTGTTATTGCATCTTTGAGACTCTCATCTACATAACTTTCATAACTTTTGTATGCAAAGAAAAGCAGCAGTAAAAGAGGTACAATGTAAAGCAGAGGATGTGTTTTGTTTTCTTTTGCTTGTTTGTTCTTGGTATCACTCTCTTTAAACAGAAGTTCTTGAAGTTTTTTTTCTATCTCTTCTTGTTTGAGTTGTGAGTAATCACCTTGAAACTCCTGTATTTCGTCTCCATACTCAAGTACAATCTCTTCAAGTGCATGTCGAATTTTGTTATAAGTCTTTGTATATGCAGCACCCTCGACAATAACAGCAAGATAACTTGAGCCACTTGCTTCGATGATAATTTTATTACCGCCATATTCAATCTCACCGAGTTCCTGATGCTCTTGGTTTGATGCTACCCACTCATTTACAAAGCTTCGAATTGCTGTCATCATTGAAGCAAGCATATCTGCATCACTTAGATTGGCATCTTCATTTTCTACTTTTGTAAGGAGCATACCGCTCTCTTTGTGAATCAAAAGAGCCGCTTTTATCTTTGCGTGAGCGTTCTCTTCTAAAAGAAGTTCTGTTTCACTGACTCCTTTTAGTTTTGCTTTGAGTTTCCGTTTAATGGTCTGTGTTGAGAGACCACTTTGGATCTGTTGGTTTATCTTGTTGAGCAGTTCTTCAAATGACTTTGTCACAAATTTGCTTATCATATTACCCATAACAGGGTAGAGCGCATCAACTATGTCATCTTTTTGACTTTTTATCTGCTCTCTTATAGCTCCACCGATCAGTGGCGCCATTTGAGAGGCGATTTTATCGCCGCTCTTTTCAAAGTTTTTGTCAATAAGCCTGTTTACAATAGGGGAGAGGGCACCCTCGAGTGCCTCTTCCTCATTGTCTGTTTTTTTCTTTTGTGACATTCTTTCCTAGGTACTTATTTCTTTTTCTCTTGAGTCATTGCAAGTTGCTGGTTGATTTGTGTACCCTTCATCGCCATCGCAGCTTCCATAAGGATCTCTGCAGCATCATCACGTGAAAGTTTAACACCGTTCATATCTGCCATTTTAGCATTGAGCGTATCGAGTACCTCATCTTTGAGCGCATCCATTTCAGAACGAAGAGCCATATTTGTCTCAAGCTGTTGTTTTTGGAGCTGTTCTCTTTTTGTGTTGAGCTCCTCTTCCATGATATCCATAGCATTTTGCAGGCGCTTTTCCTGTTTGAGCGCACTGTCACGCACATCTGCAAACTCATTTTGCTGTTGTGTAACGATGTTTTTCATCTTGCGTGAGAGAGTTTCAAGCTCACTCTCTATACGCATGTTAAACTCACTTTGTGTCTGCTCTATCTTTTTTCTCATCTCATCATGGAGTGCTTTTATAGAAGCTTCAAGTTTTTCAAACTTCTCTTTCATTTCACGCGATTGTGAACCAAAAAGTATTTCACGAATCTGGTCTACATTTCCAAGTTGTGATATATCATTCTCTTTCGTCTGTGTCTCTTTTTGCATCAATTTTTCCTCTTTTTGTAGTCTCTTTGAACATATTGCTAAGATTATATTGAATAAAACTTAACAGGATAATTAATTTAGGTAGTTTTGATATAATATTGTAAATTACTAGCAATCAGGTGAGAAATGAGTGAGAATTTAGAAAGTTTAGAGGAGACATTTGCCGCCATTGCACATCAATGGAGACAACCTTTAAATGAAATCAACTCTCTAGTTGGCAGTATAGATAACAGACTCTATGCAAAAGATATAAAAGATGCCGATATAGAGGAAGAACTTTTAAAGATAGAACGGCTAACCCGTCAAATGTCGCAAAGTATTGATGATTTTCGTAACTATTTTAAAAAAGAGCAAAATCAAGGAAGCTATCCATTAGATATCCTTTTTAAGGAGATATCGGACGAGTATCGAGAGCTTTTTGCAAGCTTGGGTATAAGGCTTGAGCTTATGCTTGAGGAGTCATTGACATTTCATAAAGAGAGAGCTCTTTTGAAGCAGATTATTGCAACTCTGCTTAACAATGCAAAAGATGCTCTGCTTGCTAGGAGCGTTTATGAAGCAAAGGTTGATATAGTTGTGACAAAAGAGGAAGAGTTTTTGCTTATAGATGTCAAAGATAATGCAGGAGGCATCACAAAGAGTGCTGCAACGAGACTTTTTGATGCGGATTTTAGTACAAAACACAGCTCTGAGGGCAGTGGAATGGGACTTTATATGGTAAAAAAACTGTTGCATGAGAAATTTTGTGGTGATATTGATGTGAAAAATATTGAAAAGGGAGCCTCTTTTTGTTTGAAGCTCCCTTTAAACAAGGAGTGTGAATGAATCAAGAGCAAGAGGGTTACTCAATACTCTATGTTGAGGACAACGAACGCGTTTTAGAGAACTATGCAGAGTTTTTAAAACGCTTTTTTCTTAATGTTTATACGGCAAAAACAGCCGAAGAGGCATGGGAGCTTTATGATGAGAAAAAACCGGAAGTTTTACTTATAGATATCGATCTGCCAGGTGAGAGTGGCTTGAACTTTTTAAAACGAGTACGAGAGTATGATCATAATACTCGTGCTATTATGCTTACAGGAATGAGTGATGTAGAGACACTTCTAAATGCAAGTGAATTGAAATTGACAAAGTATCTTGTAAAACCAATACTGCGTGATGAACTCCAAGAAGCAGTGAACATTGCAAAAGAAGAGCTTGTTAATTTTACAGTCAAACCAAATAAGATTCTATATGTCAAAGATGACTGTTTTTGGGACTATGACAATGAAGAGTTGCTGTGGAAAAACAAAAAGATAGCACTGACACGTAAAGAGAGAGAACTTTTACGACTTCTGTTCTCAAATGTCAACAAAGTCTTTAACAGCGAAGATATTATTTATGAACTTTGGTATGACTATGATGACCTTAAAATCGCCTCATTGAAAACTCTGGTAAAAACACTCCGTAAAAAAATACCAGAAGGTATGATCAGGAATGTTTTTGGTGTTGGTTACAAGATAGAGAGCTAAGTAGATACTCACTTATACGCTTATCTAGCCAGTAGAGTGGCTGCGTGAGCTTCCCACTGATAAAACCGACATGTCCGCCATGCTCATGAACTTCTAGTTCTATGCTTGGAGATACTTCCTCTTTGGTCGGTATCACGGCAGGGGACATAAATGGATCGTCTTTGGCATGAATGACAAGTGTTGGAGTTGTGATTTTATCCATAAATCTTTTTGCACTGCACTTTTCATAATAATCTTTTGCTGAAGCAAAGCCATTGATTTTGGCAGTATATGCTTCATCAAATTCCCAAAAACTTTGAAGCTTTTTGATATCCTTTTTTGGAAGCCCTATAAGTCTTTGCATATCATGTTTTTCATACTTTTTCTCAAGAGAAGCGCGTAAATCTTTTAAGAGATGCTCTTGATAGATACGTGAAAACCCCATCTTCATTACATCTGCGCAAAGAGCAAGATCCATTGGCGCAGAGACGGCAACGGCAGCATCTATAAAACTTTTTTCTTTGAGTTCTCCTAAGAGTTTTAGAAGCATATTGGCACCCAGAGAGTAGCCTACACAAAAGAGTTTTTTATCCTCATAGCGTTTTTTAAGACTCTCTAAAAATTCCAAAGCATCATCGGTTTTTCCACTGTGATAGGTTTGTGGATAGCGATTATCTCTGCCAGATGTAGAGCGGTAGTGCATGACAACAGGAGCAATGCCGGCGTGTTGGAGTTCATAAGAGAGACCTTGAACATAGGGTGACTTGTAATAGCCTGCAAGACCATGAAAGATAACAGCAACAGCGTCTGTATGCTCAGGAAGAAGAGCTTTGTTGTAGTAGATGTCTAGAAAGTCTCCATCGCTGAGAGTAAACTCTTCTACATGGTAGCTTAAGGGGAGATCTTTACGAAAAAAAGAAGCATAGAGTGTCTGTATATGCCTGTTTTTTAAACAAAATGAGGGGCAAAATGGTAAAGTATTGTCTTTCTTTGTACTTTTTGTCATATAAAATCATATCTAAAATTTTGATTAGCTTGAGTAATAATTTGGATTTAAAGCATAGCTTGATATAATCATGAACTTTATCAAACTATATGGAGCCACAATGAATAGAAAACAGATATATAATCCGGATTCAACGGAAAACGTCAATGATAGGAAGGTTTTTGGTGGTGATCCAACAGGGATATTTGAATTAAATAACATTAAATATCAGTGGGCATATAATCTTTGGGAGATGATGTTAAATAACACATGGTTCCCAAAAGAGGTTGATATGACACGTGATGTCAATGACTATAAAAACCTTACAGATGCAGAAAAGACAGCCTATGACAAGGCACTTTCACAGCTTATCTTTATGGATTCACTCCAGACAAACAACCTTATTGATAATGTCAACCCTTATGTGACTGCACCGGAGATCAACCTTATCTTGGTTCGTCAGTCATTTGAAGAGGCACTTCACTCTCAAAGTTATGCGGTTATGGTTGACAGTATCTCTACAAACTCTGAAGAGATTTATGATCTGTGGCGTCGCGATATGATGCTTAAACATAAAAATGACTCTATTGCAGCGGTTTATCAAGAGCTTGCGGCAAACCCTACTGATGCAAACTTTTTAAAAGCATGTTTTGCAAACCAGATTCTTGAAGGTATCTACTTCTACAGTGGTTTTACTTACATCTACACACTGGCACGTGCTGGAAAGATGCTGGGAAGTGCACAGATGATCCGCTTTATTCAGCGTGATGAGGTGACACACCTTGTACTTTTCCAAAACCTTATCAATACACTCAGAAAAGAGAGACCGGATCTTTTCACTGAGCAGCTTAAAAAAGATGTCTATGATATGTTTGAAAAAGCAGTTGAGCTTGAGAGCGGCTGGGGTAAATATATCACTCAAGGGCAGATCTTAGGGCTTACAGATGAGATTGTCGAGCAGTATATTAAGTACCTTGCAGATGACAGACTTACATCAGTTGGTCTTGAGAAGCTTTACAATGTGAAAAATCCTATCAAATGGGTAGATGACTTTGCAAAATTCAACGACCAAAAAACAAACTTCTTTGAAGGAAATGTAACAAACTACTCTAAAGGAAGTCTGACATTTGATGATGATTTCTAGTTTTATCTAGTTAAATTATGATAATATATGTCTAAAATCTTTTAGGCATATATAATGAAAAAAATTCTCTCCCTTGATTTAGGTACAACTTCCATAGGTTATTCAGTTATAAACGAAAAAGAGATACAAAGATATTCACTTCTTGATTATGGAGTGAGTATGTTTGATAAGCCAACAGATAAAGATGGAAACTCCAAAAAACTTCTTCACTCACAAGCAATTTCTGCAAAAAAACTTCATCAGTTACGAAAAGAACGAAAAAAGAATTTAGCCAAACTCTTTGAAAAGTATAATTTAGCTTCTGCTACTAAACTTTTAGAACAAGAGAAGAAAAATATCTATATTCACAAGTGGCAGTTGCGTGCCAAGAGAGTCTTTGAAGAGAAACTCTCTATTGAGGAGATTTTTACCATTCTTTATCATATTGCAAAACACAGAGGCTATAAGTCTCTTGATAGTGGAGATTTATTAGAAGAGTTGTGTGTTGAGCTTGGAATTGCACTCGAACAAAAAAAAGAGAAAAAAGATGATGAAAAAGGAAAAATCAAACAGGCTCTTAGCACCATAGAATCCCTTCGCAAAGAGTATCCAAAAAAGACAGTTGCACAAATTATTTACGAAGTAGAGTTGCAAAAAGAGCAACCTGTTTTTAGAAATCACGATAACTATAATTATATGATTCGT
>JAMORG010000009.1 GCA_027063745.1 Sulfurimonas sp.
GACTTTAGAATTTTACGTTATTCGCAAAGTGAAGCATTAAACGCAGAAGCAGATCGAATAAAAGAGCGTTTAAAAAATGTTATTTTTCCAAAGAATCCTCAAAACAGATCAAGTCGAACAAAAGTTGTACTTATATCAAAGGAGTAGTTTTTGAAAATTTTACTTGCCCTCTTAATGTTTTTTACTTTTACCTATGGAGCTGATGCTACCATTGAAGTTATTAAAAAAGCAGAAACATTACCATCTATCGCTGTTGAAGATGCTTCAAATGATTATGATGAATCATTCAAGCTGCGTTTTTTTAAAGCATTGATAGCTGATTTAAATGTTATCTCTATCTTTAATGTTGACAGACACTATCGTATCAATGAATATGACGCTAGTAGTGTTGTAGTTGAGAACAAAGACCAAGAGTATGTACTGCGTTATCTGCTGCAAGAGTTGGACAATGGTGGTCTTGGTGTAAGTATGAAGCTGCTACAAAAAGATGGCACAGAAGTCTTTTCTAAAAACTATAGAGTTAGTAAACAAAATATCTATATGTTTGTTGCTCACGCAATAGCTTATGATATCAATGAATTTATGGGTGAAGCTCCAGTTTCATGGATAAAAAGAAAAGTGATTTTTGCTAAAATAGTAGCACCTATGAAAACAGAGATAATTATTTCTGACTATACACTCTCGTACCAGCATGTTATCGTAAAAGGTGGCTTTAATGTTTTTCCTAAATGGGCGAATAAAGCACAAAGTGCATTTTACTACACATCACTTGACAGTGTTAAGCCGACACTCAAATATATAGATATTCGAAAAGGGGCAGTTAAGAGTCTTATGTCTTCAGATGGAATGATGATATGTTCTGATGTCAGTGATGATGGGCAAAAACTGCTACTAACTATGGCACCAAAAGGACAGCCTGACATCTATGTATATGACTTAAATACAAAAAAATACTCAAAAGAGACACATTATCGTGGTATTGATGTTAATGGGCAGTTTATGGGGAGAGGTAAAATGGTCTTTATCTCTTCAAGATTAGGTTATCCGAATGTTTTTTCAAAAACACTCGGGCGTGATGATGTTGAGCAGATGGTTTACTATGGTAGAAGCAACTCAGCATGTAGTGCACATGGGCATTATGTTGTTTACAAAGCACGTGAGACCTCAAATGCGTTTAGTGAAAATACATTTAATTTGCATCTAATCTCTACAAAAACAGATGTGATTCGTCGTTTGACCGCAACCGGGGTGAATGAGTTTCCTAGATTTTCACATGATGGTGATGCAATCATCTTTATAAAAAACTATAAAGGGCAGAGTGCAATTGGAATTATACGACTCAATTACAATAAAAACTATCTCTTTCCGATTACAAGCGGAAGAGTTCAATCTTTAGACTGGTAAAAGGAAATAATATTAGAAGTTGTTTCCTTTTTTTGGTATAATTATTCAACATTTAGATTATAAGGAATAAAATGATGAAAAGTATAGTACTTTCGGGTGTTGTTGCAGCACTATTGGTTTTTAGTGGTTGTTCAGATAAAGAGCCCGTTGTAGATTCACAAAACAGTGAACAAGTTGCTGCAGCTACAGAAGCAGCTGCAGTTGAAACAGAGACTGTTTCTGCAGAAGACAGCATGGTAAACTCTAGCACTAACAGTGCTGAAATGACAATGGCTGAAGTAGAAAGTAAACTTCCTACAATTTATTTCGCTTTCGATAAATATGATATTACTCCAGAGATGCAAGAGCGTATAGATGCTGCTGCAGAACTTGGAAAACAAGATATTGCAAAATCTTTAAGTGTAAAACTTGAAGGTAACTGTGATGAGTGGGGAAGTGACGAGTATAACTTCGCACTTGGTCTTAAACGTGCAGAGGCAGTTAAAAAAGCTTTAGTTGCTGATGGTATTGAAGCTAGCCGTATCTCTATGGTAAGTTATGGAGAGTCAAATCCAGTATGTACTGAACATACAAAAGAGTGTTGGGCGAAAAACCGTCGCGTAGACTTTAAACTTATTCCATAATTTAAGTTTTACTATTATGAAATACAGTGCAATAATCAGTGCGTTTATTGTGGCTGTACCTCTCTATCTCAACGCATCAGAGCCATCGGCTTTTGGTGCGGGAGATCTCTCAAGTCCTGAACCTTATGGACTTACTCCCAATGAAGAAGTTATTTTAAAAACAAAAAAAGAGCTCAAAAAGATTGAACATAAGAGTAGATCTCAAGAGTCTCAACTTGATTCGTTGCGTGAGCGTTTAGACGGACTTCAGAGTATAGTAGAGAGTTTAAGCCGCAAAGCACATAATAATAAAGTCAACCTAGAGAAACTCAAAGAAGAAGAGAACCAATCTTTTGCCAATGCCAGTGAGTATGAGCAACGTTTGGCAGCATCAATTGAAGAAAATGCCAAGAAGCTTCAAGAGATTCAGGCGGCGCTCTTAGAGACAACGAAGCATATCGATACTATTGATTCGAACTATGTAAGTAAAGATGAGTATAACAGACTTGTTAAAAATTTTAATGATTTTAAATCATTAGTAGCAAAAGAATTAAAGTCAGGCGGGCATACAAAAAGTAGTAGTAAAAAAAGTAAGATTAGCAGTCCAGAGTTATATAATCTGGCAAAGAAAAACTTTGATAGAAAATATTACACAAAAGCGATCGAAAATTATGAAGAGCTTATAAAGCGAAATTATAAACCTGCATTCGCACACTATATGATCGGTGAGATGTATTTTAAACGTAAAAACTATGCATTGGCTTTGACATATTTCAAAAAAAGTTCAAAACTCTACTCAAAAGCTTCTTATATGCCTAAGCTACTTTTACACTCTGCAATAGCGATGGACAAAACAGGGGATAAAGCACATGCTAAGAAGTTTTATCAAGCAGTAATAACTAAGTATCCAAATAGCAAAGAAGCCAAAGAGGCAAAAAGACTTTTAGCAAAACTATAGTTGCTCTTTTTCAGCTAAAAAGAGCAGATTTTATGTTAAAATCGCAAAATTAAATTTATAAGGCAAATAATATGGCAATAGAAAACAATCAAGTTGTATCTTTAGAATACGAAGTAAGAGATGGTGATAAAGTAGTAGATAGTAATGTTGGTGGAGCTCCGTTAGTATTTATGTTTGGAAAAGGGCAGATTATTCCTGGTCTTGAAGAAGGTATCAAAGATATGAAAATCGGTGAGAAAGCTGATGTTTTAGTAAAAGCTGCTGACGCATATGGTGAGTATAATCCAGAAGCAACACAAGAAGTTCCAAAAGAACAATTCGCTGGAATCGATCTTCAAGAGGGTATGACTCTTTATGGTCAAGGTGAAGATGGTTCTACTGTCCAAGTAACTGTAAAAGAGATCAAAGATGATTCTGTTGTTATTGACTTTAATCACCCATTAGCTGGTAAAGATTTGATGTTTACAGTAACAATCAATAATGTTCGTGATGCATCTGCAGAAGAGGCAATGACAGGTGTTCCTGAAGAGAATAAACAGGAAGAAGAACATTGCGGATCTGGCAGTTGTGGATGTCACTAATTTTATAACAAAATCTTCTGCCTCTATTGGGGCTAAGAAGACAGCGACTCTCTTAAAGTCTCTTAGTGTTCATGCCCTTATAATGGGAGAAGATGGAGTCGGTAAGAGAACGCTTGCTTCTTTTATACTTCCTGAAGCATCATTTGTAGATGCTTCAAACCATGATGAACTCTTAATTGCATTGGCAAGTAACAAAGAGCTTATCATTACAAATATTGACTCTTCCCCAAATCTTAGTATATTGATTGACGCTATTAAAAAAAATGGTGTACGTATAATAGCAACATCAAAACAGTCTCTTTCAAATGAGATGATTGATGATCTTTTTAGTGTTAAATTTGACATTCCGCCTTTGCGTGAGCGTCTTGAAGATGTTGAACCACTTCTGGAGAAGTTTGTTGCAGAAGCAAGTGGACTTTTTGGTGGAATAAATAAGTTTAATATTAAAAACTTCAAACCAGACTTGTCCCATAACGCAAATTCATTGCGTAGGCAAGTGATGATAGGATATCTTTTACAGGATATACAAGATAGAGAGTTGATAGATATCATCGAGAACTATCTCTATGATAAATTGGGATCTAACAGTGACTATAGAAACTTTTTGTATCTTTATGAGGTACCGCTCATTCGAGGTGGCCTTAAAAAGTTCAAGTCACAACTCCAACTTGCAGATAAGTTGGGACTGAACAGAAATACACTGCGTAAAAAGATAGCAGAAAACAAAGAACATTTATAAAGGAAAAAAGATGAGTAAGAAAATAGCAATGATATTTGCAGGGCAGGGTAGTCAAGCTGTAGGAATGGGTAAAGACTTTTATGAAAACTCAGAGTTGGCACGTGAGATGTTTGACAAAGCTGGTGAGAGAATAGGTGTTGACTTTAAAGAGATCATCTTTGAAGAGAATGAAAAACTGGGTCAGACTGCTTACACACAACCGGCGATACTTCTAGTACAGATGATTGCATACAAACTCTTTAAAGAGGCATGTCCGGATGTAAAAGCAGAGCTTTTCTTAGGTCACTCTCTTGGTGAATTCTCAGCACTTTGCGCTGCAGGTGCAGTTGACTATGTAGATGCAGTTGAGCTTGTTCACAAGCGTGGAGCACTTATGCAAGAGGCATGTGAAGGTAAAGATGCAGGTATGATGGCTATTGTTGGTCTTGATGATGCAAGTGTAGAGAAGATCTGTGCAGATGCACAGGCTGAGGGTAAAGCTGTATGGCCTGCAAACTATAACCAAGATGGTCAGCTTGTAGTTGCAGGAAACAAAGCAGATTTAGCAAGCTTGGAGCAGACATTTAAAGATGCAGGTGCAAAACGTGCACTTCTTTTGAATATGAGTGTAGCATCACACTGTCCTATCTTAGCCCCGGCACAAGAGCCACTTGCAGAGCTTATGGAGAAGTACATCAAAGATAGCTTTGAAGCACCGGTTATCTCAAATGTAACAACAAAACCATACAGCACAAAAGCCGAAGCAGTAGAGCTTTTAAAAGATCAACTTGTAAAACCTGTGAAGTATAAACAGTCAATTCAAGCAATTGCCGGTGATGTAGATATAGCTATTGAGTTTGGAAATGGTGTTGTTCTTAAAGGTCTTAACAGAAGAATCGCAAAAGAGCTAAAAACGCTTAACATCTCAGATATGGCTTCATTAGAGAAAGTAAAAGAAGAAGTTTGCTCATAATATGCAAGTAACATTAGCACAGAGTGCACCCAAACTAAACCGCAGTAACCTTGAAGATGTCATAACTCTTGTAAAAGAGCATAAGGATAGATCAGACTTGATAGTTTTTCCTGAGCTGGCTCTAAGTGGCTATATGCTTCAAGATAAGCTCCATGAGGATGCATGGAGTCTTGAAGAGTTAGATGCTCTTGCAACATTGAGTGAAGATGTTGATATCGCAGTCGGTGCTGCACTGCGTGAGGGAAAACTCTTTCGTAATGCTGCACTCTACTTTAGCGGTGGCAAACTCCTCTCAAAACACATAAAAGTACACTTGCCAAACTATGGTATGTTTGAAGAGGCTCGCTACTTTGAAGATGGTAATGGTTTTGAGGCTTTTGAGAGTGCTTATGGTCGCGTGAGCATGCTCGTGTGTGAAGATATCTGGCATGAGAGTGTGCATAAAGAGCTTATAGCTTTAGATCCTGATATTATCTTAGTACTTGCTGCATCACCTGCTAGAGGCTTTAGTGATGATGGTTTGGCTATTGAGAAGAAGTGGTATGGCATTATCAAAGAGGTTGCAAAGGAGTGCTCTGCAAAGCTTGTTTTTGTAAATCGGGTCGGTTTTGAAGATGGACTTGGATTTTGGGGTGGTAGTGCTGTTGTCAATGAGTTTGGCGAGATAGTACAGAAGTTGGCTAAGTTTGAAAAAACTGTAAAAAGTGTAGAGATATAAGGAAAAAAATGAAAATAGCAATAATGGGTGCAATGCCTGAAGAGATAGCACCGATACTTGAGCGTCTTGATGATGTCGAAGAGGTAAACTATGCAAAGAACAAGTACTACAAGGCAAAATATAAAGATGTAGAGGTTGTTGTAGCTTATTCAAAGATTGGGAAGGTATTTTCAACATTGACAGCTTCAACAATGCTGCAGATGTTTGCCTGTGATGTACTCCTTTTTACAGGTGTCGCAGGGGCAGTAAATCCTGAGCTAAAGATAGGTGACTTGGTAGTTGCTTCAAAACTGGCACAGCATGACTTAGATATTACTATCTTTGGGCATCCACACGGATATGTTCCAGGTGGAAGTGTTTTTGTAGAGGCTGACAAAGATCTCATAGGTCTGAGCAAAGTTGTTGCCAAAGAGATGGGAGTTGATGTAAAAGAGGGCATTATCGCCACAGGAGATCAGTTTATCGCTTCAGAGGAGCGCAAAGAGTTCATCGCTAAAACATTTGGTGCGGATGCTTTAGAGATGGAGGGTGCTAGTGTTGCTGTTGTATGTGACGCACTTGGTGTTCCTTTTTTCATTTTACGCTCTATCAGTGATTCTGCAGATATGGATGCAGGTTTTAACTTTGAAGAGTTTGTGGAGAGCTCTGCAAAGATCAGCGCAGAGTTTTTGATGAAGATGGTAGATAGGCTGGCACAGCACGCATGAGCATAAAACTCTCAAAAAAGATCATGTCAAAACTTGGCAAAACAAATGCCGAGTTTGAGCTTATAGAGGAGGGTGATAAGATACTTGTCGGTCTCTCAGGTGGAAAAGACTCTTTGACTATGATACATGCCATGAAAGAGCAGCAGCGTCGTGCTCCCTTTAAGTTTGAGTTTTTGGCAGTCACTATCAGCTATGGGATGGGAGAGGACTACTCAAATCTTGCAGCACACTGCAGAGAGCATGACATCCCGCACATAGTTCATGAGACACAGACCTATGATCTGGCAAAGGAGAAGATTCGTAAAAACTCTTCATACTGCTCATTCTTCTCACGCATGCGTCGAGGCTATCTCTACACAGTAGCCAAAGAGCATGGGTGTAATAAGGTAGCCTTGGGTCACCATATGGATGATGCAGCAGAGAGCTTTTTTATGAACTTTATCTATAACGGGCAGCTAAGAAGTCTCGCACCAAAATACAGAGCAGAAAACGGGCTTATCGTTATTCGTCCTTTAATACAGTTGCGTGAGCGTCAACTGCGTGCCTTTGTAGAAGAAAACGGCATTGAAGCCATAGGTGATGAAGCCTGTCCTGCAATGCGCTTTGACATCAAAGCTCCTCACGCAAGAGAAAATACCAAAAAGATGCTTGCAGAGATGGAAAAAAACTTTCCTGATCTCTTTACTTCACTCAATGCCGCTTTTAAAAATATTTCAGTTGAGAGTTTTTTTGATAAGGAGAAGTTCTCTTTATAAAAGGCTACTCCAGCCACTTAAAGTTACAGGCTTTACAGTGGTGGAGTTTGTTAAAACTTTTCTCTTTACTACCTATAATTACTTTAGGATTTTCAAATACCTCTATGTTGTCTGAACAACACTTTGGACAAGCGTGTAGTTTACACTTTTTCTCTTTTTGTTCTTGCAATCTCTCTGTAAACTCTGAAGCAAGAATCCCTCCTGGAATGGCAACAAAGCCGATACCAAGCAGTGAGATAACAGCTGTGATGAATTTCCCCTCGGCTGTGATTGGGTACATGTCTCCATAGCCTACCGTTGTAAGTGTTGCTACTGCCCACCAGAGCGTTTGAGGAATGTTGCTAAAGACATCGGGTTGAGCTTCATGTTCTATGCCGTAGATAATAAATGCCAACATTACTAAGATAATGAGTGTATAGACGAGCAGAACAATAAATTCCTCTTTTTTATCCTGAATAATCTCACGCAGTGTATGTAAAAAGCGTGCATATTTTTGCATACGAAAGAGACGAAAAACACGAAGTAATCTTAGAGCTCTGACAAATGAGTTGTCTATATTAAAGCCCATAAGCATATATGGTGCAATAGCCAAGAGATCAATAATGGCATAAGGAGAGAAGATATAGCGGATTTTCCCCATAAAACCTCTGTATGGCATGACTGCACCAGATGCGTAGAGACGTGCAATATATTCAACGATGAAAAACTGCATGATGATGTTGTTTGTCATTTCAAAGGCTTGAGCATATTTGGCATTGAGATTCTCTACGCTTTGTAGCATTAATGATACAATGCTCATCAAAATCAAAAAGTATATAAAAAGATTGAGCAGATATGATGCTCTGTTTGTTGCAGGTTCTTCAAGTAAGATATAGAGTTTTTTTTGTAAGTTCACTTAGTTTTCTTTCTCATCATAGATCACGAGTGTATCTGCAAGCAGATCATGTAGAGCTCGTTTATCTTTGCGAAAAGCTATCATCAAAAAGCCGATTCCAAGTGGAATAGATGAGATGATGTAGCCCAACGAACGGGTAATAGCTTGTTTATTGCTAATATCTTGCAGTGTTTTTGCATCGACTATCTTGATGCCTGCAAATTTTTTTCCAGGTGTAGTTCCCTTCCACTTTTCCCAAAAGATAACCGTTACTACAAGGACAGAAATTTCAAAAAGAAGTTCCCACTTCATAGATTTTTCTGTTGGCATAGAGTTGAGTGCATCAGGATTGCCTAAGAGGGCGAGTTGCATACTTTGTTGATAAGAGGAGAAGTCAAACCAGTTACCATCACTTAAAAAGTAGATAACGGCTCCAATGGGAAGGGCTAAGATGATAGTGTCAACTACCGAG
Source organism: Sulfurimonas sp. (assembly GCA_027063745.1). Taxonomy (GTDB): domain Bacteria; phylum Campylobacterota; class Campylobacteria; order Campylobacterales; family Sulfurimonadaceae; genus Sulfurimonas. Next base: position 8,763 of record JAMORG010000009.1, read on the forward strand.
GCGACAAAACGGACCCAAAAGCCCGCATGGCGCAACTCTTTTTTAGACATGGTAGTTTGGCGCTTCTTGTGTGATGATTACATCATGAACGTGAGATTCTTTAAGACCGGCAGATGTGATCTCTACAAATTCTGCTTTATCCCAGAACGCTTCAATACTTTCACTTCCACAGTAACCCATAGAGCTTCTAAGTCCACCCATCATCTGATGAACGATTCCAGCAATACTGCCACGGAAAGGTACGCGTCCTTCAATTCCCTCTGGAACGAGTTTGTCAGCTGCAGTTCCTTCTTGGAAATATCTGTCGTTACTTCCTTTTTGCATAGCACCGATACTTCCCATACCACGGTATGATTTGTACTGACGCCCTTGGAACATGATAGTCTCACCAGGTGACTCTTCTGTACCTGCAAGTAAAGAACCTGCCATAACACAGCTTGCTCCTACTGCTAAAGCTTTTGCAATATCACCAGAGTATTTGATCCCACCATCTGCGATAACCGGTACACCATGTTTGCGCGCAGCTGCAGCACACTCATCGATTGCCGAGATTTGTGGAACACCGACACCGGCTACGATTCTTGTAGTACAGATAGAACCAGGTCCGATTCCTACTTTTACACCATCAGCACCAGCTTCAATCAAAGCTTCTGTTGCTTCTGCAGTTGCTATGTTACCTGCAATAACATCTACCTCTAAAGTCTCTTTGATAGCTTTTACAGTATCTAAGATTCCTTTTGAGTGCCCGTGAGCAGAATCAAGTACCAATACATCAGCCCCTGCATCAACAAGTGCTTTTGCTCTGTCCATCTGACCAACACCAATAGCTGCACCAACAACCAAGCGACCAAAGTCATCTTTGTTTGAGTTAGGGTATTCGATACGTTTTTTGATGTCTTTGATAGTTACAAGACCTTTTAAGAAGCCATCATCATCAATGATAGGAAGTTTTTCAATTTTGTTTTTATGCATGATGTCTGCTGCATCATCAAGGCTGATACCTTTTTTAGCAGTGATAAGAGGCATAGGTGTCATAACCTCTTTTGCAAGTTTACGCATATCTTTTTCAAAACGCATATCACGGTTTGTAAGGATTCCTAAAAGCTTGTTATGTCCATCTACAACTGGAACACCAGAAATTTTAAACTCTTTCATAAGAGCTTCTGCGTCTGCTAGTGTAGCATCTGGGTTTACATAGATAGGGTCAATGATGATTCCACTTTCGCTTTTTTTAACTTTTTTAACCTGCTTGCATTGTGTTTCGATATCCATGTTTTTATGGATGATTCCGATTCCACCAAGGCGTGCCATAGCGATAGCAGCACGATATTCTGTTACTGTATCCATTGCAGCTGATACCATAGGGATTTTTAAACTGATGTTACGTGTTAGTTTTGTCTCTAAAGAGACCTCTTTTGGTAGTACTTCAGAATATTGTGGTACTAAAAGTACATCTTCAAATGTCAGGGCGCGTTTACGAATTCTCATGGTTATCCTTTTGCAGAGTATATAGAAGTTAAATGTTTGAAATTTTTGGATTATACCTTTTTTGTTGTTAAAAAGAGGTAAAATCCAAAAACATGAATTGTGAAAGCAGTATGATTATTACTACTAATATAAACGGAAATATATGGCTTTTAAAGACCCATGGCTGTATGCCAAAGAAGACCTGGTTTACACCGCGAAATCCAAGCCACAGACCTAAAAATGCTTTAATTGAGAGTGCTATCTGAAATGTGCTCAGTCCATTGGGACCAATCTCTCCAAAGACCTGTGTAAAGAGGTACATTCCTGAGATTACCGCTACAATAAGTGCCTTTGGAACAACTTTACGCACATGCATCATGATGGCTTCACGAGCTTTTTTATGCTCCTCTTCTGTAAGGCTTTGTTTCATTTTCGACATAAAAAGATTGTCAGTAAATAAAAAGCCTCCGTAGATAAATACAGCAAAGATATGAATTGTATGAATGATTGTGTATAAAATTACTTATCCTTTTTCTTTTGGGTTTTTCTAAAGAGGTGGTAGTTTTCAGCTTCAAGCATATCTTCAACATAGCCTTTGACACATTTTGTACAATCTGTCCAAATACCAGAAGGCAGGCGCACTTCAAGTTTTTTCTTCTCACGCAGCTTAATGATCTTTTTAGGAGAGAGTACTTTTGTAACAGGAGCAAAGTCAACATCTGTCAGGTCAATGTCTTCTTTATAAAATATAGTCTGTTTTTTAAAGTTTCCCCATCCTGGAATGCCATCTTCTGTGTAAGGAACTTCATAACCGTTTTTAAACTTCACCATCATCTTATAGTGTGAGTCATCAAAAACCTGAGTAACCTTTCCTTTACCAAAAACAAGCCCAAAGAGCTTGTCTTTTACTTTTACATTGTCAAAATATGCCATCTTTTTCTCCTCTTTATGAAATATATTCGTATAGTATATCAAATTTATTTCACTCTGATTACATTATGCTTTGTAAGCAACTTCACGCTCTAGTGAGAGTGCACCATCAAAAAGTGTCTGCTCATCATAGGCTTTTGCAATAAGCTGCAATCCTACTGGCATACCATCACTGTTTTTTGTTATAGGCAGTGAGAGTGCCGGAAGACCGGCAAGGTTTACACTGATAGTGTAGATATCACTCAGGTACATATCCATAGGGTTTGCAAGCTCACCAAATTTTGGTGCAACAGTCGGTGCAACCGGAGATAAAATCAAATCTACCTCTTCAAATATCTTTGCATACTCATCTTTGATGAGGTGACGCGTCTTTTGTGCTTTTACATAGTAGGCTTCATAGTATCCGCTTGAGAGTACGAAGTTACCAAGTAAAATACGGCGTTTTACTTCATCACCAAAGCCTTCACTACGCGTGAGGTAATATGTCTCCTCAAGGTTTTTGCCTTCAACACGATTGCCATATCTGATGCCGTCATAACGACCAAGGTTGGTTGTCGCTTCTGCTGTTGCTGTGATGTAGTATGCAGAGATATCATACTTTGCATCCATCATCTCACGCTCAACGATAGTATGCCCCGCCGCTTTAAGAGCCTCTATGGCTTGTGCGTAAGCATCTTTTACATCTTGGCTTGCATTTTCTACATACTTAGGCAGTACGGCAATAGTGAGCTTTCTATCTGCATCTAAGTTTGGAGTCACTTTGTCATCACGCATAGCATTTGTAGAGTCTTTTGCATCGCTTCCGCTGATGATGTCATACAAAATCGCTGCATCTTCAACATTTTGTGTCATAGGACCGATTTGATCGAGGCTTGAAGCATATGCACCCAAACCATAACGGCTGACTCTTCCATAAGTAGGCTTCATACCAACGATACCACAGTAGGCTGCAGGCTGGCGGATAGATCCCCCTGTGTCACTTCCAAGTGCAGCAACAGCAAGCCCTGCACCAACAGCAGCAGCACTACCACCACTGCTTCCACCTGGAACTCTGTCACCTGCATGTGGGTTTTGTGTCTTGCCATAAAAGCTAGACTCTGTAGTAGAGCCCATAGCAAATTCGTCCATATTGACACGACCAAATGGTGAGAGACCAGCATCAAGCATCTTCTCTATAACAGTTGCATTGTAGGGTGCGATATAGCCTTGCAAAATTTTACTTCCGGAAGTTACAGACCAATCTTTAACCTGAATATTGTCTTTTATAGCAATTGGTACACCTTCTCCAACATTGTTTACATCAATGTAAGCATTTAAATCTTTGTTTGCTTCGATTTTTTTAGCAAGCTCTTCTTTAAAATTATTGAGTTCAGCTTTAGAGAGTTTAAGAGCCTCTTTGAGTGTAATCACGAGATATCCTTTTTAAATTTTTGTACAAAAAATATGCCTACAGCTATAAGTGCAAAGATAGCACCTATAGAACCAAAGACAAAAGTGAGTGTTACAGGTTCGCTGAAGTTAGGCACCTACAACTTCCTCACATCTCTTACAGAGTTTATCTTCTGCCTCTGATTGGTACTTCCAACAGCGTGGACATTTGTGAGCTGTTGCTTTTGCTATTGTAAATGTG
>JAMORG010000010.1 GCA_027063745.1 Sulfurimonas sp.
ATGTGATAGAGCATCTCTTTACCGCTGATAGGGTGGAGCACCTTAGCCTTGTTTGACTTCATACGTGAGCCTTTACCGGCTGCTAGAATAATAATACTGATTTTTTCTTGTTGCATATTGTCTCTTTGAAAAATTAAATGCGGCATTTTATCATCTTTTATTTTATTTTTTTATTTATCGTTCATTTAAGACGAGTATAATTTTGTAAAATTTTAAATATATAAGAGAAAACTTTTGAAAAAACTTACATCAACACAGCTTATTCTTCTGACAAGTCTGTTTTTACTACTATTTGACAACTACACTTTTTTTAACAATCTGATTAAAGTTTACACTTTAAATGAAAATCTTGGTTTTGTTCTCTCAAGCGCTGTTGTTTTGTTCTTTTTTACTGTATTGCTGCTAAGCCTGGTAAGTACCCGATGGACAATAAAGCCTATAATTATAATTGTATTGCTCATATCCTCTTTAACAAACTATTTTATGAACAGTTATAATGTAGTAATAGATGATAGTATGATCCGAAATATGATGCAGACAAATATGGATGAATCATTAGACCTAGTGACACTCAAGCAGGTGCTTTATTTTGTGTTTTTGGGAGTTTTACCTTCTTGGTATGTTTATAAAGTTGAACTTGTAAAGAGAAGTTTCAAAGAAGAATTTATCTCTCGTATTAAGCTTATAGTACTCTCTATAGTAGTAATTGTTGCGACTGTTTTTCTTTTTAGCAAACATTACACATCATTTGCACGTGAGCATAAACCACTTCGTTATACAGTTAATCCGGAGTATTGGATATATTCAACAGGGAAGTATATAAACAAAACATTTAACAGTGGGCCGATTGTTATCCAATCCATCGGTGAAGATGCAAAAATTGTAAAATCAACGGATGATAATCGTTCAAAACTCGTGATTATGGTTGTTGGAGAAGCCGCAAGGGCAGATCATTTCTCTCTTAATGGTTATAAGCGAGAAACCAATCCAAATCTTAAAAATGAAGATATCATCAATTTTTCAAATATGAGTTCCTGTGGCACTTCAACGGCAGAGTCTGTTCCATGTATGTTTTCTGTTTATGACAGAGATGATTATAGTTATAAAAAAGGGATTTCAACCGAAAATGTTTTGGATGTTCTAAAGCATACCGGCAATGTTGCAATTTTATGGAGAGATAATAACTCTGATTCAAAAGGGGTTGCACTTCGTGTAGCTTATGCAAGCTTTAAAACATCACAGAACAATAGTGTATGTATTGAAGGTGAGTGTCGTGATATAGGCATGCTTGATGGACTTGACAACTTTATAAAAGAGAACAAAGGAAAAGATATTTTTATAATTTTGCATCAAATGGGTAATCATGGACCGGCATATTACAGACGTTATACACATGAGTATGAAAAATTTACTCCTGTCTGCAAAACAAATCAACTCCAAGAGTGTTCACAGCAAGAGATTATAAATGCTTATGACAATGCGCTCCTTTATACAGATGCTTTTCTTACCGAGGTTATTGAGTTTTTGAAAAAGTATGATAATAAATATGATACAGCTATGATATATATGGCAGACCATGGTGAGAGTCTTGGTGAAAATGGTGTATACCTCCACGGACTTCCTTTCTTTATGGCTCCTGATGCACAGACACATATAGGTGCACTGATGTGGCTTGGAAAAGGAATGAAAAAGAAGATAAATATACAAGATTTACGACAAAGAAGTACAAAAGAGTACTCTCATGATAATCTGTTTCATACGATTTTAGGTCTTTTTAATGTCCAAACGAATGTATATAAAGAAGATATGGATATTTTGAAAAAATAGTTTGTTTAGATTTTAAAATTGAGAATTTTAAAAAAAATAGTTGCATACGAGTAACTATAATAAAATTTGTGGTATTATAATGTCAATATAATTTCAAACAAGGTTTGTGAATGGATTTAGGTACGGTCATTGGTATTGTTTTAATTATGGCGCTTCTTTTGGGTGCTATGGTTATGGGTGTTGGTATCGGTGCATATATCGATATACCATCTGTCCTGATTGTTATCGGGGGTAGTATCGGTGCCTTGATGGTTGCTTTTAAGCCTTCGCAAATGAAACAGTTTACAAAAATCTTTATGAAGGCTATCAAGCCTGGCGAAGAGGATATTGGTGAGCTGATCAAAAAACTTGTTGAGTTTGCAACAAAAGCCAGAAAAGAGGGAATACTTGCTCTTGAAGGTGATGTCAACAGTGAAGAGAATGAGTTTTTGAAAAAAGGACTCTCAATGGCGATTGACGGTAGTGAGCCTGATACTATTCGTGAACTTTTAGAGATAGAGATGGAACAAACCAGTACACGTCACAAGGTCAACGGTTCTATCTTTAGTCAGTGGGCAGGTCTTGCAGGTGCAATGGGGATGATCGGTACTCTGATAGGTCTTGTTGCGATGCTTTTAAACATGGCGGATCCTTCAGCTATTGGACCATCAATGGCAGTTGCACTTCTTACAACCATGTATGGGGCAATGATCGGTAATATTTTTGGTGCACCTATTGCTACGATATTGGCTATTCGTAATGATGATGAGACAATGGTAAAAGAGATGATCATTGAAGGTATCATGTCTATTCAAGCAGGAGATGCTCCGCGTGTTCTTGAAGCTAAGTTACTTGCATATTTAGCTCCTGGTGATCGCGTGAGTCAGTTTGACTAATGGGTAAGAAAAAGTGTCCAGAGTGTGAAGAGTGTCTTCCTGCGTGGCTAGCTGCGTTTGGGGATTTGATGTCTCTTCTTTTGTGTTTCTTCGTACTTCTTCTCTCTATGAGTAGTATGGATGCAAAAAAAGTAAGTGAAGCTATTGGTTCGCTCTCTGGAGCTATGAGTGTTTTAGAGGGTGGAACAAAAACAGAAATATCTAAAAAGCGTATTCAGGAGTCAACACCAATTGAATCTCAGGATGAAACGAGTGAAATGGTTAACAGAATCCAGCAAGCTGCAAATGATGCTAATGAAATGATGGAAAAAGCACAGGGTCCAGAGGTAAGTGTTGAAGAAGCGGAAGACGGTTTTGTTATTAAGCTTCCAGCAGCGCTGCTTTTTAAACCTGGAAGTGCAACTATTGAAAATCAAGATGCTCTTCTCTTTTTAAAACGTATTTCACTTATTATTGCAGAGTTGCCAAATGATCTTGAAGTCAGTGTTCAAGGACACACTGACAATACAAACCCTGCACCTACATCTCCGTTTAAAGACAACTGGGAACTCTCAAGTGCACGTGCTATTGCAGTGCTGCGTGAGCTTGAACTTGACGGTGTCAATCCTGCTCGTATGTTTGCTGCAGGTTTTGCGCAATACAGACCGGTCGCAACCAATGCAACAGCAACAGGACGCGAGAAAAACAGAAGAGTAGAATTACATTTCTATGGGCAAAAAAGTGCACAAAATACAAAAGAGACACAATCTATTTTAGATAAGGTACAAAAGTAAATAATGCTTAGAATAGTTCTTCTCTTTTTACTTTTAGCTGTAGGATTGTTTGGAGCAACAGATGCAACCATACCTACGGTCAATTTTAATCTTGCTGCTCCTGAATCTCCAAAACAACTGGTATCATCGTTAAATGTATTAGTAGTACTTACTTTACTCTTTTTAGCGCCTTCACTTGTCATGGTCATGACAACCTTTACCCGCTTTGTTATTGTCTTTGGTTTCTTACGCCAGGCACTTGGGACACAGCAGGTGCCTCCTACACAGCTTTTGGTAATGCTTGCAATGATTCTTACTTTTTTTGTAATGGAACCGGTGGGTACCAAGGCATACGAGCAGGGAATAAAACCTTATGTAGAAGAACAAATAGGCTATGAAGAGGCATTTGAAAAAACAACACTTCCTTTTAAAAACTTTATGATACGCAATACTCGTGAGAAGGATTTAGCTCTCTTTTTGCGTATTCGCAAGATGGAAAACCCAAAGAGTGTTGCAGATGTACCTCTTTCAATTGTTATTCCGGCATTTATCATCAGTGAGTTGAAAACGGCTTTTGAGATAGGTTTTTTACTCTTTTTACCATTTTTGGTGATTGATATGGTAGTGGCATCTATCTTAATGTCTATGGGTATGATGATGCTGCCTCCTGTTATGATATCCTTGCCGTTTAAGATTTTGGTTTTTGTACTTATCGATGGGTGGAACTTACTCATTGGCAACTTGATAGCATCAATAAAATAGCTTAGAACAGGAAAGAATGTGGATTGTAAATATTTTGGTCAGTGTGGTGCATGTAGGCTTTATGAAGATGGTTATAGTGGACAGTTAGAAAAGAAAGTTCAAGAGAATAAAGAACGTTTTTCTCACTACTACAAGGGTGATATCTCAGTCTATGCATCAAAAGAAGAACACTACAGGGCTCGAGCAGAGTTTAAAGTCTGGCATGTAGATGATGAGATACATTACGCTATGAACCATATAGAGTACAAGGGTGTTGTGCTTATTGAGAGTTGTCCACAGGTAAGTGAGTCAATCAATGCACTTATGCCAAAGCTTCTTACAGCCATAAAAGAAGCAAAGATTGGGTACAAACTCTTTGGAGCAGACTTTTTAAGCTCTACAAAGGGTGAGATAGTAGTCTCTTTGTTGTACCACAGACGTCTTGATGCTTCATGGGAAGAAAAAGCAGCGAAAATAGCGCAGAATCTGGGTGTTTATATCATTGGTCGCTCACGCAAGCAAAAAGTAGTGATTGGGCAAGACTATATCACTGAATATCTTACTATAAATAATAAAGAGTATAGATTTCACTACATTGAAAACTCATTTACACAACCAAATCCTCATGTCAATGAGAAGATGATTGGCTGGGCAATGGATAGTTTTAAAGATCAAAAGGGTGATCTTTTAGAGCTCTACTGTGGTGCAGGTAATTTTACTATACCGTTTGCTACCATATTTCAAAAGATTCTTGCAACTGAGATATCAAAATCTTCTATCAATGCTGCAAAACAGAATATGGAACTTAACGGTATTACAAACATTGAATTTGTCCGTATGAGCGTAGAGGAGTTTGTACAAGCACTTGATGGTGTACGTGAGTTTAGAAGAATGAAAGATATTGATATTAAATCATATGACTTTTCTTCTATCTTCGTTGATCCTCCTCGCAGCGGGATGGATGAGTACTCTTGTCAATTTGCTTCTCGTTTTGATACAATAGTTTATATATCGTGTAATCCATTAACTCTTAAAAGAGATTTAGAGATACTGACAAAGACACATAAAGTAGAGGCCATGGCTCTATTTGACCAGTTTCCATACACTCATCATGTAGAGATGGGTGTGAAACTTGTAAAAAAATAAAGGATAAGAGATGAAGAGAGTTTTTTTTATACTTTTTCTATACGCTACAACGATAAATGCCGCTGATATTGAACTCCATCGTGTAAGTGTCATGGTCGATGACATTAAAGAGCTGCGTGAGCACTATGAGAAGGCTTTGCAAGAAGAGCAGCAGAAAAATGAAACACTGCAAAAAAAGCTAAATATGGCACTAGAGGCTGTAAATAGCTTGAGAAGTCAAATAAAAAGTGAGATTTCATCTCAAAAAGAGTGTGTAAAAATTTCTTCTTCTGATGAAAACAGCTTTCCAAAGCTAAAAACAAAGCAAGAATCAGCCGGAAAAATCATTGTTTTTAAAGCTGCTCCTTTTCGTTTGAAAAACGATGCAAAAATTTATGATAGCTTTGAAAATCCAAAGTATCTTTTTAGCTGGGAAAAAGGGCGCTCTTTTACTTCAAATCAAAAAACAGACGGATGGATAAAGATTACCGGTTATTTTGTCAACAGAGTTTGGCAGCCTGCATCTGAGGATTTGTGGGTTCATGAAGAAGATGTATTTCAAAGAGAAAGCAAATAGATGAAAAAAATCCTTATAATCAGTGATGGCATCACTGGTGAACGCTTCATACAAAGGGTGGCTGAGACCTATACAAGTGAAAATATCTACTATGTAGTAGAGCTAAAAGCAAAAGAGTATGAAGATGTAAATCCTGCACGTTTTAAGTTCTATGAGTTTGACCCAACAAGTTTTTACAAACTTTCAAACTTACTTAAAATGGAGTTTATTCAGGTCATCATTGCTATGGATAATCAGGCAGATGTTGAAAATACGATAAAAAATATTCGTATGGTTAAAAAGCAACTGCGTGTTATAGTTCTTGACCAATGGGGTATCTACAATGAAGATCCCAATGTTGTTTTAGTAAATGCCAAAGATATTCTAGCTTCACGTCTTTTGGATTATCTGCCAAATGTTCCGGTAATTGCTCAAAATGTCGGTTTGGGTGAAGGTGAAATCATGGAAGTGCTTGTGCCTTTTGGCAGTTCTTTTGTCTATAAGCACATAGGAGTTATTGAGCAGAAAAACTGGCGTATAGTTGCAATTTATCGCAACAGAAAACTGCTGATGCCCTCACGCAGACGTATGATACAACCAAATGATATGCTTGTTCTTGTTGGTGAACCAGCTGTGCTTAAATCTGTTTATAAAGCTATCAAACAAGAACTGGGGCAGTTTCCAGAACCATTTGGAACAAATATTTTACTCTATATTGATATGAACATTGTCACACATGAAAATATTAAAAGACTAGTTAGAAATGCCGTATATATTCATACAAAATTCAAACATGATTTAGTTATAAAGGTTGTCAATCCTTCCGATATAGAGCTTCTGGAATACATTAAAAGCTATAGAGATCTTGATGTAGTGGTCACTATTGATTATGGAAGTTCTGATATAAAAAGAACTTTTTTTCAAGATGTGAAATCTTATCATGTTGGTTTGGTTATTGTCTCACGTGAGATGTTTGGGGATTATTATGTACGAAAAGCACTCTATGAAGCGCATGTTCCTGTCTTAAAACTTGCAGAACGAAGTTTTGACAATGTAAAAGATGCGGCATTGATTCTCTCTGACAATCGTGATTTGGAAAAAATTTCAGCAACTATTTTTGATATATCTGAACAGATGAACCTTAATCTCGAACTCTATAATTATGTTCATGAGCACCAAGAGGAAAAAGAGCAGGTGATTGAGCACTATTATAACCTCTCTGCAATCTTTTCAAAGTCGATCAAAGTGATAAAAGAGAATGAAAATCCGATTCGTACACTTAAACATAAAGAGAATTTCGTACAAATTCTTCCATTTACAGCAAAATTGACAACACGTCGAATCTATGCGCTCTTTTCTACAGACAGCGAGAAACTTTATTTCAAGCTTGATGATTATCATCAAATTTTCATACCTGTACAGCTTTGATTTAGGTACTTTTTAGGCATTTTGAAGTATTATCTATCATATTAATTTTTGGATAGATAATGCAAGTACATATTCCCCTTAAAAAAACAGTTGACAACTCATACGATATTACAATTGACACACTTCCCAAGCGACACTTTGATACAAAAGTAGCTATCATTACAAATCCAAAGGTTGCAGGTCTTCATTTAGCATATCTTTTAGAGAGAATTTCCGCAAAAGAGCTTTATATCATTACAGTTCCTGATGGAGAAGAGTATAAAAACCAGGCATCGGTTGATTTGATTATGGAGTCACTCTTTAACCACCGCTTCAATAGAAAATCTCTGCTTATCGCTTTTGGCGGCGGTGTGATTGGTGATATGACAGGATTTGTCTCAAGTATCTATCAACGTGGTATCGATTTTATTCAGATCCCTACAACACTCCTTTCACAAGTAGATGCAAGTGTAGGTGGAAAGACAGGCATAAACAACAAATACGGTAAAAATCTCATCGGTGCATTTCATCAGCCACAAGAGGTTCTTATCGATGCTCATTTTTTAACAACACTTCCTAAGCGTGAGTTCGGTGCCGGTGTGGCTGAAGTTGTGAAGATGGCGGTGACATTTAACAAAGAGTTCTTCGAGTTTTTAGAAAGAGCGGATCTTAGTGATACGGAAGTTCTTGCAAAAGCCATAGAGTATGCGGTACAAACAAAGGCTGATGTTGTAGCAAAAGATGAAAAAGAGCATGGTCTTCGTGCAGCACTTAACTATGGGCACACTTTTGGACATGTTATTGAGAATGAGACAAACTATAAACAGTTCCTGCATGGTGAAGCGGTAGCTATCGGTATGGTAATGGCAAACAGACTTGCAGTTCGACTTGGACTGATGTCCCAAGAAGAAGCACAGCGCATTGAAAATCTGTTAAAAAAATATGATCTGCCGACTTCATATGAGATAAAAGATATTGAAGCATTTTATGAGACATTTTATCTCGATAAAAAAAGTTCAGATACAAAAATAACATTTATCTTGCCGAAAGGTTTAGGAGATGTTGTCCTTTTAGATACAGTTGAAAAAGAAGATGTTATAGCTGTACTTGAAGAGTTTGGAGCGTAATATGAGACTCTTTTTTTCTTCTCTTTTTATGCTCTTGTTTTTTTCACAACTACTTTTTTCAGCAGTTTCTACAACTATTACTCATATTCCTGCTATAGATAATAATGCAACAAAAGAGGCAGAGCTAGAGGCAGAAGAAGAGAAAGCCAAAAGAGAGCAAAAGCTGGCTGAGAGGAAGATTCAAAACCATCTTCAAGAACTGCATCAATTAGATACTCAAATTTCAGAAGAAAATGTATGGGTAAAAAGTTATGCATCATACTTGACTTCACTTGAAGTGAAAAACAATCTTGAAAACATTCGTAAAAGAATCAAGTGGCTAAGAAAACATGCCAAAACACAGAGTGATTATGATGAACTCAATGGTCTCATATCTAAAGAGAATATTTTGACATCACAGATTGACAAGCTCAAAGGGAAAAACAATGCTCCTTTCTCAGAGCTTATCACACCTCCAAAAATAGATGAAATTCCGGAAATATCAAACCCATTTGAGATCTTCAATGGACTCTCACTTATCAAAAAAATGGATGCTGGTTTTGAAGATTACAAAAAAAGAAAAGAGAATCTTGCTGTTTTAGTAAAACTTTTGCGTGATGAACTGACAATTTATAAAAAGCTTTATGCCTTGAACCCTGAAAAATATGAAAAAGCATATAAGCAAAAAGAGACAGAGCTTGAACGCTTTGAGAGAGCTCTTGATACAATGAATGTTACTTTGGATGTTTATCAAAAACGTTTGGAAATTGCCAAAATAAATATTAATAAAAGTATTGAAAAACAGATATATGGACTTATGAAGATAGGTGTGGCTGTTTTACTTGTTTTTCTTGTCTTTTTCCTTTTAAAACTCATTGTTAAAAAGTATATCACTGACAATGAACGTTTCTATATGGCAAACAAGATTATCACATTTACAAACTTTACAGTGATTTTATTGATTCTCTTTTTTAACTATATTGAGAATGTAAGCTACCTTGTTACCATTTTGGGATTTGCATCCGCGGGTATTGCCATTGCTATGAAAGACTGGTTTATGTCCATTCTTGGTTGGCTTGTTATCGTTTTTGGCGGCAGTATTCATGTAGGGGACAGAATCCGTGTAGATATGGATGGCATGAAGTATGTGGGTGATGTTTTAGATATTTCACTGCTTCGTATCACAATACTAGAAGATATCACACTTACTTCCATTATGCAAAATCGTCGTGCAGGGCGTATTATATTTGTACCGAACAACTATATCTTTACACGTATGATAGCGAACTATACCCACCACTCATTAAAGACTGTATGGGATGGTGTGAAAATTACGATTACCTATGACTCTAACCATAAAAAAGCGATGCACCTTGTAAAAGAGATAGCCAAAAAGTATTCAAAAGGTTATACGGACATTACAAGAAAGCAGTTAAACAAACTGCGTCAGCACTACAGCTTGAAAAATACAAATGTTGAACCTCGTATCTACTCTTTTATAGAGCCGCATGGTATTGATATTGAAGCATGGTACTTAACAAATGCTTATGGAACATTGACACTCAGAAGTGTTATCTCAACTGAGATAATCGATGCATTCAAGGCTGAAGATGACATAACAATTGCATACCCTACACAAAAAATCAATCTTGATATGAAGCAGCATGCACCGATTATACATAATGATGAGTTGGTTTAAATGAAACAAAAAGTATATTTTAAAACATTTGGCTGCAGAACAAACCTTTATGACTCACAAGTGATGATGAGTGCGCTTAGAGAGTATGATATCACAGAAAATGAAGAGGAAGCGGATGTTGTGGTCATCAACTCCTGTACCGTTACAAACGGAGCCGATACACACGTACGTTCGTACATCTCACAGCTTGAGAAAAAAGGTGATGCAAAAAAGCTCTTTTTAACAGGATGCGGAGCACATACAAAAGGGGAGAGCCTGCTGCGTGAGGGCAGGGTGCATGGTGTCTTTGGACAGAGCGAAAAAGAGAAGATTGATACACTACTTAAAAAAGAGCAGCCATTTTATGAAAAGGGTGATTTAAACCATATAGATGAGATGGTCGTAGATGAGTTTATCGGTAAAAGCCGTGCCTTTATCAAGATACAAGAGGGGTGTAACTTTCGCTGTTCTTACTGTATTATTCCTTATGTTCGTGGGGATGCAAGAAGTATGGATGAGATTCGCATACTTGAGCAGGTTAGGCGTTTGGCGTCCAATGGCTTTGGTGAGTTTATCTTAACGGGAACAAATGTAGGCTCATATGGGCAAGATACAAAGACATCACTGGCACAGTTAATGAAGAAGATGTCGATGATTCGTGGGGTTCGTCGCATTCGTTTGGGAAGTGTCGAACCTGTACAGATAGGCGATGAGTTTAAAGAGATACTTGATGAACCATGGATGGAAAAGCATATGCATATTGCCCTGCAGCATACATCTCCAAAGATGCTAAAGCTTATGAACCGTCGTAATGTTTACAGACAAGACAGAGAGCTCTTTGAGTTCTTGGCTGAGAAGGGTTATGCAATCGGGACAGACTTTATTACCGGTTTTCCTGGTGAGAGTGAAGAGCTGTGGTGTGAAGCGATGGAGAATGCAAAAGCTCTGCCACTTACACATCTACATGCCTTTACATACTCTAAGCGTGACGGCACACCTGCTGCTGTCATGAAGCCAGAAGTCAATGGCAAAGTGGCAAAAGAGCGTCTGCATGAGCTGGAGTCTTTGGTCGCTCAAAAGAACTATGATTTTAGAAAAGCTTTTAGTGGAGAGTTGGAAGTTCTTGTCGAGTCATTTAAAGGCGGATTTTATCACGGACTTGATCAACACTTCAATAAAATAGTAATAGATTCGGATGAAGATCTACTTGGAAACTGGGTCAATATAGATAAATATGAGGTACAAAAGGAGCATAATTATGCCAAGCTCTAAAATGAATCGTATAGCACTTATTGTCTCTGCATTTTTAGTTATTGTTTTAATTCTTTTTGCTCTGCTTAGAGATACCGCTGATGCTATTACCTTGCGTGAGGCACAAAAGCTTTTAGACCAGCATGCAGTCACTAAGGTCATAGCAACAAAAGAGTATGTATATCTAAAAACAAAAGAGAACAACCTTTATAAAATTGCCTCATCTCAGGTAACTCCAGGAATGTTTGCTGAGTATAAAGTAGAGATAGGTTCTAAGAACAATCTGCTTATCTATCTTCTTGTTTTTATTGTTTTTCTTGGTCTTGGATCACTGTTGTTTAAGTTTTTCCAAAATAGAGGTTTTTTGTCTGATGTCAGCTTTAAAAAACTCTCTAATGGTAGTGCTGATGCAACATCAACAAATCCGCTTGATCTTTCATCTCCAATCACACCACTTAAAAGTGATGTCAGTTTTGAAGACATAGGTGGCATCAGTGATGTTAAAATGGAGCTTGAAGAGATCATAGACTTTATGAAAAACCCTAAGCGCTACAAGAACTTTGGTGCTCGTATGCCAAAGGGTGTTTTACTTGTAGGACCTCCCGGTGTTGGTAAGACGATGATAGCAAAAGCTGTTGCCAATGCTGCTGATGTTCCCTTTTACTATCAAAGCGGTGCTTCATTTGTGCAGATATATGTCGGAATGGGGGCAAAACGTGTGCATGAGCTTTTTGCTGCGGCAAAGAAAAATGCACCTTCAATTATTTTTATAGATGAGATAGATGCTGTAGGCAAAAAGCGTGACGGGCAGCGTAATGATGAGCGTGAGGCAACACTGAATCAACTTCTGACTGAAATGGATGGTTTTGAGGGTTCTAGTGGAGTGATTGTTATCGCAGCAACAAATAAGATAGATGTTTTAGATGCTGCACTTCTTCGTGCCGGGCGTTTTGACAGACGTATCTTTGTTGAGCTGCCGACTAAAAAAGAGCGGGAGTCTATTTTAGAGAAGTATCTACAAAATGTACCGCATGATCTTGATATCTCTGCTGTTGCCTCTATGACTGTAGGCTTTAATGGTGCGGCCTTGGCAGCACTTGTAAATGAGGCAGCACTTTTAGCACTGCGTCAAAATGATTTTCAAGTGACATTGGAGCATTTTGAGATGGTAAAAGACAAAGTGATGTTTGGTAAGAAAAAGTTGCAGATGCTTAACGACAAGCAAAAAGCCTACCGCATTACTTACCAGGCAGGAAAAGTGCTTGTTGCTAGTTATTATGACCTGCCATTTGAGAAACTGATGCTTTCAAACGAGCACTTGACTCCTACAACAGATGAGCCTTTTATAAAGCAAGAGC
>JAMORG010000011.1 GCA_027063745.1 Sulfurimonas sp.
TATCCGATAAAAGATAGTGTTGTAGTCTATACGCCTGCAGAGATCCAGCTTGAGCGCTTTATGAAGCGTAATGGCTACTCGCGTGAGGAGTCACTCAAGCGCATCGCTTCACAGCTTCCAATAGATGCAAAAAAAGAGAAAGCAACATGGGTGATAGACAACTCAAAAAATCTCAAACATCTACAGGATGAAGTTGAGAATTTTGTAGCAACAATCAAGCAGATATATAAAAAGTAGGAGCAGGATGTGAAGATAGCAAAGTACAGTGCCAATGGAAATGATTTTGTCATTTTTCATGACAGTATAAAAAAAGAGAGAAATGAGTTAGCAAGAGAGCTGTGTCATCGTCAAGAGGGCATAGGGGCTGATGGGCTCATCGTTGTTGTGCCTCACGCAGAGTATGATTTCGAGTGGGAGTTTTACAATGCAGATGGCAGCCATGCAGATATGTGTGGTAATGGCAGTCGTGCTTGTGCACATTATGCATATAACAACAATCTAGCGCCTGCGAGCATGGACTTTTTAACCGGAGCGGGTGTGATTCATGCAGAAGTGAGTGAAAATACACAAAAAACAGGAATGGTTCTCTCAGAACTCACACCTCCAGAGATTTTAGATACAAAAATAGAAGCAAATGGCAACTCTTGGTGGCTTTTAAATACCGGTGTACCGCATCTTGTTAAGTTTGTTGATGATATTGAGCATTTTGATATTGAAGAGGCGCGTGAGATGCGCTATAAATATAATGCCAATGTAAATATTGTCAAAGTGCTAGAAGATGGTAATCTTCGCGTGAGAACCTATGAGCGTGGTGTAGAAGATGAGACACTTGCCTGTGGTACAGGGATGGCAGCTTGTTTTTACAGAGCCTACAAAGAGGGTAAGGTAAAAGAGAGCATAGAAGTTTATCCTACAAGTGGTGAGACACTCTATCTTGGAGTAAATGAGAGAACTATTACATTTGCCGGGCGTGTGAAAAAGACATTTGAGACGGAGTGGGATATATAGTGTATGAAGAGTAGAGAGCGAACCGGTTTACTTAAAGGCCGGCTGCTTCTACAATTTTTGCTTGATGGTCAGCGATAAGTGGTTCGATGATCTCATCAAAAAGACCGCCACTCATAATCTCATTGAGACGATAGAGTGTCAGGTTGATTCTATGGTCAGAGATACGGTTTTGCGGATAGTTGTATGTTCGGATACGACCACTTCTATCACCCGTTCCAACTTGTGCAGCACGCTCTGCTGCATTTTCTGACTGTTGTTCTTGCATCTGAAGATCGTAAAGACGCGCTTTAAGTACCTTCATCGCTTTTTCTCTGTTTTTGTGCTGTGACTTTTGGTCCTGGTTGGTAACTACTATACCAGATGGTAAGTGGGTAATACGAACTGCAGAGTCCGTTGTATTTACCGACTGACCACCACAACCACTTGAGCGCATAACATCGATTTTAAGATCGTTGTCATTGATCTCAATCTCAACATCATCAACTTCCGGCATTACAGCAACTGTAATAGCAGAAGTGTGAACACGACCTTGAGACTCTGTTTGAGGAACACGCTGAACTCTGTGTGTTCCACCTTCATATTTCAACCGGCTATAGACTTGTTCACCTTTAATGAGGGCAATAATCTCTTTATACCCTCCGGCATCACTTGGTGAGCTGCTCATAATCTCAATCTTCCAACCTTTTAAGTCAGCATAGCGAGTATAAGCACCAAATAAGTCACCTACAAAGATAGCTGCTTCATCTCCACCAGCTCCTGCACGAAGCTCAACAATGATATTTCTGTCATCATTGGGATCTTTAGGGAGTAAAAGAAGCTTGATCTCCTCTTCGAGTTCAGGTACACGAGGTTCTAGCTCTTTGAGCTCCTCTTTTGCCATATCACTCATTTCAGGATCACTAAGCATCTCTTTTGAGTCAGCGATCTCTTCTAAAAGTGTCTTGTACTCTTTTGCTTTTTCAACGATTGGTAAGAGAGATGATTGTTCTTTGGAGAGTTCTGTCATCTTTTTGATGTCAGAAGTGATGTCAGGTGAACTTAGCAATTCGCTAAGTTCATTATAGCGGTTGATAAACGGGGTAAGTTTATCTGCTAACATATACAGTTAGCCTTATATAGCGTTTACAGCTTTGTGAAGACGGCTTACTTTTCTAGCTGCAGTCTCTTTTTTTAAGATACCTTTGCTAACAAATTTGTGAATTTGTCTGTTAGCGATTTTGAATGCTGCTTGTGCTTCTTCTTTGTTACCAGCTTCGATAGCTGAACGTACTGCTTTTACGATATTTTTAAGACGAGTTCTGTAGAAACGATTACGTTCTGTACGAACGATAGTCTGGCGAATTCTCTTAATTGATGACTTATGATTTGCCATTTAATTAGTCCTTTTTGGAATTTAAGTGCGCAATATTACCTTAAAAATAATTAAAATTAAGTTAAAGGGTGGTAAAATGGCTCAATTTAGAACTTGTAGAATAAAGTTATTTGATGTGGAGATAGATATATGAAACTTTTTGGAACAGATGGTGTGCGTGGCGAGGCAGGAAGCTTTTTAAGTGCAGAAGTAGCGATGAAAATTGCTATGGCAGCAGGGATTTATCTTAAAAAAGATGCAAAAACGAATAAGATTTT
>JAMORG010000012.1 GCA_027063745.1 Sulfurimonas sp.
TGAAACTTTTTGGAACAGATGGTGTGCGTGGCGAGGCAGGAAGCTTTTTAAGTGCAGAAGTAGCGATGAAAATTGCTATGGCAGCAGGGATTTATCTTAAAAAAGATGCAAAAACGAATAAGATTTTAGTCGGTAAAGATACTAGACGAAGTGGTTATATGATAGAGAATGCACTTGTGAGCGGTCTTACTGCCGTTGGTTTTGATGTTGTTGAAGTTGGACCTATGCCAACACCTGCCATTGCATTTATCACTGAAAATATGCGCTGTGATGCCGGAATTATGATATCTGCTTCACATAACTCCTTTGAAGATAACGGAATCAAGTTTTTTGACGGGCACGGAGATAAATTCAGTAAAGAGGTAGAAGGAGAGATAGAGAGTATCTATTTTAATGAAGAACTTTTACGTAACTCTCAAGTAACTGGTAAAGCAATAGGAAAAGCAAAACGCATAGATGATGTAATAGGGCGCTATATAGTACAGCTTAAAAACTCTTTTCCTGTTGAGATGAGCCTGCAGGGTATGCGGATAGTTCTTGATACTGCAAACGGAGCAGCATATAAGGTAGGTCCTACTGTTTTAGAAGAGCTTGGCGCTGAGGTGATTGTACTGCATAATGAACCAGACGGTTTTAATATTAATGAGAACTGTGGAGCACTGCATACCAAAGATCTTAAAAATGCTGTTATCAAGTATAGAGCAGACTTGGGGATTGCTCTTGATGGTGATGCAGATCGTGTTGTTATTGTCGATGAGAAGGGTGAAGTAGTTGACGGTGATCAGCTTATTGGTGCTTTGGCTGTTGCATTGCATGAAGAGAATCGTCTTAAAGGTGATGGTGTTGTTGTTACCGTAATGAGCAATGCAGGGCTTGATGAGTATCTGCGTGAGCATGGACTTACACTTTACCGCTCAGATGTTGGTGACAAGAATGTATTAGAGCTAATGAAACAAAAAGGTATTAATTTCGGAGGAGAGCAGAGCGGACATATCATCTTACATGATTTTGCAAAGACAGGTGATGGCCTTGTAGCAGCCCTTGCTACTTTGGCACTTATTATTAAAAAAGGTAAAAAAGCTTCCGAGGTACTGCGTCCATTCAAACTCTATCCGCAACAGCTTGTTAATATGAATGTAAAAGAGAAAAAACCACTCAAAGATATCAAAGGTCTTGATACTGTTTTACTTGAGCTTGAGAAAGAGGGTCTGCGTCAGCTTATTCGCTACTCTGGAACAGAGAACAAACTCAGAGTGCTTCTTGAGGCAAAGGATGACAAGATTATAGATCTCAAGATGCAAGAGCTCATAGAGTTTTTACAAAAAGCGCTCAATGCATAACAAAACATTACGAATAAGTGCCATTATTCTCTTTGCGCTGGCAGGTATATTTATAATAGATCAGAATATAAAGCAGCTCTTTTTGGATGGGTATCGCTACTATGGTGAGTGTATTGATTTGATACTTGTCTACAACAAGGGTGTAGCTTTTTCGATGTTCGCTTTTTTGGCAGAGAATCTAAAATATATACAGCTTGTGCTTGTCAGTGGTGTTCTTATCTATCTGATATACCTGCAAAAAGTCTGCTACGCCTTGCCGGGAGGGATACTGCTTGGAGGAGCATTTTCAAACATATATGACCGATTTGTTCACGAGGGTGTTGTAGATATGGTTTATTGGCACTGTGGGTTTGACTTCGCTGTTTTTAACTTTGCAGATGTAATGATAGACTTTGCAGTATTATGGATACTCATTTTAAACTTTAAACCACACTTGTGTAAAAATTAATCGAAAAAAAAGTACATTTTTGGTATGATTGCCCAAAATAATATAAAAGTGCGAAGGAAATTGATGGAAATCAAAGCAAACAAAATTAATGGTGCAAATGCAGTAATCGAAGCAACAATCTCAATGGATGAGGTAAATGCTAACGTTGAAAAAATCGCTAAACAATTAGCTAAAACTGCAAATATTCAAGGTTTTAGAAAAGGAAAAGTTCCTGTTGCAATTATCAAAAAGCAGTATGGTCAAAAACTTGTAGAAGATGCAGAAGCAGAAGCACTTCGTGAAGTACTCAGTAAAGGTCTTAAAGAGTTAGACATCTCTAATGATGCACTTCTTGGTGAGCCAACAATCTCTAAGTTTGAAAAGTCTGATGACAAAATAGAAGTAGAGATCAAAGTGGCAATGCGTCCTGAGATCAATCTTGATGATGTAGATGCACTTGTTCCAGACTTCACAAAACCAGAAGTTACAGATGAAGAAGTAGAAGCAAGAATCAAAGAGATCGCTGAAGCACAGGCTCCGCTAGTTGACATTAAACGCAACCGTAAAATGAAAGAGGGAGATACTGCTGTTATCGACTTTGAAGGTTTTATTGACGGAGAGCCTTTTGAAGGTGGCAAGGGTGAGAACTTTGAACTTCTTTTAGGTTCAGGTCAGTTTATCCCAGGTTTTGAAGACCAACTTATCGGCGTAAAGCGTGATGAAGAAGTTGAGATTACTGTTACATTCCCAGAAGAGTACGGTGCAAAAGAGCTTGCTGGTAAAGAGGCAATGTTCAAAGTAAAAGTAAATGGTGTAAAAGTCAAAGATGATGTAGAGATCAACGATGAACTTGCACAAAAACTTTTAGCAAAAGAAGACGCTACTTTAGATGAGTTAAAAGCTGAAGTAAAAAAAGTGATTGAGCAGGAAAAACTTGCAAAACTTTACAATGATGAGCTAAAACCGAAACTTTTAGAAGCACTTGTAGAGAAACTTGACTTTGATCTTCCGGAGTTTGTTGTTGAGCAAGAGATTGATATGGCAGTAAACAAAAAAGCTTCAACTATGAGTGAAGATGAGATCAAAGAGCTTCGTGAAAATCCAGAAAAACTCAAAGAGTTGCGTGAGTCTTTCCGCGAAGAAGCAGAAAAAAGTGTAAAAGCTACTTTTATCATCGATGCACTTGCACAGAAACTTGGTATTAAAGTAGAAGAGCAAGAAGTAATGCAGACTATCTACTACGAAGCAATGCAGATGGGTCAAGATCCACAAAAAGCATTCGAGCAGTATAAAGCAGCAGGATACATTCCGGCTATTCAGATGTCTATGGTAGAAGACAGAGTTTTAACTGCACTTTTAAATAAGAAGATAGAAGAGTAATATGAGCTATATTCCATATGTAGTTGAAAAGACAGGGCGCGGTGAGCGCTCTTATGATATCTATTCACGTCTTTTAAAAGATCGTATAGTTATGCTTAGCGGTGAGGTTAATGATGCTGTTGCTTCTACTATTGTTGCACAGTTTTTATTCCTTGAAGCAGAGGACCCAGAAAAAGATATCTACTTTTATATCAACTCTCCGGGCGGTGTAGTAACTGCTGGAATGGCAATATTTGATACGATGAACTATATTCGTCCACATGTGGCGACTATCTGTATAGGTCAAGCTGCGTCAATGGGTGCTTTTTTACTCTCAAGTGGTGAAAAAGGCAAACGTTATGCACTTCCTCACGCACGTATTATGATTCACCAACCACTTGGTGGTGCACAGGGTCAGGCAACTGATATTGCCATTCAGGCAGAAGAGATTCTTCGCATGAAAAAAGAGCTCAATGAGATCTTGGCTGAAAATACAGGTCAAGATGTTAAAACAATAGAGGCTGATACTGATCGTGACAACTTTATGAGTGCGCAAGAAGCGTGTGATTATGGCATGATCGATGAGGTTCTTACAAAGAGCGATAAAGAGTAAAAGGGGAAGTGATGGCAGGTACATTAAAGAAAAAGAAACGTAGAAATATAGATGCAGTACTGCCAGAAGTTGAACCAACGACAGTTGTTAACAGTTTAGATGTAGATACTGCTTCAAGCGATATTGAGATCTATGCAAAAGAGGTCTTAAACTCACTTATATCTGACAACCTGCCTCCAACCCCAAATAACTACTCACTCTATTTTGATAGACTTTTAGAAAATAAGAGTGAGAGCTTACGTAAGCAGATTCATTCTATTTTAGAACTTGAAGAGAGTAATGAAGCAGAAACTACCATCGCATTAGAGCAAAGCCTTAAACAAGGTTTTGCATCTATTAAAAATATTTTGAATGTTACAGCAAGTTTATATAAAAATATGTCATTAATGACAAAGATCTTAGAAAAACGTAAAGAAGAGCTTAGTAAAAAACCAGAAGCAAATAGTGCATTAAGTATCATTGCAACACTAGAAAATGATGTCAATAAGCTTAACTCCATTTTAAAAACACAAAGCTCTCAAATGAGAAGTATCTATGACGATACAGCTAAAATTGTAAAAAATGTTGAGAATGAGACAATTTTTGACAATCAGTACGGAGTATATAACAAACGCTACTTATTGACAAAGATTGAACAAGAGATAGGGCTTATTAAAGAGTTTAAACATAAGAGCTCTCTTATTATGATAGAGCTCTCACGTGACTTGAAGAAAAGTATTAAAAATGATAAGGCCATTAAGCTTATGGTGCGTACAATCGCAAGACTTCTTTTAAAGACTTCAAGAAGAAGCGATATCGTTGCGCATTATGGTAATGGTGTTTTTGCGATGCTTTTAAAACATACAGATATAGAGAGTGCAAAAAAAGCGAGTGAGCGTCTGTGTGATCTTGTCTCGAACTCCAACTTCTTTTTGGCAGACCGTGAGATTCAGCTCAAAATCGCTATAGGAATCACTAACATTGATCCTGAATTCTCGGTAGAAGAGATAGTAGTAAGTGCTCTTGACGGGATAGAAAAAGCATATGAGTTACCAAACCATGACTTTGCAGTTTCATTACGAAAATAGGTGAAAAAGATGAAATTAGAGATTGTAGAATATCCAGATAAACGTTTACGTGAAGTATCTAAAGAGGTAAAAGTTTTTGATGAAAAACTTCATAAACTTTTAGATGCTATGAATCCATTGATGATAAATACAAATGGAATAGGTCTAGCAGCTATTCAGGTGGCACATCCTATTCGTGCATTGATTTTAAACATTCCAAATGAAGATGGCGAACAACCACCTGAGAACTTGTTAGAGATTATCAATCCTGTAATTGTTGAAAAATCTGGTGAGACAACTTATCAAGAGGGTTGTTTGAGTGTTCCTCAGTTTTATGAAGATATTAAGCGTTGTGAAAAAGTGACTATCAATTATCAGGACAGACATGGAAATACAAAACGTCTGGAGGCTGATGGACTAATGGCAATTGCTATACAGCATGAGATGGATCATTTAGAGGGAATTTTGTTTATAGATAAACTCTCCTATGCTCGTCGTAAAAAGTTTGAAAAAGAGTATAAAAAACTTCAAAAAGAACGTAAAGCGAAAAAATCTGCATAAAAATATGGCAATCTGCCATATTTTCTCCAAATTATCACTTATTAAAATTATGATAGTGCAAATCAAAAGAGGTTTGCAGTATGAAAAAACTCAAATGTGCCACATATGAAGGGCTGGATGCCAAGGTTGTTGATGTAGAGCTTACACTTACAAAAGGTCTGCCTTCTTTCTCTATAGTCGGCTCAGCTACCGCACTTACATCAGCAGGCTCCAATGAACGCATTAAA
Source organism: Sulfurimonas sp. (assembly GCA_027063745.1). GTDB lineage: Bacteria > Campylobacterota > Campylobacteria > Campylobacterales > Sulfurimonadaceae > Sulfurimonas. The sequence continues at coordinate 5,574 of JAMORG010000012.1, forward strand.
TCTGCATTGCTTAGTAATGAATACAAATTTCCTCCAAAACGCATTACTATCAATCTGGCACCAAGTGATGACTTTAAAAAGAGTGGCAGCCAGTTTGACTTAAGTATTGCGCTGCTTATTGCAATGGCTGAGCGTGAAGCAGATTTTTCGGAGTGGTTTGTATTTGGAGAGCTTGGACTCGATGGCGAGGTTAAAGAGAATCGCCAGCTCTATGCACTTATTCTCTCTTTGGCAAATCAAAATCTTATACAAAAAGCAGTAGTACCAAAAGCAGCACTGCAAAAGCTTTCAAAGATTCCATATATTGACTTTTATGGAGTGGATTCATTGCGTGAGGCAAAGGAGCTTTTTGAAAATATTGAGCAAATTAAAGCACATACAAAAAGTGCCAGCCTTGAGCATGATTTTTATGAGATTGATGGCATAAAATACTATTATCAAAAAAAGTATCCTGAAAATTTCATAGATGTAAAGGGTCAAGAGGTGGCAAAACGTGCGGCACTTATTGCTGCGGCAGGATTTCATAATATTTTGCTAGAAGGTAGTCCAGGATGTGGCAAGAGTATGATAGCCTCTCGTCTGCGTTATATCTTGCCACCGATGACAAATGAAGAGATACTTGAAGTTGCCAAACTACAAACACTTAATATGCAAGAGCCTGACTTTAAGCCTCTGCGTCCCTTCATAGCCTCTCATGCGACTTCAACACCGGCGAGTATCTTTGGTGGCGGACAAGGCAAGATTGGCGAAATAGGGCTTGCAAACAAGGGCATACTCTTCTTTGATGAACTGCCACACTTCTCTGCTAAGGTTTTAGAGTCGTTGCGTGAGCCACTACAGGAAAATCGTATACGTATAGGGAGAATAAATCAGCGTCTGGTCTATGAGACAAACTTTTTGTTTGTAGCGGCGATGAACCCGTGCCCTTGTGGTAACCTGTTGGATGAGACAAAAGAGTGTAGGTGTAATGAACTTGAAATCCAGCGTTATAAAAACAGACTCTCTGATCCTTTTTTAGATAGGATTGACTTAAATGTGGTAATGCAAAATGTAAGCAGCAGTGATAAGCCGAGTTTAAGCTCAAAAGAGATGCACAAAGAGGTGGTTCGAGCGCACATATTTGCAAAAGAGCGCGGGCAAAAAAACTTTAACGGCAAGATGAGCGATACTGAGATAGAGGAGTTCTGTGTGATGAGTGATGCAGCAGCAGAGGTTCTAGATATGGCTGTGCAACGATTTGCTCTTTCGTTTCGCAGTATTAAAAAAGTACAAAAGGTCTCTCGTACCATTGCTGATCTGGCAGAGTCAAAGCTTATAGAAAAAGAGCACCTTTTAGAGGCGCTCTCTTATCGGCGTAGGTAGCCAAATTTATTTTGGATACCGTTATACATTTTAGACGGAGTCTAAACTCTCATTTGCAAGAGCAAATGAAGCTTTAGTGGCCCAAGCGGCCTTAGTGTAGGTAGCCAAATTTACTTTGGATACTGTTATACATTATAGTACGTCGCTTCAGGATGATACACCACCATCGCACTTGTTGACTGCTCAGGATGTATCTGGAAGGTTTCACTCAGCTCTATGCCATACTCTTCAGGCTTTAAGAGGTTAAAGAGTGGTCGATTTAGTTCGAGGTCAGGGCAGGCTGCATAGCCAAAGGAGTAGCGGCTTCCCTGATAGCGGTTCATGCGTACATCTGCAAGTGTTGCTCCCTCATCTTTTGCAATAATACCAAGATCAAGTCGAATCTGTTTGTGTGCAATCTCAGCCAGAGCCTCAGCCAGCTCAACACCAAGCCCGTGAAACTGGTAGTACTCTGTATAGTCACCGCGCTCATATATCTCACGCTCAACCTCACTCAGCTTACTTCCGGCACTCACGCAGGTAAAAGCAACAACATCATGGCGGTCATTGTGAAAGAAGTCACTCAGTGCTCGGTGTGGTTTTTTACGCTGTCTTGGGAAGGTAAATACCTCTTCAGCACGTCCGATGATATCTTTGAGCGGTTCACGGTTGACTTCATCTTCTGAGTGCCATCCTTCGTTTTCAGGAAAGACGAGCAGTGAGTTGTCATCACTGCGGCATGGCCAGTAGCCATACAAAATGGTTGGCTCAAAGAGTTTCTCTTCTAAAAAGCGTTTTTTGAGCTTCTCGTATGCAGGCCATACAACTTCATCAAGCTGCTTTTCATAAGCCTCTTTGCTCATGCCCTTAGAGCTGTAACCCCAACGCGATTTAAAAAGAAGTTTATGGTTAATCCACTCAAAAGCCATCTCAACTTGCTGCTGTGTTAGTTTAAGTTCACGACGACCCCAAAATGGAGGTGTAGGAACTGGTACATCACGAGAAGGCATTTTAATCTCTTCTACAGGAGGAATAGCAATTTCTTCTTTTTTCTCTTTTTTAGGAGCTTCTGGAGCATCTGGGTGGAGGTTTGTATCCATATTACCCGCTTCGATGCGGCTCATTGCCGTAACACCGTCAAAGGCATCCTTGCAGTAAAAGATTGGCCCGCTGTATGCAGGACGACAGAAATCATCGATAAATCCGCGCGTGAGCGCTGCACCACCAAGAAGCACAGGGATGGTGATGCCTTTTTCTTCGAGAGTTTTGAGGTTTTCTAGCATCACTTGTGTTGATTTTACCAAAAGACCACTCATGCCGATTGCTGAGATGTTTGGATCATCAAGTGTCTCTAGGAACTGGTCAAGCTCTACTTTGATACCGAGATTTTTGACTTTGTAACCGTTGTTTGAGAGGATGATATCGACAAGGTTTTTCCCAACATCATGCACATCTCCCTTTACTGTTCCAAGAACGAGTGTTGTATCGACTGCTTTTTCAACTTTTGGCAGGTAGGGGTTGAGATAATCAACTGTCTTTTTCATCGTCTCTGCAGACTGCAATACAAACGGCAACTGCATCTGACCACTTCCAAAGAGCTCACCGATAACTTTCATACCATCGATGAGAATCTCATTAACAATCTTTTCAGGAGCGATGCGGTGGCGCACCTCTTCTATAAGAGGGATCATTCTATCTTTATCCCCATCCATAAGCAGTTTGGCGATTTTTTCTTCATCGCTCATAGCCAGGTACTCAGCATCAACAGCGTCATTGTCCACTGCCTCTTTTGTGCTGAAGTGTTCTATAAACTTAAAGAGTGGATCTTCTCCACGGTTGAAGATAAGGTTGTCACAGATCTCCTGATCTTCTTTTGGAATCTTGTTGATTGGAATGATATGTTTTACATTGATAATGACCGATGTAAGCCCAGCCTCTAGACAGTGGTGTAAAAACATGGAGTTTAGATACGGTCTGGCATCTTTATCAAGTCCAAAAGAGATGTTTGAGAGTCCCAGTGTCGTTCCAACTTCAGGGTGGCGTTTGCGCAGCTCTCTGATGGCTTTAATGGTGTTGATTCCCGCATCACGGTACTCTTCATCACCACTTGCAAGGGTAAAGGTAAGTACATCAAAGACAAGATCCTCTTTTTTTAGCCCGTGACGCTTGGTAGCGAGTTTGATGATGCGTTCGGCAACTTCTAGTTTTTTCTCAACTGTCTTAGCCATACCGACTTCATCGATAGTAAGACAGACAAGTGCTGTACCAAACTTTTTGGCCAGTTGACACACTTCATCAAACTTCTCTTCACCATCTTCAAGGTTTACTGAGTTGAGTATTGGGCGACCACCGATATTTTTAAGAGCAGTTTCAAGGCCTTTTGTCTGTGTTGAGTCTGGCATAAGAGGGATGGGAATCTTTTGGTTGTACATTCCCATAACAGCGTTCATATCTTTTGTCTCATCACGACCGGCAAAGCCGACATTGACATCAAGAACATGCGCACCGGCACGAACCTGCTGCTGTGCTACTGAGAGTGTACCCTCATAATCTTCGGCTAAAAGCAGCTCACGGAAGGCTTTTGAACCTGTCGCATTACTTCGCTCACCCATAAGCAGGGGTGCTGGCTCTTGCATAAGCGGTACTGTTGAGAAGAGGGAAGCCAGAGAGTTCTCATGGCTGCCACTTGGTGCTTTTGGTGTGATGTTGGCGACTCTCTCAACCAGTGCACGGATGTGCTGCGGTGTTGTTCCACAGCATCCACCCAAAAAGCTTACACCGTCATACTTTAAGAAGTTCTCCTGCTTGTCGGCAAACTCATCAGGACCCATTGGGTAGTAGGTGTAGCCTCCACGGTTTTGTGGCAGACCTGCATTTGCGTGAACCGAGATAGGTTTTGCCCAAAGTTCTGAGAGCGTTTTTACATGTTTTTCAACCTGTTCAGGTCCTGTTCCACAGTTAAAGCCAAGTGAGATGATGTTAAAAGGCTCCATAATCGTAGCAATGGTTTGTGCATCTGTACCTATAAGCATAGAGCCACTCAGTTCAATAGTTACTGAGACCATAATGGGGATTTCAACTCCTCTTTGGCGGCTTGCCTCTTCACAGGCGTGCAGTGCTGCTTTTATCTGGAGTGGATCTTGACATGTCTCAAGAAGAAAGACATCAACCCCTCCGTCAATAAGTGCTAGACAAAACTCGGTATAACCCTCAAACATCTCATCGTAGGTAATGTGTCCCAAAGATGGCAGTTTTGTTCCCGGACCAATCGAGCCAAGACAAAAGCGTGGATGCTCAGGTGTAGAGAACTTCTCACACTGCTTCTTTACAAGCTCTGCTCCGGCACGCGTGAGCTCATAAGCACGATGGCCAATTTGATACTCATCGAGAACCCAGCTAAAAGAGCCAAAAGTATTGGTTGTAATAAAGTCTGCTCCGGCAGTAAGGTATGCATGAAAGATATCATTCATAACTTCGGGAGCTGTAACATTTAAGAGTTCGTTACACCCCTCATTACCTTCCCATGCCTCTTTTGGAATCTGATCATCGCGTTGTTGCAGCTGTGTACCCATGGCACCGTCAATGATAAGTGGGCGTTTTTTGATAGTCTCTAAGATATACTCTTTTGTAGTCATCTGTAATCTTTTTTGATAGTTTATTGTTCTTATTTTAGCTAAAGAGTGCATAAAAACTTCTTGTATAAAATGTTCACTCGCTTTTTTTTAGAAAAAATAAGAGAAAATGACGAAATAATGAAAAAAACTATTGACTTAATTCGTCAAATATGGCTATAATGACGATGAAAATCAATAATAAGAGAGGTTTTATCGTTATATGGTAATAGCTTACATAAGACCGGACAAGAATTTTGCACCTGCTCATGAGCAATTGCAGATGATAAATTCTTATGCCATCGCTAACAATCTTGTTATTGATGATGAGTTTGTTGACTATACATCACAGAACAAACGTCTTGAAGAGAGAAAAGAGGTAACACAATACTTCCAATCAAAACAAAAGGCGACTCTACTGATTTGTGATGTATGGGTGCTTACAACAAATATGGAAGATTTGATTCAGATGTTTTCCTGCCTTTTAAAAAATGAGCTTAGTGTTCATTTTATAAAACAATCTGTTATAATGACACAACAAAGCAGTGCGATGCTCGTACTTGGTCTGATGGATCAACTGCGTCAGCGAGTGCAGAATGAATCTAAGCGGGTTATCGGACGCCCAAAAGGGAGTCGTTCAAGCTCTAAGTTTGATGTTTATATAAATGAGATACTTCGTTTTATCAAAGAGGGTAAAAGTGTAAGTGAGATGGCAAGAATTTTAGGTGTGAGTCGTAGCTCACTAAAAGATTATATTGAGTCACGCGAACTCAAACAAGTAGCATTTGGATCACTTTTACCAGAGGCACCAAATGATGCAGAAGCACAGGTAATTAATACTATTACTTGTCCAAATTAAGATTATATGGAGATAATAAATGAGTGAAGAGAAAAAAAAGGGTATTAAAATACCAACACCGTGGAGAATCAAACGTTACTATTTTTATGCGATAGTAACTATTGTTGCACTGGTTCTTCCTTGGATTAAAGTAAATGGAAATCACTTTTTTCTATTAAGTTTTGACAAGATGAAATTGCACCTTGCATTTGTTCAGTTTGATATGCAAGAGCTCTATTTAATGCCGTTTTTGTTAATGATTCTCTTTTTGGGTATCTTTGGTATGACTGTTCTGGGTGGTCGTGTTTTTTGTGGTTGGGTTTGTCCTCAAACAACTTTCCGTGTAATTTTTCGTGATCTTATCGAGACAAAACTTTTAAAATTAAGAAAGCGTATCGGTAACAAACAACAAGAACCAGATATGAGTAAGCCTGAAAATAAGGTGAAAAAAGCGATAGCTATTGCCATTTGGGCACTGTTGGCTGTTATTGCGGGTGCTGACTTTATGTGGTATTTCATTCCACCGGAAGATTTCTTTAAATACCTGCAAAACCCAAGTGAACATATGGTAATGATTGGTTTTATTATTGGTGTTGCGGCATTTTTAATTTATGACATTGTATTTTTAAAAGAGAACTTCTGTATCTATGTATGTCCTTACTCTCGTGTTCAGTCGGTTCTTTACGATGAACATACGGTTATGGCTATCTATGATGAACACCGTGGTGGTAAAATCTATGATAATGAACAAAATGTTCATCATAAACTAGTTCATAATCAAAAAGAGCTGCATGAGCTTGATCCTGATGCCGAGTGTACAACCTGTGAGAAGTGTGTGACGGTATGTCCGACACATATTGATATTCGTAAAGGATTGCAGCTTGAGTGTATCAACTGTCTTGAGTGTGTAGATGCCTGTACAACAGTTATGGGGAAACTTGGAAAACCTTCTCTTGTTACATGGTCTAGTGAGTATGAGATCATTGAGCGTAAAGGTAAGACAAAATACTTCCGTCCAAAAGTTATTGGATATATGGCTCTTTTAGTGATTATCAGTATTATTTTGGGTTATATGGGAAGTCACAAAGAACATATGCTTTTAAATATCAATAAAGAGGCGCGTCTGTACTCTCTAAAACATCTTCCTGATGGTAAATTTAGAGTAGATAACTCATATATATTTTTACTTCAAAATACGCAAAATGAGCCTATGAAATATTATTTTGAAGTTGTTCCGCCAAAAGGTATGGAAGGTAAAATTACTATTGTTAAACCGACAAAACCTTTTAAAGTTCTTCCGAATGTCAAGAAGAAAAAAATTGTTACACTCAGAACAACTGAGATGTTGGCTAACAACCCTAGAAAAGATACTATTATTCCTATCAAGATACATGCTTATGCACTTGATAAAAATGGTAAACCAAGTGAAAAGATCTCTGTATGGAGAGATTCGACTTTTGTTTTCCCAAAAGCGACACTGCTCAAACAACAGTAGTAATCTGCTTTTAACATAAAATAAGCTAAACTCACATAGATAGCATCTTATCTATGGAGTTTACTTATGCTAAAAACTATTAAGATTTTTGCAGTATTTTTTATACTTTATACACTACTTGGTTTTTTTCTTCTTCCCAAACTTCTTTTACCAAAAATTGAAAAAACACTTAATAATGAACTCAATGCTACAACAACAATAAATGCGCTCTCTTTAAACCCTTTAACATTTACTCTGCGTCTCTCAGGGATAAGAATCAATGAAAAAGTCAGTGATAAGAAACTCCTAGAACTTGCATATGCTGAGGTAGATGTTGATCCACTTGAGATGCTTTATGGAACGATTTCCGTTGGAGAGATATATCTGCAAAAGCCAACACTTTATGCCGCTGTTGACAAGAAGGGCAGGCTCAATCTTTTAAAAATTATAAAGCAAAAAAACAAAGAATCAGAAGTTACTGAACAAGAAGATACAAACAGCTCAATGATGCCAATCATACTCAAGAAGTTTGTTTTAAATGATGGTCTTTTTTATTTTGATGACAATTCAAAAGCAGAGCCTTTTCATATCGAACTGCATCAGCTTTTTGTAGAGCTGCATGACCTTGATACTCGAAACTTAAAAGAGGGTGGAGTGCATCTGAAGACAAAAATAGCACAAAGTGGTCATATAGAACTCTACAGTAAAATAGAGAGTGTTGAGCCTTTGATCTTGAGTGGGAGCTTTGGCTTTGAGATAGATGATCTCTCAAAAGAGTTTGCCTATGTAAAAGAGAGAGTGGATCTTCATCTCACGCAAGGCAAAGCCTCCTTTTTTACAAAATACAGTGTAGATATGAACGATACCGCAGCAACCAGGCTCACAAATATGAATTTTTCTCTTTATGATGTAAAAACAGTTGCCAATGAAAATAATGCAATATTGCTCAATCTTGATTACTTATATGTAAACGATATAGCTGTTAAACCTTTTGTACAAGAAGTACATATCCCTCACGCAGGGATAAAGAGCTTGGTTTTTAATGCTAAGCGAAATAAAGATGGTACGATAGACTGGATGCACTATCTTAAACTTGATACAAACAAACAAAAGAGTGTGAAAGCTGAAGATAAAGCAGTAAAAGAAGATAAAGAGTGGAGTGTTGTGCTTGAAGATCTAGCTTTAGATGATATTAATATTGCTTTTGTCGATAAAAATATTGAACCAAATGTACGTAGTAGCATAGATAAACTTGCAATGGATGTAAAAAATATTACTTTGGCGGGCAGAGAACCACTGAGTTATGATCTCTCTTTCTTTTTAAACAATGCCACACCATGTAGAAGTAGTGGAACTTTGCGCCATGCAAATATTAATCTAAAAAGCATGCTAGAGTGTAAAGATCTGGATATTGTGCATTATCGTCCCTATATAGATAGTGCAGCAAAACAAAATCTGCAACGTTACAACTTGCGTCTGATAGATGCAAAACTCGATGCAAAAGTGAATCTTGCTCTTACACAAGAGAAAAAGAATCTTACAGTTGGGGTAAATAAGAGCAGTGTAAAACTAAAGTCATTTGCTATGCAAAAAAGAAGTACAAGAGAGAAGCTTGTGAGCTTTAGAGAGTTGTCAGTTGATGGTATCTCTTTTGATTCTGCGAAAAAAGAGGGAAGTGTTACAAAAGTAGAACTCTCCAATATGCATATAGGCGTGAGCAGATATAAAAGTGGCCATTTAAATATTGAAGAGTTAATCGTTCCTAAAAAAGTAAAAAAACAAGCGGCAAAAGTGAAGAAAAATGCCCAAGAAGAGGATTTTCACTTTCTGCTCAAAGAGTTTAGAGTTACAAACGGACGTGTTGACTTTAGGGACAAGATGCTTAATCCAAATGTTAAAAAAAGCCTAAGAAGTATCTATATAACGCTACAAGATATAGATACCAAAAAGAACAGCTGGTTGAGCTATAGAAGCTCAATGCGTTTTGGAAAAGAGGGCAAGGTTGCTCTAGGTGGAACGTTACGTCATACACCACTCAAGCAGCAAGGGACTCTTAGTCTTTCAAAAATAGCGCTTAGGGAGATAAATCCTTACCTACAAGAAAAAAGTTATCTCAAAATCACAGATGGTTATGTATCATTAAAAGCACAAGAGCGTTATATGCAAAGAAAAAAAGCTCCGGATCTAAATCTCAAAGGAAGTCTCTCTTTGGATGATCTATTGCTTATTGATACAAATGATGCCAATATGACACTTATAGCGATGCAAAAACTACAGGTAAAACCACTGACACTTGAGTTAAGTCCAAACAGACTCTATGTTGATGAGATCTTGCTCAGTGGTTTTTATGTGGCTGCAAAAATAGATGAGAACAAAAGTATCAACTTTGCAAAACTTATGAGAGAAGAAGCTTCTAAAAACGAGTCTGCATCTACAGAGACCAACACTTCACAAAGCCCTCAAAAGAGTGATTTTGACCTAAAGGTAGCGAAGATAACGATAAAAGATTCACAGGCCTTTTTTGAAGATCTCTCATTACCTATCAAGTTTAAAACGGATATTCATACATTAAACGGTGTGGTCTATAATGTCTCAAGTAAGCCGGGAGAGACAACATTTGTCAATATTGACGGAGAAGTGGATGCGTATGGTTCAACAAAAATAAAAGGCAACTTAGACAGCTTCAACCCTAAAAAATTTACAGATATGAATCTGAATTTTGAGAATCTGGATCTGAGTGCCATGAGTGGGTATAGTGCTTCATTCGCTGGTTATACAATCGAATCTGGAAAACTTTTTTTGGATCTTGGATATAAAATTAGCAACTCAAAATTACAATCGAGTAACAATATTGTTATCAAACATATTAAACTGGGTAAAGAGATAGAGGGTGAAGATGTAAATCATCTGCCACTTGGTTTTGTTTTAGGACTGCTTGAGGATAGTAACGGGATTATAGATATTGAGTTGCCAATAGAAGGAGATTTGGATAAGCCGGACTTCAGATATGGAAAAATTGTTATAAATACCTTGGCAAATCTCATTGCTAAAGCGGTGACATCACCATTTCGATTTTTGGGAGCAATGCTTGGAATCGATACTGAGAAACTCTCTGCACTGCATTTTGAGTATGGAAAAGCGGAGATTACTCCTCCGGAGCGTGAAAAGCTTGATACCATTGTAAAAATCATGAAAAAACGTCCAAAAATACTACTAGGACTTACGCCTGTTTATGACAGTGTAGCTGACAAAAAAGCACTGCAGTTACAAAAGCTTATAGCAAGAGTGATGCAAAAAAGTGGTGATGAAAACATTCATAAGAGTAAAAATGCACTTACAATTGAGATGCTTGAAACAATCTACAGTGAGATGAGAGATGATGACAAAGCAGCGAAGCTTAAAAATGAGCTGCGTAAAAAATATGAAGATGATGAGGCGTTTGAGAGAGCATATCAAAATGCACTTATCGAGTTAGTACAGAGTACTCAGGATGTAAGTGAAGCTGAGTTGCTCTCACTTGCAAAACAAAGAGCAACAGTAGTTAAAAATTACTTGATGGAAAAAGGAATAGTTTTAACAAGAGTTGTTTTTGATGAGCTTAAAAGTACGCAGGCAGAGGCAAAAGAGGGCATTGAGTTGCCAGTTAATATAGAAGTTGAAAGCAAAGATAAATAATTTTTTGCTATAATTGCGGCAAAATTTAATAAAAGGTTTCTTTATGGCATTTTCTAAAGAAAATCGAAAAGGTACCATTTCAGGTATCATTTTTGTTGCGATTTTTGCAGCAGCAGCAACTGCAATTGCACAACTTCAATTTATGAAAAATCTTGGGATTTCTCCTTTGGTTATCGGTATTGTTCTAGGTATCTTTTATGCAAATACGCTGCATAATCATATTCCAAGTGCATGGGGGACGGGTATTACTTTCTCAGGAAAGAAGATCTTACGTTTTGCTATCGTTTTTTACGGTTTTAGAATTACATTTCAGCAGATTATGGATGTAGGTATGAGCGGTTTTATGGTGTCACTCATTATGCTCTCAACAACATTTATCCTTGGTTCATACCTTGGCTATAAAATCTTTAAGATGGATAAAGAGACGTCAATGCTTACAGCTTCTGGAGCATCTGTTTGTGGTGCGGCGGCAGTTCTTGCAACGGAGCCGGTACTTAAAGCCGAAGGACATAAAACAGCGGTAGCTGTTTCTATGGTTGTTCTTTTTGGTACGATCTCAATGTTTTTATATCCGGTTCTCTATTCTGCAATAATCGAACCGGCAACTGGCTTTTTACATATGACACCAGAGCAGTTTGGTATCTATGTTGGCGGTACTATCCATGAAGTTGCACAGGTTGTAGCAGTTCCCGCTTCTATCCCGGGTGCTCCTGAAGTTATGGCAAACTCTGCTGTTATTGTAAAAATGACGCGTGTTATTATGATCGCACCTATGCTTATTATCCTTGGTATCTATCTCTCAATGACTGCGAAGAAAAACGGTGGTGTTGCTGGCGGAGTAAAACTTGTTATTCCATGGTTCGCAGTTTATTTTATCGGTATGGCAGGTTTTAACTCGCTTGACCTTGTTCCACATGATATTGTAGCAACTATCAATGAAATCGATACATTTCTTTTAACAATGGCAATGACTGCTCTTGGTATGGGAACAATCTTTTCAAAATTCAAAGGTTTAGGACTTGCTCCGCTTTATACTGCAGGTGCTATGTTTGTATGGCTTGTTATAGGTGGTTTTGTTGTTACAAAACTTGTAACTGCTGTTTTTTAACAGCAGTAGTCCTTCACACTTTCTTCTCTTTTAGAAAACTCTTTGAAAAAAAACTATATAATCATATAGATTATAAATTTTCAAGGAGCCTTTAGAGATGTCAGCACTTCCAAATACTCTTAACTCCTACTGGCTTTGGCGTGAAGTCTATGCGAAGCTTGGTATCTCTAATCCTGCTTATAAATACTGGAAAAACACACCCTCTTTCAAGCTCAATAACAAATATGTCTTTATTCAAAAAAATACTTTGCCGACAAAGCATGCGTATGTTGAAGAGATTTTAACAGACCTCTCAGGATATTTGCCTATCAAGTATGCATCAGATCAACTTCATGTTAATGAACACTTGTTCACAAGTGATAAAATGCGCTTGCACAAGGAGTTTGAGTATAAGTTTGTAGAGGATGTAAAGTTTGTCAATATTAAAAAGTTTTTTAAAGAAAACGGTATTATTGTCCCACGGAATGCTCTTTTACAGTTAGGAAAGCTAAAAGATTTAGAGATAACGCCTGAGAGTACATTTTACAAGCTCAAAGAAGATTACGGTATAGTGGTGTATAGCTGATGGATATGTTTTTTATAGAGTATCGGGACCCACTCTTCTCGATTATTATCTTTTTTACACTGATCTTTATTATTACATTTTTTTCTTATTGGTGGGGTCGCTACAAGAGAAAGCAAGATTCCCGTTATCTCAACCGTTTTTTACGACAGTTTCGGGCACTGCCTTCAAAAGATGAACTTAAAATTCTTATCTCACGTGGTGAGTTTTCTGAAAAATCATGGCTCTTGCTGGCGAGTGCTTATTACAAGAACGGTGATTATGAGAAAGCCATTGAGATCTATAATGAACTGCTTAATGTTGGTAACAAAGCAAATGCGAAAGAGACTATGTTCTTGCTTGGAAAAACCTACTTTAAAGCAGGTTTTCTAGAACGTTCAAAACAAATTTTTCTAGAGATATTAAAACGTAGTCCAAGAACACCTCAGGCGCTTCACTATCTCTTACTCATTTATGAGTATATGAGAGACTACAAGGCTGCAAAAGAGGTGCTGGAGCCTTTAGATGAGTTAGGTGAAGATATTGGTCTTGAGAGAGACTATCTGAGTATCTTAGAGCTTATCAATGACTACACTATTGATGAAAAGCAAAAGATAGAAAAAATACTTGAAATCTACAAACAAACGCATCAGCTGACACAGCTTGTGTTTGAGTATCTCTTTAGAGTGGATTCAAAGCGTGCATGGGAAGAACTTGATCTTTCTCAGGTAGAATCACTAAGTGAGATCTTTTGGCGCAGTGATGCACAAAAGTTGAATTTGGATATAATTGCAAAAAGCGGATTTTTACGAGAGCTCTACAGTGCTCGGGGTTTGTTGGAGTTGGCAAAGAGCAGTAGTGTTTTTGAATTTGATGTTTTGATCAAACTTGAAAAAAGAGCCAACGCAACACTGAGTTTTGAGTATATATGTGACAGTTGTAAAAGTGTTTCACCTTTTGTTTTTAGCAGATGCAACTCGTGTCATGCATTAAATACTGCACAGGTGGAGTATTCACTGTCTAAGGATTACAGTAAGGAATATTGTGAAGAAAATAACTCTTTTCAGTGATGGCAGTGCGCTTGGAAATCCTGGCCCTGGTGGGTATGGAGTTATTTTGCGCTATGGAGACAAAGAAAAAGAGCTCAGTGGCTCTGAAGCACACACTACAAACAATAGAATGGAATTAAAAGGTGTGATTGAGGGGCTTAAGGCTTTAAAAGAACCTTGCGAGGTCGATATTGTTTCAGACTCATCTTATGTAGTAAAAGGTATCAATGAGTGGCTTGAGAACTGGGTAAAGAGAGACTTTAAAAAGGTTAAAAATCCTGATCTTTGGAGAGAGTATCTAGAGGTTGCCCATCCTCACAAAATCCATGCGATTTGGGTGCGTGGGCATGATGGCCATGAGGAGAATGAACGTTGTGATCTACTTGCGCGTGAAGCTGCGACACAAGAGAAAGAATCACACTAAAGAGGGAGTGAAAAATATGCACAAAAGTATAGAAACGCTAGAAAAGAAGTTAGGATATGAGTTTGAAGACAAGCAGCTCATTATCGAAGCGCTGACGCATAAAAGCTACAAACAGCCCTACGATAATGAGCGTCTGGAATTTTTGGGTGATGCAGTACTTGATCTTGTGGTTGGGGAGTATCTGTTTCGAAAGTTTAAAAATTCAGACGAAGGCAAACTCTCAAAGATTAGAGCATCACTGGTAAATGAGACAGGTTTTGACAAGCTTGCACGCGCGCTTAATCTTGGAGATTATATTTTACTCTCCAATGCAGAAGACAATAATGGTGGGCGTGAAAAATCTTCTCTACTCTCAAATGCCTTTGAAGCGATTATGGGTGCAATATACCTTGAAGCAGGTCTTGACAAGGTACGTGAGATAACAATTCGTCTTATTGAGGAGAATCATAAGGAGATTTCACTTGATTCACTCTTTAGAGATTTTAAAACAACCCTTCAAGAGCTCACGCAGGCACGTTTTGGTATAACACCGGAGTATAAAGTAATAGCTTCTCGTGGACCCGATCATAAAAAAGAGTTTGAAGTGGCTGTCTATATTGAAGACAAAGAGTATGCGCGTGCAGTTGGAAAAAGTAAAAAAATAGCCCAACAAGAGGCTGCAAAAGAGGCAGTTGACATATTAAAAGAGGAAAAAGAGTGAATAGTTTTGGAATAAGACTGAAGTTTTCAACCTTTGGCGAGTCACATGGTAAAGCACTTGGGTGTATCCTAGATGGAGTACCTGCCGGACTGGATATAGACGAGGCTTTTATACAGAGTGAGTTAGATCGCAGAAAACCGGGAAAGAGTGAGTTTGAGACAGCCAGAAAAGAGGCTGATAAAGTAGAGATTCTCAGTGGTGTTTTTGAGGGTAAGAGTACAGGAACACCGATTGCCATGGTTATTTACAACACAAACCAAAAATCACGTGACTATTCAAACATAAAAGATGTTTTTCGTCCGGGGCATGCAGACTTTACCTACTTTCATAAGTATGGCATAAGAGATTATCGTGGTGGTGGACGCAGCTCTGCGCGTGAGACAGCGGCACGTGTTGCAGCTGGTGCTATTGCAAAACTGATGTTGCGTGAGCTGGGTATTGAGGTGTTGAGTGGTATTAGTGAGATTCATGGCATACAGGCACAAGAGTATAACTATGAAGCAGCTAAGAAGAGCAT
The DNA here is from genome assembly GCA_027063745.1 of Sulfurimonas sp. Lineage (GTDB taxonomy): Bacteria > Campylobacterota > Campylobacteria > Campylobacterales > Sulfurimonadaceae > Sulfurimonas. Next base: position 20,852 of record JAMORG010000012.1, read on the forward strand.
TATCTATGCACTTGACCCTGAAGCAGAAGCAGCACAAAAAGATGCAGTTTTACAAGCCAAGGCACGTCATGACTCTGTCGGTGGAGTCTCACGTGTTCTCATTAAAGGTGCTCCTGTTGGTCTTGGACAGCCACTTTATTATAAGTTAGATGCAGTACTTGCTGATGCTATGATGGGTATCAATGCTGTAAAAGCAGTTGAGATTGGAGATGGTGTTCTCTCGGCTCGTGCACTTGGTTCGCAAAACAATGACCCAATTCGTAAAGATGGGTTTGAGTCTAATCATGCCGGTGGTATTTTAGGAGGGATTAGTAATGGTGAAGATATTGTGCTCAATGTCTATTTCAAGCCAACTCCTTCTATTTTTCAAGAGCAGCATACGGTAACAACACAAAATGATGAGGTAGATTTCTCTCTAAAAGGGCGTCATGACCCGTGTGTGGCTATTCGTGGTACTATTGTATGTGAAGCCATGGCCGCACTTGTAGTTGCTGACATGCTATTACTGAACATGGGCTCACGCATGGATGGAGTAGTGAAGTATTATAAATGATTTTTAGCATATGCTAAAAATCATCATCATCTCCAAACTCTGCTTCCATGGCTTTTTGGAACTCTGCTTCTTTTTCTTTTTTGAGTTGTTCTTTTGTAAGAACTGCTTCGTGTAAAAACTCTCCGAAAAATGTTTTTGATTCTGTCTTTGCCAAGAATAGATAGATACCTATAATAAGTGCAATAGTAGTAATAATTGCAATAGTTGCTTGAACAGGGTTAAATGTTTGTATGGGTTCTCTTTTTTTTATCTCACAGACACCTCCAGGGCAGTGTCGAGGATTTCTGTTTACAATGGCTTTATATATCATACAACCAACACAGATAGAAAAAGCACTCTCTAACGTCATCAGTGTTAAACACAGCACACAAATCATAACCTTATAAAAAGTTATATCCCAATTCAGAACAAACCAGTAAAGCATTGGAAAAGAGATAAGCCATCCAAGTGTCCATGCAAAGCGTTTTTGCAATCCTCCGACATATTCTGGTTTTTGGTTTCTGACTATAAATTTCCCAAGCAATAGAGAAGGAGAATATTTTGGAGAGATGACTCGTGCTGTAAAGTCAATAAACATAAAGGCCAGATAGACACGGGCTACGATGATGTGGTTGTATCCTATACCTACAAAGATAACAATCATTCCGAGTGTAGCCAATATGCCGGCTGCTGCTCTTGCTTCTCTCTCATTGATAACGGTTACATCATATCCGGGAACTTTTTCTCCATATTCTGTTAAAAACTGCTTTAGATTCAAGAGTCTCCTTTTAGTTGTTTGTATTGTTTATAATATTGACAATCATCTCTTGCGCCTCACGCAAGCTCTTGATTGAAGTTTCATCTTTGATATTTAGTGTTGTTATCCAGTTCTCAACACTTAAAAAACCAATGTGCATTACATCTTCACCCTTTTTTTTGTAGAGATAAAAGGAACAAGGTGCCCATGCTCCTGCCTCCGGATGAAATTTTGAAACAGAGTATATAACATCAAACTTACAAAGAGAGTAGGTATGATAAAAATCATAAGCATTATAGTTATACTTAGTAAATAGTTCCTCTTTTATGTTGGTAAAGTTGGGTAACAAAAATCCAAGCGGCTCAAGTTCTGTTTCCAGCTCTGCTTCAAAATCTTCTATATACTCCTCTGTGTTTTTGTTACCAAAATCGACTTTTTTTGTAAAACTAAGCCCAAGAAGCTCATCTTTGTGTGTTTGTTGTAGGTTTAGCTTTTCAAAAGAGCCCTTTGGCAGTGCTTTTTGTAACGCTTTTTGAATAATTTGTGCATAGGCAATCAAATCGGGATCATTAATGGGTATATGTGCGCTTCTTGCCATACCATGCAGGTTGAGTGTAGCTATATATATTTTATCGTTTTTTGTATATATGGACATGGTAAGGGGTGTAAGTGCTCCAAAAGAGGGGTACTTTTTTATAAGTCTAAAACTAAGTTCATTATGCATAAATATAGCAAGATTATAGACCTTGTAATGAGTATTATGAAAATATTTTTTAAACGGAATATTCATGTCATTATTTGCAAGTACACTAAGCCCCAAAGAGCCAAAGGCTTCTTCAATGGTTTGCGGGCTTAAGGCATCATTACTGTTTTGGGTACTAAACACTTGTATATTTTGTTCAACGGTGGGATTTGTTAGAAGGGCTTTTATCTTTGTATTACTGCAGGCGGTTGTAAAAATAAGAAAAAAAGTAATACTTAGGTAAAGAAGTATTTTCAATAAAGGTCCTTTTATTCTGTTGTTTTGATAAGAGAAACGCTGTCACCTACTTTTATTGTATATTGTTTATTGTCAGAGATTTTGGCAAAAATACCTCTGTCATTTTTAAGCAGTTTGGGTAATTTAGGATTTAGAGCTGAGAGTCCTTTGCAAAGTGTACAGTTCTGTGTAATTTCCAGTTCAACGTTACCAATTGAAATTTTATCACCCGGAAGTAAATGATAGGGATTTATATCAATGAGAATGTTCTCACCAAGTGCACCTTCTTTTAGTTCTATGCCATTTTCCTGACTTAGTCTATAACTCTCTATTGAGCTTATCAGGATGGCTCGGTTATTGTCTTTTGCATAAAACTTGTCACCCTCTACACCATTTGCATCAAGTTTAATATGAGAAGGAGTTATTCTGCTTTTATTTGCATCATCTTTAGTGATGTAAAGTTTTAGTACTTTTGCGTTATGTTGTTTTGCTTGTCTCAATTATTTCACCATTATTATAATTTGCAGCTTATGCTTTATGTACTCACATGAGCAAATTTTGTAAATCCATAACTTTGTCATCAATACTGTTTTTGTTAATAAGATGAAAAAATTAAAGATTTAGAGATAGATATCTTGAAAGAGTATAGGATATTGAAGAAGCCTGAAGCTTCTTCAGGGTGTATAAAATCAGATTATTTGATTTTACCTTTACCTTTGTAAGTTTTCCCTTTAAGGTCAACTGCTACCATTTCTACTTTGTCACCTTTTTTTCCAATTCCCTGGAATTGAAATTTCAAAATAGGGTTTTTAGATAAAAATTGTGAAGTAGATGCATCAAATACAGTCTCACCATTTACAGTTGCAGTTACATGAGTAATGAAGTTTGCATTATCTCTGCTTCCTGTTTTTTTCTCTGCCATATTGTAAGTCATCATCTCATGTTTGATCATAGATTTAACTTTTACAACACCATTTTTTAATTTTGCTTTTACTTTAATACCAGCCATTGTATTTCCTTAATAATTAATTTTTAAAATATTTGTTTGGAAAAAGGGATTAACCTTCACATCCACCAAGTGCAACATCAAGAGTTTGTTTAGCAGCATAAAGCTTACCGTCTTGACCTTCAACAACTACAGTAACTGTACCTGGCTTAGCCATTTTGATTTTGATTGAGTAGTTATTTACACTGTATTTGTTACAGTCAATTACCATTACAGCAGCTTCAGGGTTAGCATCTTGGAATACTGCGATAGTTTTAGCAGGAATTTTCGTTGAAAAATCTACAGGAATCGCTCCACCGTTACTTGCAACTGCTTTTCTGCCACTGTTGTATTTCTCACCGGCAGCTTTAAGCTCTACACCCTCTTCAATAAGTGTAGTTGTTCCATACATTGCTTTGATAGCATCTTCAACTGTGTGTGCAGTCCATACATTTGGCTTTGCTTTTCTAAAGTCTTCTGCTCTTACGCTTGCAGGTACAGCAGCTAAAGCTACAGCACCTAAAGTCATACTTAAAAATTTTCTTCTTTCCATTTTCTTATCCTTTGTTTGAGTTTTATTTTACAGTGCTAACAATATAGTCAACAACTGATTTAAATTGTTTTTTTGTCATTGAAGCTCCACCCATTGGAGGCATACCTAAGTCAGTACCTTCAATACCGTTTTTATAGAGTGTATCCATCCCTTGAGCAATAAGTGGCTTCCATGCTGCTTTATCACCAGGAGCTGGAGCTGCACCTGTGTCATGACACATGGCACAGTTGTCTGCATAGGCTTGTTTTACATCAAAACTGCTTGCTGCACTGTTGTCTTCTTTTGGAAGACTTCTCTCAGCTGAAAGCGGTGGATGGAAGTCACTGATACCACCGTTTTGAATATAAACAACTTTTGCAGTCGGCTCTTGACAGTTAGTCATACAACGCTCAGACGGTTTTACTTTTTGTGCACCGAAGTTATCTGGGTTTGAGAAGTACTTGCGTACATTTTCCGGACCGTTTGGACCATCAATCTTAGGCTCAAAACCATCTCTGTTTGGCATTTTGATTTTTAAGAATTTCTCACGATCAAGAACATACTCTTCATCAACTTCTACACCGTCAATTTCCATTTCATTTACATTTAAGATATAAGCAACAAGTGCATATACTTCATCATCACTCAAAGAGTCTGTCATTGGATGCGGCATAGCATCTTTAATGTACCACCAAAGAGTACTAGCTTGTGGCCAGTATGTACCAAATACACGAACAGGACCGTCAGTGTCTGGTTTTAGTCTTTGGTTTGTCAATGTCTTTTGAAGTTCATAAGCATTTCCTTTTGCAAGTGCAGGATATCCACCACCACCTGAACCAAAGTCACCGTGACACATTACACATTTAGACTCATAAACCTCTTCACCCTCTTCTGCAGTACCTTGACCTTCCGGTAAACCTGTGCCGTCTGGCATTACATCTGAGTTCCACTCTTCATACTCCTCTTCAGTCGGAGTACGTCCAAATTTAATAGCACCGCTGTGTGCTTTTTCATTTACGTGATAAGGACCAGTCATACCGTTTTGTACCGGGTACATAACACCACCGTCAATTGACGGTGTTTTTGCTGCTGAACCTGCAGGAGATGCACCATCCATACAACCACTCACTCCAAAAGAGAGAAGTGTCGCTGCACAGAGAGATATTAATAATTTTTTATCAAGTTTCATCATTACGCCTTCCCTTCTATTACTAACTCACCGTTTGGTTTGCGGTCATATTGTGAACGAATCTCAACGTGAGTCACTTTACCGTCTTTTTCAACTTTCCAAGTCTCCACTGCGTTTCTATGGTAAACAGCTTCTACACCGACTTTTAGAACCTCTTGGTCGATTGTTGGTTGAATGTAGCCTGCATCATCCATAGCACGTGAAGTAAGTAGAAGTTCCTCACCTTTTTTGTATGTATGCACATAGCTCCAGCGAGTCCAACATTTAGGAAGTACCAGACCTTTAAGTTCAGCTTGCTTGTATGTTTTTCCACCGTCAAAAGAGATGTCAACACCAGTAATTGTACCCATACCTGACCAAGCCAAACCTTCAATTTCTACAGTATCTCCATCTTTTAAGTCTGACCAGTCAATCTCTGGTGAAGGAGAAGTAACAGTAGAGTTGACTTCATTTGCATAGAAGTGTTGGATAGCTTTGCCGTTTGGTTTAAGAACTGTATATTTAGAAGTCTCCTCTTTACAGTACCAAGGCTCACTTGCGAAATCTAAGCGACGTAGCCACTTAACACATAAGTTACCTTCCCAACCCGGAACGAGTAAACGGATAGGATACCCTTGTTCAGGACGCAGTGCTTCACCATTTTGTCCCCAAACGATCATCGCATCATCTAAAACTTTTTCCATAGGAATAGTTCTTCCCATCTTAGACGAGTCTCCACCTTCTGCCAGCATCCATCTAGCTTCCGGTTTGATACCAAGATCTTTTAGAATGTCTTTAATATAAACACCTGTCCACTCAGCACAAGACATAAAACCTTTTGCAAATTGGAGTGAGTTATATTGTGGACCTCTCCACTCTTGACCACCATTTGCAGGACATTCAATGAAGTGAGTACGTGTTACACTTGGGTAACGCTTTAGCTCTTTCATAGTAAGTACAAGTGGTTTTTCAACCAGACCTGTAATCATAAGTCTGTGCTCATTTGGATCAATGTGTGCAACACCACCGTGACAACGGCTAAAGAAAAGTCCGTTTGGAGTGATGATACCCATTGACTCTTGAATAGGTGTAACAGCAATTGATGCTCTAAAGTTACCCGAAGCAAGAAGTTTTGTATATCTTCTTGTTACGTTATGCTCATATTTTGATGGCATTCCGTAAAGATTTTTTGTTACAGGATCTCCCCATTTCGTTCCCCATTCAGTTGGTTCAACGATAGCTGGATCATCTGCCTGCGCTGCTGATGATAAAAGAGTAGTTCCGGCAAGTGCAGAAGCCGAAGCTACTACTGTTTTTGCCAAAAAGTCTCTTCTATCAAAACTAGGCTTCTCTGTATCATGAGAGACAGCGTCTAAGTTTTGCTGAGATTTTTTAATATCCACAATTTTCTCCTTATTAAGATTGTCATTTGTACTTGTCATAATTTTTACTACTTTGTAAAGTTTAGATGATACAAAGAATTTTACTTCATCATTATGCCATCTTTTTCCTAATCGTTTATTGTCTTTTATAGAAAAAGTGAGATGAAAATGTGATATAGTGCCCTTGTATGGGTAGAAAAGTTACAATTTTAAAAGAAGCTTATATATAATTTTATTTAATATATTTATTTGTTATGAAGCGTATAATATAGGGTTATTATTTTTGTTTTTTAAAGAGTCCAAGCAACAAAATCGTTTGATTTTTTTCATCTTTGTAAAAAGGGATGATATGTCCTTGATGTTCTAGATCATAAATTGACTCATCATCAAAGAAAGAGGAGTTTTTAAATTTGGCAAGTTTTGTCGGCATATTTAAAATAACTGTATCAAGATAGACTTTATAACGTTTGATGGCCTCATAGTCTATTTGAGAATACTCTTCTAAAAGAGCTTTATATTGTTGTGTAAATGTATCACTGCAAAGAATTTTCATTTACTCTTTTTCTCCTCTAGCCATTTGCTTAGTTCTTGTGTGCACGGATAAAACTCTTTTGCAGAGTTTTTATCCGTTTTGTATTTTTGAAGATCTTTTAACATTGCCTCTTTGGCTGCTTGATTAAAAACCGCTTCCAATGCCATCTACTCTTCATCCTCTTGTTCATCTGCTTTTTTAGTGTTACCATATACAGCATTTACCTCTTGTGAAACAGACATTACTTCATCAATCGCATCTTCATAGAGCTCAACTTTTGCCTCGTCTTCATCTGCATCATCTGCTTCTTTGATTGCATCATTGAGTAACTCTTGTATCATATAGGCCTTAAACGGCTGACCATAGTTATAAACAATCTCTCCACCATCTTTACCTTGTTTGAAGGTTGTTGCCATAGCTCCTATAAGTAAAACAATTGCAAGCAGTTCAAGTCCGAATTTTCTCATGCGGCAACCGGCTATTTGAATCAGTGCGATTATTCCCATTGCAATTGCAAGGTAAGTTCCAAGAGCTTTATGCTCACGCAGCTCTTCTTTCCCCGCTTCGCTTAAAAAGTTATATATCTCAGGTCCTGCTTGAGTTCCTGTGTACCATGCTGCTATCATTGCAAGAGCAGCTGCAAGTGTTGCACGTGCTGCAATCTTTGACATGATCTCTTCTCTAGAGAGAAGATAAACAACACCTAAAATACTGGCAACGACCGGTAGGACCATTGCGAAATGTGCTGTGGCTGGGTGTATCATCATAATAAAATCCTTTTGTTTATGTATTAGTTAAAATTATATTACAATAATACCAGTAAAATTTTATTTACCTCTTATAGTTTATAACTTTAAGTTATTTTTTATCTATGGCGTCTTTTGCACTTTTGAGTGCATTCTCAAGTGCCTCTTTTGCAACAGAGAATGCCTGTATTCCCATACGTTTAGCCTCTTTTGCTTTTGGTGACTGTAGTGCCGAGTCTGCTTTTTTTACTGCCAGTTTTGCGAGTGATGAGAACTTCTCACGCATAACTTCGGCTGTCTCTTTGGAGAGATGCACAAGCTCATCTAGATCATACTTCATCTCTTTGTTTATATCGAGTAGGATTTTACGCAGTGTCGATGAGCTCTCAGTAGCTTGTGTAATGATTACCTGAGAGAAGAGCGTATCTGTCTGGTTGAGGTCCTCTATAATAGTATCGTAATCTTCAATAAGTATATGTTTTGCTTCAACAGGCATAAATGCAAGACGCTTTTTAAATCTCTCTATAGCTGCAAAGAGTCCGCCGCGCATACCTTTTAGTGTTGCGTGTAAAATCTGATCTGCTCTGTTTGGTGTTGCTTCTGCAACTTCAATGGCAGTAGCGAGAATTGTTGAGAGAATCTTACGAACGCGAACAGTATTAAGTGGTCCCTCTTTTATGGCCTCATAGGTAATCTCTTTGATAACCTCACGTGTCGGTTCGATGATATTACCATCGGTGTCTTTCTCAAGTGCTGCGATAATTGCAGACTCAACCATTTCACTGAGTATATTGTAAAGATCAATTGATTGTAGTTTGACCTGGTGAAGAGCTATAAGAGTTTGCTCGGCATCTTTGAACTCCTCTTCGATAGCATTAAAGATTTCATATTTAATCTCTTGAAGTTCATCGGACTTTTTCTCTATCTTTCTTTCTAAAGCATCTTTTTGTGCTATGAGCTCTTCAAGTTCTTTGGAGAGATCTTGTGTCTCTTTTTCAATGAGTGTGTCAGCAACAGTACGAACCTCTTCTAAAGAGAGATGTTTTATATCCAGCTGCGCAGATTCTAATGCGTGAGCAACCCTTTTTTGTATTGTTTTGTATCTGCGTGAGTAGAATTTTTGTAATTTTTCTCGTAATTCTTTTGTCTGCATAGTTCACCCTTTTTTGTTGGAGTTTGATACTTTTAGAGTACCATCTTTACATCTTTATGTTTTTTCAGTGCATCATAGATGAACTGTCTGTCATCTTCATTATGTACCAGCATATCAAGATTCATGCTGACATATTTTCCACCTTTTGATTTGTTGGAATCCGTGAGCGTGTGCTCCCGCTCCTCAACAACATCTTTTACTGCATTTTGCAGAGCCTCTTTTTCGCTTGCTATTACTTTATAGCACCAGTTACAAGGATACTCAAGTTCGAGTTTTTTACCTTCTAGTTTATCGTTTAAAGTCTCCACTTTTGCCTCCTGATTTGGATTCTAACTGTACATTTCTTATAATCATACCCTTATCTATCGCTTTTACCATATCGTAAATAGTTAAAAGCCCTATAGATGTTCCAGTAAGTGCTTCCATCTCAACACCGGTTTGTCCTGTGAGCTTTGCAGTTACAGTAAGCTTAAAGCCTGGCAGTTCAGGTAGTTCTTCAACATCACAGTTTATACCGCTTAAATTAAGTGGATGACACATCGGAATGAGTCGGCTTGTCTCTTTTGTGCCCATAATTGCGGCAATGACCGCAGTTTGAAGAACCGGACCTTTTTTTGTGTTTTCTGAGACAATGGCATCATAGGCATTTTGACTCATCTCAATTATTCCACTGGCAACTGCAACACGTGTTGTCTTTTCTTTGTCACTTACATCGACCATTTTTGGTCTTTGGTTATCATCTAAATGGGTTAGGTTCATTATAAAATCTTTTTGCTTTTTTATTATTATAGCAAAGAGGTGTTAACTTTTGAGTAGTTGTAGTGCTTCTTTATAGTCGTTAGGTCTGTTGAGGTTTAGAAAAGCTTCTTGTTCATCAAAGCTTATGAAGTGTGTATTTCGTTGTAAAAGAAGCTGCGTGAGCCTGTGCTCGTTGTTCTCTTGCATCTTTTGAAAATATGGATAGAGGCTTTTGTGATAGATACCGCAAAGTGGTTCTATGCCATTTGGTGATTTTGCTATGGTCGCATCAAATTCTTCTTTATCCTCTTTTATAAGTTTTTGGATTATGGTCTCACCTATAAAGGGAGCATCAACACTGATGGCAAAAAAACGCTCACATTGGAGTTGTTCAAAAATTGCCAAAAAAGCAGCAGTTGGAGCATAGCTCTTCGTGACAGTGTCTTCTATATATGAGGCATCAAAGTCGAATTTATTACTATTTTTACAAGATATGAAAACATGGGAGAAGATTTTTGAGAGTTTATGAAGTTGATACTCACTTAGAGTTGCGTGAGCACCAAATGGAAGAAGCGCTTTGTCTTCTCCCATACGAGAGCTCTTCCCACCTGCAAAGATTACACAGGGAAGAGAAGAAATCATCTTAGTTAAGAGTCATTTGGGCTTCGATTCTTCTGTTTTGAGCACGACCTTCAGCAGTATCGTTGCTAGCAACAGGATTTAACTCACCCATACCGATAGCTGAAAGTTGTTTCGCATCAACACCACGTTCGATAAGTGCGTTCATAACAGCTTTTGCTCTTTTCTCTGAGAGTTTTTGGTTATAAGCTTCACTACCAACATTGTCAGTATATCCTACGATTTTTGCAGAGTAGTTAGTGTTTCTTTTTAAGAAAGCTGCATATTTGTCTAAAAGATCATTTGCGCTCGCAGGGATCTCTGCAGAGTCATTTGCAAAGTTAATATGAAGATTAACTACTAATGGACATCCGTTTGTATCAACTTTTTCACCAGCTGGAGTGTTTGGACATAAATCTTTAGCATTTTCAACACCATCATTGTCATCATCTAAAACAACAGGACAACCTTCGGCATTTACCAGTGTACCTGCTGGAGTATCAGGACATTTGTCCATTGAATCTACGACGCCGTCACCATCTGTGTCTTTCTCAACTACTGCTACAACAGCAGCAGTAGCAGCAGCTACAGCAACTACCGGAGCTGCTTTTTTTACTTCACCAAAAGAGTATGTAAGACCTACAAGACCGATAAGGTTGTTGTCAGCCGGAGTATTATGAATATTGTCGATTTTTGCAAGGTAGATAGCTTCTGCTTTTGCAGCCCATCTGTCTGTGATTTTAAATTTAAGACCAGCACCTGCATCTACAACGAAACCATCTTCATTATAGTTTTCGATTTCGTTACCAACGAATTCATAACCAGCACCTGCTTTAACAAATGGTACGATTGGAAGCTGTGCTTCAACAGCATCAAAAGTATAAACACCGTTTAAAAGTACACGTGTGATAGAAGTATCTGTACCTGGTGCAATTTTTTTATCATAGTCAACACCACTCATATAAAGTACAGAAAGTTCCGGAGAGATTTTAGAGTCTGGCTTGTTGAACTGTAGTTCTACACTGCCAACTGCGTATCCGTCATCATCAAGACCTACATTGCCTTCAGCCATGTTGTATCCTGCCAATGCAGAGATTTCGTTTTTGTAAAAAGTATCGCTAGCAAACGTTGCGCTACCTAGTAGAAGTGCTGAGAGTAGTAAATTTTTCATTTTTATTTGTCCTTAAAATGTGATTGTCGGATTATAACATAATCCAATGAAAAAATAGTGAGAATGTTCTCACTATCTAGGGTCTGTAATATATCCTGTAATTGCAGAAGCTGCTGCTACTGCAGAGTTTGCAAGATAAACTTTTGAACTGCGTGAGCCCATACGACCGACAAAGTTTCTGTTTGTTGTAGAGATTGCCACCTCATTGTCACCAAGTATTCCCATATATCCACCAAGACAAGCACCACAAGTAGGGTTACTTACAACACCGCCTGCATCAACGATGATATCAATGTATCCTAAGTGATTTGCCTCACGCAGGATCTTTTGCGTACCAGGTGTAACGATAAGACGTACATCTTGGTGTACTTTTTTACCCTTTAAAATCTCAGCTGCTACTTTTAAGTCAGCCAAGCGTCCGTTTGTACAGCTTCCAATAAATGCTTGATCGACTTTTATTTTATCTTTTACAGCCTGTACAACCGAGTGTCCGTTTGATGGTAAGAACGGGTAGGCAATAACAGGATCAAGGTTTGCAACATCGATCTCTAAAACTTGAGCATATGAAGCATCTTCGTCTGAGTAGTGTACTTTTGGCTCACGTGCGAGCTCTTTGTCTGCCAAGAACTCACGAGTGATATCATCTACGGCAACGATACCGCTCTTTGCACCCGCTTCAATAGCCATGTTACACATAGAGAATCTGTCATCCATGCTTAAGTGCTCAATAGTACTTCCTGTAAACTCTAAAGTTTTGTAAAGTGCACCGTCAACGCCGATCATTCTAATGATCTCTAGGATGATATCTTTTCCTGTTGTATGTTTGCCCGGTTTACCGCTAAGTACTACTTTGATAGACTCAGGAACTTTAAACCAGTTGCCCCCTGTAACCATAGCAAAAGCAAGGTCAGTTGAACCCATACCCGTTGAGAATGCACCAAGTGCACCGTGTGTACATGTATGGCTGTCTGCACCGATGATAACATCACCGGGAACTACAAGCCCTTTTTCCGGTAAAAGAGCATGCTCGATTCCCATATCTTTTTCATCAAAGAAGTTTTTTAAGTTGTGTTTTTTTGCAAAGTCACGAGAGATTCTTGCCTGATTTGCCGAAGCAATATCTTTTGCAGGAATAAAGTGGTCCAGTACAATAGAAAAACCATCCGGATTTGCAAGTTTTTGGGCTCCAAGATCCTCAAAAGCTTTGATAGAGATAGGAGTAGTAATGTCATTTCCGATAACCATGTCGATAGGTGAGCGGACAATTTCGCCTGCATATACCTTTTTACCCACATGTTCAGAAAATATCTTTTCAGTTATAGTTTGACCCATAGTATGAAACCTTTATAGTATAATAATTGTGCGATTATAGCATAGAGACAATTAAGAATAACTGCATAGAAAACTTAAATGAAAGATAAACTCAGTTTCACTTAAGCAAATCATAATGTCAAAGCTATTATGATGTCAAAAGTAAAAGAAGACAAAAATTGTCCTATTTAAAAATTTTAACCTAATAAGAGGTAAATAAATATGCAAGTATATTTAGATAATAATGCTACTACGATGGTCGATCCACAAGTAGTAGAAGCGATGCAGCCATTTTGGACGGAACTTTATGGAAATCCGAGTTCACTACATAAGTTTGGTACGGCAACGCACCCATATTTAAGAAAAGCCATAGATCAGATGTATACTGCACTTAATGCGAGTGATGATGATGACATCATCTTCACATCATGTGCTACAGAGTCAAACAACTGGGTACTCAAGTCTGTATTTAATGACTTAATTGTCGGTGGCGATAAAGATCACATTATTACAACAGAGGTAGAACACCCATCTGTTCTTGCAACTTGTAGATGGCTGGAAGAACAGGGTGTAAAGGTTACTTATCTTCCTGTAAATGAAGAGGGTATCGTTGAGCCTCATGTCGTAAAAAGCTTCATCACAAACAAAACAGCACTTGTTTCTGTTATGTGGGCAAGTAATGAGACAGGGATGATCTTCCCTATTAAAGAGATAGGTGAGATCTGTAAAGCAAACAATGTACTTTTCCATTCAGATGGCGTACAGGCAGTTGGTAAGATTCCGGTTGATTTGCAAGATGTGCATGTTGACTTTGTTTCAATGTCTGCACACAAGTTCCACGGTCCAAAAGGAATAGGGGCACTCTACATCAGAAACTCTCAGCCTCTCTCTCCACTGCTTCACGGTGGTGAGCAGATGGGTCACAGACGTAGTGGTACTTTAAATGTTCCATATATCGTTGGTATGGGAAAAGCTATCGAGCTTGCTACGACAAACATCGAAGAGAAGATGGCCTCTATCCGTGCAAAACGTGACAGACTTGAAGATGCTCTTTTAGAGATAATTCCAGATACATTTGTTGTTGGTAGTCGTGATAAACGTACACCAAATACTATTCTTATCTCAATCCGCGGGGTTGAAGGTGAAGGAATGCTGTGGGATCTAAACAATGCAGGTATCGGTGCATCAACTGGTTCTGCTTGTGCTTCTGAAGACTTGGAAGCAAACACAGTAATGCTTGCTATCGGTGCTGACAATGAACTGGCACATACAGGTATTCGTCTCTCACTCTCTCGTTTTACGACAGATGAAGAGATAGACTATACTATCGAGCATTTCAAAAAAGCAGTTGAGCGTCTGCGTGCGATCTCTAGCTCATTTGCAAAAGTGCAACCGACTCCGGGTGGAGAAGCTGGCGAGTGTCACATTCCACACCATATGGCGCACTAACGAAAAATATAGAAAAATTAAAAGGAATTTATCAAGATGGCAAAAGATGATTTATTAGGCGCATCACTTTGGGATGCGTACTCAAACAAAGTACAAGAATTAATGAACAACCCAAAACACCAAGGGGAGATCACTCCAGAAGAGGCTGAAGCACATGGGAACAAACTTATTGTTGCTGATTTTGGTGCTGAGAGCTGTGGAGATGCAGTACGTTTATACTGGGAGATTGACCCAAAAACAGACAAAATTGTAAATGCAAAGTTCAAATCTTTTGGTTGTGGTACTGCTATTGCAAGTAGTGATGTTATGACAGAGCTTTGTATCGGTAAAACTGTTCAAGAGGCGGTAAAGATCACAAACATCGATGTTGAAAAAGCACTTCGTGATGATCCGGACACTCCTGCTGTTCCACCACAAAAGATGCACTGTTCTGTTATGGCATACGATGTTATCAAAAAAGCAGCTTCACTATACTTAGGTGTTGATGAAGAGAGCTTTGAAGACGAGATCATCGTATGTGAGTGTGCTCGTGTATCACTCAACACTATCAAAGAGGTTATCAAGCTAAATGACCTCAAAACGGTTGAAGAGATTACAGACTACACAAAAGCCGGTGGTTTCTGTAAAAGCTGTATCAAACCGGGTGGTCATGAAGACAGAGAGTACTACCTTGTTGACATCTTAGAGCAGACTCGTAAAGAGATGGATGAAGAGAAGATGAAAAAAGCTGCAGATGCAAGCTCAACTGGAGATATTCCTTTTGAAGAGATGACTCTTGTTCAGCAGATCAAAGCGGTTGATGCGGTTATCGATGAGAATGTTCGCCAGTTCCTAATCATGGATGGTGGAGATATGGAGATCATCGATATTAAGAAAAATGATGACTACATCGACATCTACATTCGCTACCTCGGTGCATGTAACGGTTGTGCTTCAAGTGCAACAGGTACACTCTATGCAATCGAGTCAACACTTAAAGAGAAACTCTCGCCAAAAATCAGAGTTTTACCTATCTAAGTTCTTTCCCCTTTTACCCTCGGCTTGACTGAGGGTAAAAAGCTTCGCTACAATACCCCTTATGTATGAAACCCTTTATGAAAAAATAGTCGATGGACTTGTAAACGACGGTTATATTGTTCTAGACAATGCCCTTGATGCCTCTTTAGCAAAAGAGCTCTTGCGTGAGGCAAAGAGCCGTAATGACTTTAAAAAAGCAGGTATATCAACAAAAGGCAGTCGTGATGAGAATCGTCGTCGTGACAAGATTTGCTGGCTCGATGAAGCAGGCTCTAAAGCTCAGCAAGAGTATCTCGAATTTGCCAATGGTCTGCGTGAGCATATCAACCGCGCTCTTTTTATGGGTATAAAGCGTTATGAAGCACACTTTGCCAAGTATGAGGCAGGGGATTTTTATGAGAAACATCTTGATGCCTTTAAAAACTCCAAAAATCGTGTAGTTACAACGGTCTTTTATCTTAATGACAGCTGGAGTGAAGCAGATGGTGGTGAACTGGTCATTTACGACAAAGATGACAGAAAGCTGCGTGAGCTCTTGCCATTGCAAAACCGTCTTGTTGTCTTTTTGAGCGAAGCATTCCCTCATGAGGTACTGCCGGCAAAAAAAGAGCGCTACTCTATTGCGGGCTGGTTCCGTGTCGATGAGGTTTTTGTTTAGAATTTGTGTATAATGTTGCATGAATTTTAATAAACTCCCCCTCACGCAAGCGATGCTTGCACAACTCCAAGAACTCGATTACAAAGAGATGACAGCCATTCAAGAAGCAGCTCTTCCTGCTATTTTGCAAGGGCGTGACATCGTTGCAAAAGCAAAGACAGGCAGTGGTAAAACAGCTGCTTTTGGCATAGGCCTTTTACACAAGCTCAATGTCAAGAAGTTTCGTGTGCAATCCCTTATACTCTGTCCTACCCGTGAGCTTGCAAATCAGGTAGCAAAAGAGCTGCGTAACATTGCAAAGTCTCAGCACAATGTAAAAATACTGATGCTTACAGGCGGTGAATCTTTTCGCAAACAAGAGCACTCACTTTCGCATCAGGCACACATTATAGTAGGTACTCCAGGACGTGTACTCAAACACCTAAACAAAGAGACACTCTCCCTGCAAGATCTTGAGACCTTTGTACTTGATGAAGCAGACAGAATGCTCGATATGGGCTTTATGGAAGAGGTAGAGGCTATTATGAAGTTTCTGCCACCAAAGTATCAGACCCTGCTTTTTTCTGCTACCTATGATGATGAGGTCTCAGCTGTGATAGAGAAGCTCTTAGATGATCCTGTTGTGGTAGAGAGTGATGATGAAGAGGTTGTGAGTGATATTGAAGAGATCTTTATAGAAAGCGAGCACAAAGAAGAGACTCTTTTGGCTCTTCTTGCAACATACAAACCAAAAAATCTCATCATTTTTACCAATACCAAGCTAAAAACAGATGAGATAGCAAACTTTTTGGTAGAGAACAAGATAGACGCCCTTGCACTGCATGGTGATTTGGAACAGTATGACAGAAACGATGTACTTGTGCAGTTTAGCAATGGCTCAACACCCGTACTTGTCGCTACCGATGTTGCTGCGCGTGGGCTAGACATTAAAGAGCTTGCAATGGTTGTAAACTTTGATCTGCCAAATACTCCTGAGATCTACCGTCACCGAATAGGGCGAACAGGCAGAGCAGGAGCTAAAGGAGTAGCTGTTACACTTTTTGGCAAAAATGAAAAAGAGTATGCACAAAGCCTTTTTAGTGAGCGCTCAAAACTGCTGCAGAGCGATGCTTTAGAAGAATTTGATGGTTTTGGTATGAAGCCGGAGTTTGTTACACTGGTTATTGAAGGTGGTAAGAAGCATAAACTTCGAGCCGGTGATATACTGGGTGCATTGACT
This sequence comes from Sulfurimonas sp., assembly GCA_027063745.1. Taxonomy (GTDB): domain Bacteria; phylum Campylobacterota; class Campylobacteria; order Campylobacterales; family Sulfurimonadaceae; genus Sulfurimonas. The sequence goes on from JAMORG010000012.1 coordinate 37,799, forward strand.
GCATCAAAAGCGCTTAGTGGTGATGATATCGGTAAGATCGACATCTATGAGAAGCAGTCTTATGTAGCCATAAAAACACCAAGAGCCGATCTTGCATATAAAGAGCTTAAACAAAAACCCATAAAAAAGAAGAACTTCAGTGTCTGGATGCTTTAGTGAGTTTTTAGAAAAGTTTTATCTTGACGGGAGTATAATGAAGTTATGAAGCTTTACAGTACCCTTTATAAGAGTGATGATTCACTCAAAAAGTTCATAGCAGAACGAAAGATACAATCTGCAAAGGCTGTTTTTGTGCAGATTTTCAGTGGAGTCATAGATGAAGCTTACTGTATGGACTTGGCAGCTTTTATCAAAGCAGAATTGCCCGATGCGAAGATTCTTGGTGCAACTGCCGGCGGAGTCATCTCTGAGGGTATAATGTATGAGCACGAGACCGTTATCTCTTTTTCCCTTTTTGATACTACACGCTTAGCGTGTGACTTCTTTTCTTTTGAATCCGACAATATTATTGAGCGTATTGAAAAAGAGCTTATCTTTGAAGATACAAAAGCAATGGTTATTGTCAGTGACGGACTCATCAGTGATGCAGAGAGCTTTTTAAAAGAGCTTTACAGTCGTAACAGTGATCTTGTTGTTGCGGGTGGAAGAGCATCTGATTATGATTTTAAGAAGACCTTTGTATTTAATGAGAAGCAAACAAGTGAAAATGCCTGTATAGTCTGTTCTTTTAGTTCAGAAGATCTGCATACTAACAGTGATTATATACTTAAATGGACTCCTGTTGGTAAAGATATGATGGTTACAAAGGCAAATGGCCCAATATTATATGAGATAGATGGAGAGTCTGTTATTGAAGTCTATCGTAAATATCTGGGTGATGCCATTGTAAAAGATCTTCCAAGTTCGTGTATGCCGTTTCCTCTTATAGTCCATCGTGACGGAGTTTTGGTTGCACGTGATCCAATTGCTGTAGTGGATGATGGCAAAGCTTTAAAGTTTGCAGGGCTTTTTGAAGAGGGTGATATTGTCCGTTTTAGCTTTGCCAATATCGAAGAGCTTACAGATGAGCTTGAAGAGACATTTCATGAGCTTGACAAAATTCCTGCAGAGGGAGTGTATATCTACTCATGTTCTGCCAGAAAGGTACTTTTGCATGAGAAGCTAATGAGCGAACTCAATATTTTAGAGTCATTGGCTCCAAGTGTTGGTTTTTTTACTTTTGGTGAGTACTTCTCTTCCGGTAAAATAGCTGAACTTTTAAATGTTACAACAACATTTCTACTTCTTAGTGAGCATAACAGTGTCGAAAAAAAAGAGCTTAAAAAGAGTATAGATATTACTTGTGATCCAATTAGAAAAGCCCTGACACACTTGGTAAAAGTTACAAGCAAAGAGCTAGAGAACATCAGTACACATGATACGCTTACAAAGCTCTACAACAGAAGTGAATATCTTCGCGTGATAAAGCGCAAGGTTGTCAGTGCAAAACGATATGAAGAGAGTTTTGGATTGATACTTGTCGATATCGATCTTTTCAAACATGTGAATGATAGTTATGGACATGATATAGGGGATTTAGTGCTTCGCAAGTTTGCAAAGACTCTTCTTGGCTCCATTCGAGCAGATGATTTTATTGCTCGTTGGGGTGGGGAGGAGTTTATCATTATTACAGGAAAGATAGATAAAAATGGGCTCACGCGACTTTTACAAAAACTTCAAAAAAGAATCAAAGCAGAAGATTTTGCACCATTAACGAAACTAACGGCCTCTTTTGGAGCGACACTTTATAAAGATGGTGACAGTTATGAAGAGCTTTTTAAGAGAGTAGATAATGCACTCTATCAAGCAAAAAAGAGTGGTCGTGATCGTTTTATTGTAGTTTAATCTTATCAATTTTGTGTTATAATTTATGAAAGATGAGAAGGAGGATGCTATGGAAATTCGACAATATATATTTAAGTCACCTTACTCAAGTCCTATCCAGTTTGGACAACTAGACCCTAGTTCTGTAAAAAAAGAAGATGCAGGAGATACAGATACTGCAAAAGAGTCAAAACAGCTTTTACAGAGCAGTAATGAAACACTACTCAAAGCAAAAGTGGAAGAAAATAGACTCAAAAAAGATGTAGCCCCTCAAGTACAAAGTTCCAATGCTCTTTTGGACGTGTATGCTTAATGAAGTGATTTTAACTCTTTAAGCATCCACGGCCATGCACCATAGCCGCTATCTGCATTTAAGTGTCCCCCATTTTGTATCACTTTTAGAGGAACATTCAGCTCTTTTTGCAACTCTTTTGTCTCTGTTTGCGTCATATAAGGGTCATTTGTTGAGGTGATGAGCAGAGTCTCTTTTGCAAAGAGTTTTTGTGGTGCAGTGAGAGGGAAAAACTCACTGAGCTCTTTGATGTCACAGTACATACTTGGAGGTGCAACAAGATAGAGCTTCTCTATCTCACGCAGCTCTTTGTTTTGATTGCACAGATGAAACCAGAGTGTATTTGCCAATGAGTGACAGATGACAATGTCAGGACGAAAATCATCAAGTGCGGCTTTTGCCTCACGCATCCAAAGCTCAAGCTTTGGCTCATCTACATTGGAAAATCGTAGAAAGTTGACACAGCCGTAATCTTTTGCCAACTCACTTGCAAGCCAGCTTTGCCAGTGTGGGTAGTTGCTCCCTCCCCAGCCATGTAAAAGCAGCACCTTTTTGCTCATGGTTTTACTCCACTAATGCTTTGAAGTTTTTAAGTGTAAGCAGTTGTAAGTTCTCTGATTTTTGTGCTTTTAGCTCTTTTGAGAAGCCTTTTTTTGCAACGATAATCATACCATCATAATCTATGCCGGCCTCATTGGCAAGTGTATCGAGTCGCGTGAGCTCACTCTTTTTTATTTTAGTGTTTGTATATTTACATGAACCGATAAGGCGTTTTTTCGCCTTTGTTTTTGCGTAAATATCAAGCTCCAAGCCATCATTCTTCCAATACTGGGAGATCTCCATAATGAAATCTTCACCACGCATCTTTTTGATGAGTGCGTGCGAGAGCTCTGTAAAAGGGAGCTGTACAAATTCGTTCTCATACGATGCCCAGCGCTCTTTTACCTCTTTAAAATCACCATCTCTTACCCCTTTAAAGAGTGGAGAGACAAAGGCAAACCAAAAGCGCAAAAACGGCAGTGTGAAAAAGAGCTTGTCATCAGCACCCTTGCAGCGTTTGGCTTTGATGATACCGCGTTCTATGAGAGTCTGTATAGCAGGTTCACCCACCTCTTCGCTCACGCGAGCACGCTTAAGCACGGCATGCACTTTTCCGTCACTAAGAGCTATGGCAGAGAGTATGGAGTGATAGAGGGGTTGTCCGTCTGTGATTTCGTTGATATCCTCACGAATGTAGCGGTAATCTTTTAAGATAAGCTTCTCAATAAGCTCATAGCTTGGTTTTGATGTATCTATTTCTCCCCACTCTACGCCACCGAAGATGGCGAATTTTTCAACTGCATCTTCGAAGTTTGCGGGTTTGTGCTGATGGTAGAAGTTTTTAAACTGCTCAGAGAGCGTCTCTTTTTTCGATAAAATGGTGTAGCCTTTTTTGTTATATATTCTAATTATACACTATCTTTGCTTTTTAGTTACATTGTATTGTTTTAAGAGGATAAAAGGCTTTGAAAAACTCACTGTTTCCTAACTTTTTATGTTTTATTCTATGTTATAATCTTTAGTATATTTACAATATTTTCCCACGGATTATGACATGCACGATATATATGAAAAGATGGGGCTCTTTTATCTTGGTAAAGAGAGCCAGAGTGAAGAACTTGCCCTGTATAAATCAAAACATTTAACGACACACGCGATGATTATCGGTATGACGGGTTCTGGTAAGACAGGGCTTGGAATAGGGCTAATAGAAGAGGCTGCTATTGATAACATTCCGGCTATTGTCATTGACCCTAAAGGAGATATGGGAAACCTCTGTCTTGCTTTTGAGAACCTAAGTCCTGAGGAGTTTTCCCCATGGGTTGAGTCTGGTAAAGACCCTGCTGCTGTGGCAGAGATGTGGAAAAAGGGGATAGAATCAAGTCATCAAGATATCTCACGCATTAAAAAGTTTGCTGCAGTTGAGAAGACTATCTATACTCCGGGAAGCTCGGCGGGTGTTGGTGTAAATATACTTGGTGAGTTTAATGCTCCGGGTGATGAGGTCTTAGAAGATAATGATACTTTTGTATCACTCATTAACACTACTGTCTCATCACTTCTTGCTCTGCTTGGCATCGAGTCGGATTCTCTCAACTCAAAAGAGCATCTTCTGCTCTCAAACATTTTTTATCATTACTACAGTGCAGGCAAGTCACTCTCCATGGAAGAGCTTATCGGTGCAGTAGCATCGCCTCCGTTTGAGAAGGTGGGCATACTTTCACTGAGTAGTTTCTACCCGCAAAAAGAGCGTATGAAACTTGCAATGGATCTTAATGGTATCATCTCCTCTATCTCTTTTGCATCGTGGATAGACGGTGAGCCGCTTGATATTCAAAATATGCTCTATGATGAAAACGGCAAAGCAAAGATAGCCATCTTTAACATTGCACACCTCGATGATGCACAGCGAATGTTCTTTGTGACTCTTCTTTTAAACGCCTACATCAGCTGGATGCGCAGACAACGTGGAACATCAGCGCTTAAGAGTGTTTTATATATGGATGAGATCTATGGATATTTTCCACCGACGAAGAATCCGCCATCGAAAAAACCGATGATGCTGCTTCTAAAACAGGCGCGTGCTTTTGGTACGGGGGTGATACTCTCGACACAAAACCCTGTTGACATTGACTATAAAGCAATCTCAAATATCGGTACATGGTTCATTGGAAAACTGCAGACAAAACAGGATATAGAACGTGTTTTAGAGCCTTTGGCAAACAAGTCAGAGCTGAGTAAAGCAGAGATTGCCAAACGACTGGCAACACTTAAAGGCAGAGAGTTCTTTTTAAAAAATGTGCATGCAGACAAAACCATCAACTTCTCAACCCGTTGGGTACTTTCCTACCTAAAAGGGCCTATTACAAAAGATGATATCAAGCATTTGATGCAGGTAAAAAAAGAGCAGGCAGCACAAAAAAAAGAGCCGCGTGAGCAAGCAAAAGAGACAAAATACACTTCTGCAAGTGATAAAGCTTCCCGCAAGCCTATCTTGGCAGAGGGAATCAAAGAGTACTTCTCTTCAACTGATGTCAATGCTACGGGTGAATTCTACCCATACATCTATGTCGATGCCGATGTACGTTTTTACAATCAAAAGCGTGCTATCGATGAGCATGAAGAGATAGAGCTAAAGCTTGAACTTACTTCACAGCAGCGAGATTTTGTGTGGGAAGAGGCTGTAGAAGAGGAGCTTGGAAATCTTTTGAAAAAAGAGCCTTTAGATGCCTCTTTTGCCGAGCTTCCAGTACTCATCCGTGATGCAAAGTCACTCAAAGCAGCACAAAAGAGCATAAGTAATCATCTCTATGCAACAAAAAGAGTAAGGTTGTACAGACAAAAAGAGCTAAAACTGGAGTCGAAACTCTATCAGAGCAAGAGCGAGTTTGCTGTAGATGTTACCAACAAGCTGCGTGAGATAAGAGATGAGAAGATAGAGAAGTTGCAAAAACGCTATGAGAAAAAGTTTGAATCTCTTGATAAGCGTGCGAAGAAGCTTGAACTCAAGCTGCAAAAAGAGCAAGAGGATGTAAGTAAAAAGACATCGGACACACTCATAGATGTCGGAATGGCACTCTTTGGCGCTTTTTTTGGCAGAGGTGGGGCTATGAGCAGTGTGCGTCGTGGTGCTTCTGCTGTGAAAAAAGGGCGAGCGGTCTTTGATGAAAAAGATGATGTTCGTCAGGTGACACAGATGCTTGAAGATGTCAGCTCTGAGATTGATGAGCTACAAGAGGAGCTACAAAGTGAGATAGTAAGCATCGAAGCTCAGTTCGCTGCGCAAAACTATGCAATAGAAGAGTTCTCTATCAAACCAAGAAGAAGTGATATTGTCATTAATGATATTGCACTGCTTTGGCAACAGTAAATTTTATTACAAGGAGTTTTAATGTTGGATACCATCTATTTGGGGAATCCTCTTAAGAGTTGGCTTTTAGCCTTTGTTATAGCAGCAGGAGCTGTGATATTTGCACGTCTGTTTTATTGGATCATTCAAAAAACAATCAAAGCATATACAAAACAGACAGATAATGATTTGGATTTTATCATTATAGATATGCTTGAAGAGCCTCTCTCTTTAGCACTTTCGCTTCTTGGTATATGGTTTGCCATAGATATCTTAGACATTAGTGATGGTGTTAAAAAATTTATTGATGCTGTCTTTTACTTTTTAGTGATCTTTAATGTAGCATGGTTTGCCACACGTCTCTTAGATTCGATTATTGAGAAGTATATTGCACCAAAAGTCAAAGAGAGTGAAACAGATCTTGATGATATTTTGCTGCCGATAGTCAAAAAGCTTATCAATGTCGCCATCTGGGCTGTTACTATTATAATCGGTGTAGATAATGCCGGCTATAATGTAACAACTATGATTACAGGCCTTGGTATTGGAGGCTTGGTCTTTGCTCTTGCTGCACAAGATGCCGTATCCAACCTTTTTGGCGGATTTATCATCTTTAGCGACAAACCTTTTAATATCAATGAGCGTATTATATTAAACGGTTTTGAGGGGTATGTACGAGAGATAGGTTTACGCAGCACGAAACTTGAAACATTAGATGGTAGAATAGTTACCATTCCCAACTCAAAAGTAACAGATAATGCAGTACTGAATGTAAGTAGGGAAAAAGGAAGAAAGGTTAAGTTTTTTCTTGGGCTTACGTACGATACAGCACCTGAGGAGATTGAGCGTGCAAAAGAGATTTTACATAAAATTATTGATGAAAATGAAAATACACAGGATGCAGTTATCGCGTTTGACTCCTTTGGTGATTTTTCACTCAATATTCTGGTCATTTACTGGATCAAAAAAGGCAGTCCGATAGCAGCTACAAACGATGCTGTCAATATGCAGATTTTAAAAGAGTTCAATGCTGCAAAACTTGATTTTGCATTCCCTACGCAGACAATCATTATGCAAAAGAGTGAGGCATAATGAGTCTATACTAGCTTAGCTAGTGCCTTTTTTACAAGAGAGGAGAGTGGTGCACTCTCTATCTCATCAAAAGCGATCCACTGCGGCTCTTTTGGTGCCTCATCAATTCTGTAGAGTTTGACTGTAAGTCTGTACTTTGTGTAGGCATGTTTAAAGCTTGTTATATAGTTCTCCTCAAGAGGGTCAACTTCTGGGAGTGCGAGCATTCCTTTATACATACTTCCTTCTGTTTTTACCAGTGCTATCTTTTCATCTTTTATATAAACACCAAAGAAAAGATCCATCGCTTCATACGCTGTTTTTTTTGTCTGTGTGTAGAGCTCTGGCTCCTCTTTTCCTTGACACTCACTTGCAAGTGGGCAGAGACTACATTGTGGATTTTTAGGTGTGCAGAGCATTGAGCCTAGATCCATAAGAGCGAGGTTATGAGCGCGTGGTTCTTTGTCGTTTAGAATTTTTTCTGCTGCTTGGTTGAGTGTTTTTTCATTTGGATTCAGCAGGGCGCAATAACGTTTTATGACTCTTTTGATGTTGGTATCGAGTACGACTATATTTTGATGGTATCCAAAGGCACAGATGGCACTGGCTGTGTAGCTGCCAATGCCTGGGAGTTTGAGTAGCTCTTCATAACTCTTTGGCAGTGCATCTTGGCAGAGCTTGGCGGTTTTGTGCAGATTGCGTGCACGTGAGTAGTACCCCAGCCCGCTCCATGCAGCGATAACCTCCTCCTCTTTTGCCTCAGCGAGGGCTTTGAGAGTCGGAAACTTTGCCAAGAACTGCGGATAGTACTCATCTCGCACACGATTTACCTGTGTTTGTTGCAGCATTATCTCGCTGAGATAGATATGGTAGATATTAGTTGTCTTTCTCCATGGAAGTGCATGGCGACCATATTTTTCATACCACTTTAAGAGTCTTTTTTGCATTGGAAAAGAATTACCTTTTGTGAAATTAAATATATTTTTTTAAGAAATATTAAGCTAATATTCTCTTTTTAAATTATAAATTGTTATAAATTACTTTATGACAATCAATCAAATGAAAGAGAGAAAACATATGTTTCAAAAGGGTATTTTATCATTAATGGCATTATTTTTAATGCTGTTTTCAGGGTGTGCGGAGCTAAATTATGACAAACTTGCTTCTTATTTGGAGGAGAAGCCACAGAAGGTTTATAAGTCTGATAAAGATGTATTAATGTTTATCTTAGACGGCTCTGGAAGTATGATGGAGCGTGATGGATCTGGAAAGGTCAAGATAGTTGCTGCAAAAGATATGCTCAAAGATATCTCTAGTCAGCTAGATAGTAATAAGACAAATGTAGGTCTTATCTCGTTTAATGACGGATGTCATAGCACAGAGCTACTAATTGAGCCATCCAACAATGACTTTGACCATGTTGTAACGGTCTCTTCAGCTATCTCTCCATCGGGGAAAACACCTCTGGCTGCATCTATCCGTAAAGCAGGAGATGTTTTAAAAAGTATAGATAAAAAAGTAAATATTATTATCATCAGTGATGGTGTTGAGACATGTGGCGGGAACCCTGTTGCTGAAGCAAAACGCTTAAAAAGCAAATATGGAATCGATGCGCATATCTATGTGATAGGCTATTCTGTAGATGGTAGTACAAAAAGAGCACTGGAGCGACTTGCTCAAGCTGGAGGAGGGAGTTACTATTCCGCTGATGACAGTGTTGCGCTTGACAAGATTATTACTACAATTACCGATGAGTTAGATATTAAAGCAGACAACTGGGAAGGAAATACTTTTAAGTTCAAGATTAACTTTGACAGCGGGTCTGCAAAACTGAAAAAAGAGTACTACCCTCAAGTAAAACAGCTGGCAACATACCTTAAGAAGACAGGCTATGCAGCAGAGCTTCAAGGGCATACAGACTCAAGTGGTCCAAAAAAAGCCAACCAACGCCTCTCTCAAAAAAGAGCACAGTCTGTTGTGGATAAACTTGTAGAGTATGGTGTGGATAAAGATAAAGTTTATGCGGTAGGTTTTGGTGAACTGGCTCCAATAGCTACTAACAAAACAAAAGAGGGACGCTTTGAAAATCGTCGTGTGGAAGCACATATAATTAAAAATGGTAAGATGGATATCTCTTATATCAATCAAGCAAACGCAAAAAATGTTGTGAATGTGAAGTATGCAGATAACAACTCATTTATTGGTTATTATAAAGTATTAGACCCATATAGAAGCTATGATGAATATCATGTATGGATGGAACTCTATGCAAATGAAAGAGGCTATTTTTCTGAATATGATAATAATAGAAAACTGACAAAAAGAGGTGAAGAGTCACTGGCTTGGGATTACTCAAGAACAAAACATATCATCTCTTTAGACTATTCAGATCATAACAAAAAGCCTGGTTGGGCTGAGTTTACTGGACGCGTGAGCGGAAATACAAATGATTTTCGTTTAACTGGTCACTGGGGTAATGGTAAATCTGGAACAGTTGTAATGATTCGTATTACACAAGAAGAACTAGAGTGTATGAAGAAAAATGGGAAGTTTGTAAACGGTACTTGCTCAAGATAAGAGAGAGTTAGATCTCTTGTCTTTTGAAAAAGCATAAAAATAAGATATAATTTAAGATAAATAAATTTATAAGGTTGTTTTATGAAAAAAGTATCTGTACTCTTTTTTATGCTGGGGTTATTTGGAGTAACACTTGTAAGTGCTCAAAATCTTTCAAAAGAAGAGATATTAAAACAAAAACATATAAAAGAACAGCTCGAGCGTGAGAAGAAGTTTGCTAAAGAGCAGAAGTTTTATCAGGGGGATGAGTACGATTTAAGTGAGGAGGAAGTTGATCCAAAAGACTTAGATACCATTC
>JAMORG010000013.1 GCA_027063745.1 Sulfurimonas sp.
AAAGAACTACTTTAGTTTGAGTGCTATCACTGCTACTGTCAATGCTGTGACCTTGCAAAGCCAAGCTACGCGCGTGCAAAAATTTCATATATTTGGCTCTTTTGAGTGTGATGATTCTGAGGAGCTAGAAGAGTGTCAAGAACTCGAAGCCGCCTGTTTTACACAGCAGATAAATCAAAAGGCGTGTCACTGTAACTGCTTTTTTTTAAGCAGAACAAAAAAAAGTCTCAAGCTTTTTGTAACACCCAAGCACGATATTCCCAAGCAATCCATACTCTATTCGGACATATCTCCACCTTTTTGATAATTACTCTCAAATATATAAGTTCTTTATAAGATGATATAGATTATCATTTTAAAAATAGATGAAAAAATAAAAGGATAATCGTGAAAAAAAGATACACAATACTCTTAAGTCTTTTCGCTTTTACTTGTTTGGAAGTAACAGCTGCTGCAAATGAAGAGGTAAATAGAGACAGAGAACACTCTGTAAAACAACTTATAGGTGAAGTTGCCAAACGTGATACAAAAGAGATGGGCGTGGTAGATGAAGTGCGCCATATGTTTACAGGTGGGAAAGTTACAGGGCAGATTCGCTCTATGTATATGCAGTATAATGAAAAAAACAGCAACAATAGCTATGCAACAGCACTTGGCGGTAGTTTGAAATATGAGCTTGCTGAGTACAAAGGCTTTAGTGGTGGTGTGGCTTTTATGACATCACATGACATTAACTATCTCAGTGGTGAGGGTGACAAGCGCAATCCAGAACTCTCAGGAGCCGAAAAAAGCTATACTCAGGTAGAAGAGGCTTATATTACATACAGTTATGAAAACCTTTTGCTAAAAGCAGGACGACAGATATTCGATACACCGCTGGCTGACAGTGATGATATAAGAATGATTCCTAACAGTTTTGAGGCATATACGGCTCTTTATGAAGCAGAAAACTTCACTGTTATGCTTGGCCACTTTGATAGATGGCAAGGGAGCGATGCAGGACTGGAGAATAAATGGGTAAAAACCGGTAAAGATGGAGCAAATTTTGCAGGTTTGACATATGATGGCAAAGTGCTTGAAGGAAACCTTTGGGTATATAACTTCTCAAATGCCTCAGAGAGTGACATAGCAAATGGTGCAGATGCAAACGGTAACAACTCTTACTATGTTGACTTTGGTGGGCACTATCATATCAATAAAGATATGTTTGTTCATGGTGTAGTACAGTATCTCAAACAAGAAGAGCTCTCACACAGTGGTGTTGCAGCAGAGATATATGGAGCTACCGGAGAGTTTGTTGTCAATGGATTGGGTCTTAATGTCGGCTATAACGAGTCAAAACGCAAAGCCGGCAAACACAGTTTTAGCGGCTATGGCGGAGGAACACTCTTTACAAATATGGATGCGATGATTTTAGATGAAATCACAGAAGACAGATCTGCTCACGCATGGGTAGCCGGCGTGAGCTATGCTTTGGGTGATATGAACTTTTTGTATGCTTATGGCGACTTTAAGGGTGATGCAGATACAACAGGTGCAAAAGCACATATCGTTGAGCAAAATATCGGGTTTGAATATACATACAATGAAGAGCTGACGGTTGCAGGACTCTATGGTATCGACAGAAACAGAGAAGATAGCAGCTCTACAGACTTTAACAATGACAATTTCAGAGTTTTGGTTGCCTATAACTTCTAAGTTATAGCAGGGTATAATAACTGTAACAATTTAAGTATGTATTCCCATTCGTGAGAATTGGAACAAGAAGAGAGGATTTTCCTTTTTTAAGTAATAAAGAGGCACAAGTGCCGAGGGCACTCTGCCAAAGAGAACAAAGCGTTAGCGTAGGAGACGGGATTACTTCCGTTTCCGTAATAAAAAGGGAAATGAAAGAGGTTCCCTTAAATTTTTGAAAAAAATTAAAGGAGATGCAGTATGCATATAGAAGCAGGTGTAGTAGATGGAGCTAAGATGATTCTTAGCTATGGAACAGGAGCAGCAGTTATTGGTGCAACAGCAAAGGTTGCGTGGGATAATATTAAAGAGAATGGATTGATCTCTCTTATTTTAAAAAGTATTATTGCAATAGCGATAGTATTTTCATGTTTTGAGGTACTGCCTCACTACCCAATCGGTGTGAGTGAAGTTCACCTGATCTTGGGAACGACAATCTATCTGGTATTTGGTTTAGCGCCAGCTGCTATTGGCTTGACACTTGGGCTTTTAGTACAGGGGCTTTTCTTTGCACAGTTTGATCTGCCACAGTATGGTATCAATGTAACAACACTGCTTGCAAGTATGTTCGCTCTTGATTTTGCTGCTAAAAAGATCATTCCAAAAGGTGTGGCATACAAAGATATCAGCTATTCTCAACTGCTCAAACTCTCAGTGATCTGGGAAGGAAGCATTGTTTCATGGGTTGCTTTTTGGGCTTTTTACGGACAAGGTTTTGGTGCAGAGAACATTCAAAATGTACTGAGCTTCGGTAGTGCGTATATGGGTGTTGTTATCATCGAGCCGCTTGTTGATATGGCAGTATTAGCAGCTGTAAAAGCATATACAAAAACAAAAGATGAGTGCGCGTATCTGTTTGATAAACAGCTTTGTCGTGCTTAGTTTGGTTTTTTGTGGTATAATTTTACTTAAGACATTCGGGATGTCTAGAGGCTGATTACCTCAAAAGCACTGTAAGCCCTGCTTCTTTTTTAGAAGCAGGGCTTTTTTTTTGCACATAGATTTGTGTGGGCAGTGTTGGGTGGGAGTGCTGAAAGAAGGAATCCCGAATGTTCTTATTGAGGATTTTAATCCTGTTGCTATTGCTTGGATATATATCTAGGCTCTATTAACAAAAGAGGGGCTTCATCACCCCCTCTTTTAAAGCCCTAGTTTCTTTATCTCTACTGCGATGTTCTCACAAAAGAGCTCACGCACCTCTTGTTGACCTAAAAGATTAAACTTCTCATCACCATTTATACTCTCTACAATGTCGGCATTTGCATATTTTGCAACCTCGTTAGCTATCTCACGCATATCTTTATCATAATGGTTTCCGCTTACAAGCAGCAGTGGTATGATGTTTACTTTAATATCCTGTGAACCTTTTGTAATGGCAAGAACCTCACGTTTTATAGCATCTTTGATGGCAAAGAAAGGGTACTCGCCTTCAAGAGAACAGCTGATATTACGCTCATTGATACGACTTAGAAAACCACTCACATAGTTGACTGCTTCAAGCCCTGCAAGGTTTAAAACCGGTACACCATGGATGATGTAGAGATTGATGCACTCCGGAGTCTTTTCGCGGATAGTAGAGTCTAAAAAGTTGAGGTAGTTCGATGTCTCTTTTGTTTTTGTCAGGAGTGCATTTGTGTAGCGGATATTTGCGAGGCTAAACTCACGAAAACCCTTTACCATACGGATAAGGACTTCATGCTCATCCGTTGGAAAGATATTGATGCTTGCAACGATGTAGCGTTTGTAGCCTTCCATATCGACATCTGCCATAACCTGTGGAAGATTTTTATAGACTTTTCCCTCTTTAGCAAGGGCTTTGATGACCATCTTTGATGAAAATGCCGTAAAAACAGGAGTATCTGGGAACTGCTCTTTTATATACTCTTCAAACTCAAAATATTTTTCCTGTTCAATAACTGAACCAAAACAAGAGAGGATGATAGCGGTCTCTTTGTTATAGTGTCTGTAACGTTTCATAGTGCTTCTTTTTTAGGTGAATTATAGCATTTTAGGGATAATACAAGAGGAGTAGGGTAAAATAATATAAAAACAAAATATGAAAAAAAAAGCACTCCTTATCTCGGCAATCGCATCCAACCAAGGCAAAACTCTGCTTACCATGGCACTGTTGCAACATTTTAAAAACTCTGTGCGTCCATACAAGTGCGGGCCAGACTTTATAGACCCGCAGTTTCACTCACGCATCGCGCAAACTCCCTCGATAAACCTTGATGGCTATATGATGAATGACGAGCAGCTTCGTTGGCTTTTTCATAACTATATGGATAAAGAGGTGGCCATTTTAGAGGGTGTAATGGGCTACTATGACGGGATGGACAAGGGAGCATCTGCCTATAATGTGGCAAAAACACTTGGTGTAACATCTTTGCTTATCATTGATGGAAGCGGGAGTTATATCACCACTGCCGCTGTTGTACAGGGACTCAAACACTTTAGAGATGATAACACCATAAAAGCTGTTGTTATTAACAAGGTCTCATCGAAGATGCACTATGAACTGATAAAAAAGCACATAGAAGCAGAGTGTGAGGGTGTGGTCGTGTGTGGATGGATAGAGAAGAACCTCCCTTCGCTTGCCTCCACACACCTAGGACTTGATCTGCGTGAGCTTGAACTTGCAGCGCTACAGAGCATCGCAGCTGATGTTTTAAAGCACATCGATATGGAGCTGCTTATATCTTTGATGGGGTATGAAGAGCAGATAAGTGGGGGATATCCTTTTGAAAAGATAGAGAAAAAAGATGAGTGCTGTGTTTTGGTGCGAGATGAGAACTTCTCCTTTGTCTATGAGGACAACATCGCCTACCTGCGTGAGCGCTACAAAAAGCTGCATATCATCAAAAGTACCAAAGATGAGCCCATACCAAGTGATGCTGACATTGTCATACTGCCTGGTGGTTATGTAGAGACAGAGGATGCTTATGCAAGGCTAAAAGATAGTAAATATTTTAAAGCTTCTTTGCTTGCTCACGCAAAAGCGGGAAAAAAAATCTATGCTGAGTGTGCAGGGCTTATCTATCTTGGAGAGCACATAGATGACAAAGAGATGAGTGGCATCTTACCCATAACATTTGCACTAACAGACAAACGTGAGCGTTTGGGTTATTACAAGTGTGAGTTAGATGGCCGGGTGATAAAAGGGCACGCCTTTCACTACTCAAAAGTACTCACTGCTTCACCAACTGATATAAAACTCTATAAAGTCAGTAAAAAGAGTGCCAAAGAGGGTGGATGGAAGCAGGGCAGCATCTTTGCTAGCTACCTGCATACCATGTGGCGCGTGAGCGCTTTAAGTGGTATAGATTAGTTTTTGTGTATAGCTGTCAAGACCTAAAAAGAGTGCCCTGTTTTTCTCATACGCTCAGTCTTTTTTTCTACAATAAGCTCTTTGCTATCAACACAAGGTAACAACTTCACTGAGTTCTTTTTCTTCTTCCCAGCCTAAAGTTTTGAGTTCACTCTCTTCGTAGAACTTATCGACGTATCCAACACAGAGGTAGGCGATGAGTTGTGTATTTTTTTTTGCTTTGATGCTTTGAAGAACTTTTTTCTCATCTAAGATACTCACCCAGCCTATGCCGATGTTAAGAGCTCGTGCCATCAGCCACATATTCTCTACAGCACACACCACACTGTACTCACCCATCTTTTTCATACTCGTCATACCCAGCACGGCCTCTTCTTTTGGCTCATAGAGTACGGCGATGTTTATGGGTGCTTCTTTGATGCCCTCGAGTTTGAGTTTATGGTAGAGTGTTTTGTCTTTAAAAATTGCTTTTGCTTTTGTATTTTCATCTTCAAAGTTTTGTACAAGCGACTCTTTGATCTTGTTGTCTTTAATGATAACAAATCTCCACGGTTGTGAATAACCGACAGACGGAGCAGAGATACCTGCTTCAAGGATCATTTGGAGCTTTTCATCTTCTATGGGAGTGTTTATAAAGCGGTTGCCGCGCACATCACGGCGGGCTTGCATGATTTGTAGTAGTTTGTTTGCATCATCTTTACTAAATCGCATATGCAATTATAGCTTAAATATCAGCAGATGGTTTGGCTAAGTAGAAGCCCTGCGCTTCATCAATCTGTAACTCTTGAACAATCTCTAAAACCTCTTTGGAGTGGACAAATTCAGCAACGGTTGTGATGCCAAGCTCACGCGAAAGAGTGGCAATAGAGTGTGTAATGGTATAGCTTGTTTTGGAAGTATCAATATTTTTAATCAAAGAGCCGTCAATTTTTAAAATATCAAGCGGGAGCGTTTCAAAGACACTATAGTTTGCAAAACCGCTTCCAAAGTCATCAAGGGCAATTTGTACACCAAAAGATTTTATCTCTAAAAGACGCTCTTGAATCAAAGAGCTCTCTTGCATGATTTCATACTCAAGCAGTTCAATAGTCAGCCATTTTGTAAGCTCCTGGTGCTTTTGTAACTCATCTAAAATAATTTTATAAATACTATTGTCAAGAATGTCTGAGAAGTTGAGATTTACACTGATGGCAACTTTTTTTGATTTGATTTTTTCAAAGACAAGTTCTAAAATTCTTTTGGTAAAGTCATTGTAGAGGTTTGTGTGAGCAAGAGTGTCAAGGAAGAGATAAGGTAGAACAATTGAACCGTCTTTGTCAATCATACGGGCTAGAGCTTCGTATTTGCAGATTTTGTTCGTATTGACATTGACAATTGCCTGAAAGTAGCATATTATGCGATCTTCTTCAAGGGCTTCTTTCATTTCATTGATATTTTTTCTCTCTATATGCTCTTTTTTTGTGTTGTTTGTGTTGTGAGAGACAACTTTGTTACGTCCCTCTCTTTTGGCACGATAGAGCATCTCATCTGCATGTTTTATAGCCAATGAGAGTGTTTTAAAATGCTCAGGGTTGTTTGTAAGACCAATTGAAACAGTGATGCGCATTGTTTTGTCTTCGTACTCAAAAGGAGTCTTTTCAATTTTTTTACGAATACGCTCTGCTATCTTAAAAGCAAGTGTATTTTCATTTTCCCCTTTTTTTATAAAAAGTAAAAACTCCTCTCCTCCATAGCGAATGAGATAATCATCTTCACGAATCTGCTGTGAGATAATCTGTGCAGTTTTTTTTAGAACATAATCCCCTGCCTTGTGTCCATAGTTGTCATTTATCTGTTTGAAGTAGTCAATATCAAGCATCATTATCTGATACTTGGACATATCTATACCTTTTACAAGCTCACGCAGGAAAGTTCTGTTATATGTTTGCGTAAGTGCATCTGTTATGCTCTCTTGTTTGTTTTTAAGGCTTAGAAGTGTTTGGTAGAGCAAGATAAAGACTAAGATGCCAATAGCGACAAATATATATAAAAATACATTTTGCAGAGGTTCTATGGCATTGTAGATGCTTGTAGGCAGTTGTGTTGAGAAATCTATGGCAACAACTGCTTTTACCTCATTGTCAAAGATGACAGGCTGCAGGTAGGTAACCCAGATATTTTCAAGCTCACTCTGTTTGATGATAACTGGCTGTTTTGTTTTATAGACACTGTCCCAGTACTTTTTTTCAACACTCATACGCTGATTGAAGTGTGCTTTTTCATCACTTCCGTCAAGAAGATAACGATATATTCCTGCATCATCTCTGTAAAGAACAAAGACATACTTAAAGAAATCATTGACAATTATGCTGAGTGCACCTTCAAGATGTTCTTGCAGCATCGGATTTTGTTTGAGTTCTGCATAAGGATCCTTCTGGATATGCTCATGGAGTTCATCGTCTATATTTTTAGCAAAACTTTTTGCCTGCTCTATAAGAATTGTTTCAATGTTAGAGTTGAGCTTTTGTTGGATCGTATGTGTTGCAAAAAAGAGGTACACAATAGCAAGGACAATAGAAGCAAATAAAAAAATATAGATCTTATTTGTCTGCTTCATTATAAACTCTCCTCAATATACTCCTGCATATCCTCTGGCAGTTTAATATGATGCTTTTTGAGGTTCTGTCTTAAAAAGAGAATGTTTGGACGACCCTTTTGCCAGTAAAATCCACCTATAGCGCGATCTTTATAGCTCTCTAGTGTATGGTAATCTGTAGTAAAAATCAGCCCTTTGCTCTGGAGCTCTTTTTCTTTGTGTACTAAAAGAAAATCAGCCTCTTGAGGCTTTTTTACAATTTTTAGTCGAGGTATGCTTTGAAGTACTCTGAGTTTAGCTGTATCATCTGTCCACACCTTAATAACAGCTGCTCTTTGTGGATACAGAGCATTGATAATATGTGCATAGATCTTCTTCTCTACACTGAAACTGTCTGCAAAAAGTATGATACTAAAAGATAAGAGTATAAAAATCTTTTTCAAAAGAGATACTCCATATTTATCCAAACTTTTTTGTCTGTTACAGGAATGGCACTTGTGTAGCCACGATATGCCTGCTCATACCCATCATTGAGTAGATTCTCCCCACGAACTCCTACTGAGAAGTCTTTGTTTGGGTGATATTTTATGGCACAACTGTAGTTAAAAGATGCATCCATGTAGAGGTTGGCATAGCTGTATGAACTCTTGTAAAGGAGTTCATTGTAGATATCAAACTTTTTGTACCTGTTAAATATCCGTATATTTGCACCATATTGTGGGCTATAAACGAAGTCCTGAGAGTTTTTGCCTGTATAAAAGTTAACAAGGAGTTTGTTGAAACTGTTGAGAGCATAGGTATAGTTGAGCTCATAACGGGTAAAGTAACTCTTTTGAGTACTGTTTTTATATCCATAAGGCGTTGAGCGGTCATAAACAAGAGCATCTTTTACTCTGTTTTTTGCAAAAACAAGCTCAATATCATGTTCATTTTTCTGGTAGCGAAGACTTAAAGTCCCAATAGATAAAGAGCTGTTTTTTACATTTGGGTTGGCTTTGTATGGTTTGTTTGTCGGATTGTAGAGTTTGTAAAAAGGTGTTAGTATATAGGAGTCTGTTACAAAGGCTTTGATTTGAAAATCATCAATATTTTTAATAACCCCTGCACGTAATACAAGCTCATTTGCATCTTTGACATCTCTTTTATAGCGGAAAAAGTCCCCTTTTGCAGAAGCAATAAGCTTTGTGTCCGTATCATAATCATAATTGTATTCCGCATATAATGAGTAGAGATCCAAAGAGTTTTCAAAACTGTTTTTATATAAAAAATTAGTTGTATTATCAGAAAAAGTACCATTTTCACGAAATCTTTTCTCTTTATAGAAAGTACCTAACAAAAGAGAATGTTTTTCGTAGCGAATCTGTTTTTCTAAAACAACGCTTAGTATCGTATCTCTAAAGCGAATTTCATAGTTATCTAAAGATGGTAGGTTGGCAACACGTATGCCGTTTGGGTCAATATAGCTTCTGTCATATGACGCATAGTCATAGGAGAGTTGTGCTTTGATGTTGCTTGGGAGCTTTTGTGTAATATGAATATAGTGCTGATAAGCATCCAAATCTCCGCCATTAGGCGTTCTGTGTGTGCCTATACCTAAAAAACTGTCACTTTCTTTAGCGTAGCTTCCAAGCTCTATACGCAGATCTTTATAGCTGAGGTTTGCATAGAGATTATGCCCTGAGCAATCGCTTGAGAGTGTATATTTTTTACTGTTATAGTAGTTGTAGTACTTTGTACGATTGATATTGTTTGTATTTGCATAGACAAAATAGGAAAAATCATCATATGTTGATGCAAAATAGGCATCAAAGAGGGTGCTCTTCTCTGAATCAGCACTAAGGCGAACTTTTGCACCCTCCTCACGTGAGGCAGTTTTTGTGTAGAGTCTGATGATAAAGGATGCTGTTTCATTCCCAAACTCTATGGAAGAGGAGCCTTTATAGATTTCTATATGGTCAATGTACTCAATGGGCAACTCTCCCCAGATCAAAAATGCACTGCCAAAAGAGCTAGAGCTCATGTCGTGATCGTTAATATAAAGACGCACAGCACTGAGTGTAGAGTGTGCAGTTGTTGGTTTTAATATTGAGACAAGATTGTTTTGTGTACGGGTATAATGTAAACTTGGAATAGTTCTAAGGATATCCTGCAAAGTTTTTACCTGCATCATCTCCAAATCACTGCGGGTATAGACCTCTACAAAACCTGCTGATTCTCTTTTGGTAATGCGTGAGAGATCTGCCTCTGCTTTGTAGGCACTCAAGAGGGAGTCAAAATCTTCTTTTGCCAAGAGTGTTATGCTTAAAGCCAAAAATAATAATAAAAAACGCATAAAAAATATCCTCAAAATTCACTTATTCTAATAGCTATTTTAATAAAAATATTATAAGAATAAGTTGATATTTGTCAAAAGTTTTTTTGATATAATCATATTATGAATTTTAAAATACAAGAACCCCCATTAAATATAGGCGATGCCATCAGTGTAAAATCTTTTGAGATGATTCACGAGGAGGCGCAGCAGTACGAAGGATTTGCTCGTTTTGATGAGAATGAACGCGCACTTGTTGAGCGACTTATTCACACGACTACCTGTTTTGAACAAGTTATTGATAACATCTACTTTTCAGACAATGCGATGCTCAAACTCAAAGATCTGCTTGAGCGCAAAGCAAAACTGATAGTCGATACCAATATGATTCGCTCAGGTCTGAGTCAGTTTTACCTTGACAAGTATGAAAATGAAGTGATCTGTTATGTAAATGAGCCCGAAGTCTTTGAGATGGCTAAAAAGAACAACACGACCCGCTCGTATGCGGCTGTAGAGCTTGCCATAGAGAAGTTTCAAGATGAGCCGATGGTGCTTGCATGTGGCAATGCACCGACATATATCTATGCAGCTATCAACACGCTTATTCGCTTAAATGTAAACATGGACAATGTCATATTACTACTCTTTCCGGTTGGCTTTGTCAATGTGGTTGAGTCTAAAGAGTACGGGCGTGAGTTTATGGAGCACTTTGGATGTGAGGGCATCATCTTACAAGGGCGCTATGGAGCTTCGACGATGGTAGTGGCCTCACTACACGCAGCATACAGACTCATCAAAGATTATGACACTGAATTTGGAAAGTACAATGGGAAATAGAGGTGCCAACCCTGTCAAAAAGGCTGAAGTGCGTTACAACGAGATGGGAAGTGAAGTGGTAGAGGGCTACACCTGTAAGCCAAAGGATTATGACCCAGAACGTCCCATAATGCATTATAAAACACTGCTGCTTCTGTGTGATGATGAACGCTGTGGTAAGGCAGGCAAGATAGATAAAGCCAGCCATCTGCGTGAGATACTCAAAGAGATGGGGCTTAACAAAGGTAAAAACCGCATCAAAATAAGTCGTACGGGATGTTATGGAGCATGTAGGTTTCGTCAGGTCTGCCAAGTAACCGAGAACACTCAGGCAAACGGCAACCCAAAAAACAACGCCATCTGGCTCAGACATACTCATAACTTTAGAGACGAGCAGTGGAGAGAGCTCTTTACGATGCTCAGTGAAGATAAGGTGCTCCTAGAAGAGCTCGATGAGAAATACTTTATACCTATGAAGGTTTATGAGTAAAACTCCATTATGGCAGAAAAACTTCGCTCAGGATACACCACAGGAACTCACGCAACAGCTACACTTGTAGCCTGCGTGCATGAGTGCGTGAGTCAAAAGAAAAGTGAACTCTTAGAGATAGTTCTGCCACAGCAAAAAGTTGCTGCCATTGAGGTGGTGCGTGAGGGTGCGTGTTTTTACAGCTCTATAAAAGGAGATAATGACGACATTGATGTCACCAAGGGAGCTAAAATCTCCTGCCGACTTCTGCGTGAGCCACCAAAAGACATAAAAGAGCAAACCCCATCTATCTTAGCGGTAAAAAATACAAAACTCTTTATCTACGCAGGGGAGGGTGTGGGTGTAGTGACCAAAAAGGGGCTCAAAATCGCTCCAAATCATCCCGCCATCAACCCCACACCTCTTGCGATGATGCGTGAGAATGTAGCAGAGATTTTAGATGATGCTCCGCGTGAGCTTTATGCTCTGTTTTGTGTAGAAGATGGAGAGATAATAGCTCGAGATACAGCAAATGCAAAAGTAGGTGTGCTTGGGGGCATTAGCATCTTGGGAACAAGAGGTATTGTAAAACCGGTCTCTGCTTCAGCTTACATCGACTCCATAGAGACGGAGATAGATGTAGCAGCGGCTGAGTCGCAAGAGATAATAGTCTTTACTTTGGGAAATACGGCAGTTGATTTTGCAAAAGAGCACTATGATGAGGTGAGTATTGTAGAGATAGGAAACTTTGTCTATGATGCAATGGCACGGTTGAAAAAATATCGCTTTAAAAAACTGCTCTTTATTACGAGTGTAGCCAAGATGACAAAGGTGGCTCAAGGCTTTAAAAACACTCACAACAAGTACGGAACTATCGACTTTAACCAGGTGAAAAAGTGGCTGCGTGAGGAGCTTGGTGTAGAGCTTGCAGATGAGGAGTTTGTAACACTCAAAGGAGTGCTGCAAAGCCTGCCAAAAGAGTACCATCAAGCTTTTGTTGAACTGCTCACACAAAAAGCACTTACGCAGTTAGAGGTGTGGCTTAAAGAACTTGCTGTAGATCTAAGCTGTGTAGAGGTAGTGACAC
>JAMORG010000014.1 GCA_027063745.1 Sulfurimonas sp.
TGATGAGCGTGAGGCAACACTGAATCAACTTCTGACTGAAATGGATGGTTTTGAGGGCTCAAGCGGAGTGATTGTTATCGCAGCAACAAATAAGATAGATGTTTTAGATGCAGCACTACTTCGTGCAGGGCGTTTTGACAGGCGTATCTTTGTTGAGCTGCCGACTAAAAAAGAGCGGGAGTCTATTTTAGAAAAGTATCTACAAAATGTACCGCATGATCTTGATATCTCTGCTGTTGCCTCTATGACTGTAGGCTTTAATGGTGCAGCCTTGGCAGCACTTGTAAATGAAGCAGCACTTTTAGCACTTCGTCAAAATGATTTTCAAGTGACATTGGAGCATTTTGAGATGGTAAAAGACAAAGTGATGTTTGGTAAGAAAAAGCTGCAGATGCTTAACGACAAGCAAAAAGCCTACCGCATTACTTACCAGGCAGGAAAAGTACTTGTTGCTAGCTATTATGACCTGCCATTTGAGAAACTGATGCTTTCAAACGAGCACTTGACTCCTACAACAGATGAGCCTTTTATAAAGCAAGAGCTCGAAGCGCGTGTCAAGATGCTTATAGCAGGCAGTGTTGCGTGTGACATCAAGTATGGTGAACATTCCAGCAGTGCAAAAGGTGACTTGGATGAAGCCAAAGAGATAGTTAAGAAGATGGTTTTAGAGTATGGAATGGGTTCATCAATCGTAGCTGATGAAGAGGAGCAAGAAGTTCTGTTAAAACGTCTTTATGCTGAAACAGAGGTGCTGTTACAAAAGCATGCAAATGTTATTCAGGTTATTGAGAGTGAGCTGCGTGAGTATGAGAGTGTTACAAAACAAGAAGTGAAGAAGTATTTAGATGCAGTTTTATAGTGGTTTTTCATTATCCAAAGAGTCTCATTTTTTTGAAGATCTCTTAGATACAAGTGATTTTACGATTGCTGGCTTTTCTTATGGTGCCATCAAGGCTTTTGAAGCTGCCAAGAGGGCTTTGCGTGAGGGAAAACGAGTAGATAGACTCCAGCTCTTCTCACCTGCTTTTTTTCAGAGCAAAGATGCAAAGTTTAAGCGACTGCAGCTTATGGCGTACAGAAAAAATGAAGAGGAGTATCTTCGTCAGTTTATCAATGCCTGTTTTTTACCTTATGAGCGTAGAGATGTAGCGCGTGAGGTGACTGTTTTAGAGGAGCTAGAAGAGCTTTTAAATTATGAATGGGACAAAGATGCTTTGAATGCTTTGCGTGAGGCAGGGGTTATAATAGAAGTCTATTTGGGTGGAGCTGATCAGATAGTAGAGAGTGTTGCGGCAAAGAAGTTCTTTTTGGATGTAGCAACAGTAACGCTCATCAAAGAGGGGAATCATTTTTTATTAACAGAGTAGAGGTTTTGAACCAATAAAGCCGTTTTTTTAGATTTATCTCTACGAGGGCAAATCCTCCCTTTGGTCTGAGCCTCTAGGAGACAAATCTAAAAAAACTATTGACAAGAAAATGAAATATACTAAAGGATGATAATATGGCAGAAATAAAAATAGGTGTAATTACAGCGAGTGACAGAGCAAGTAAAGGTATCTATGAAGATATCAGCGGTGTAGCAATTCAAGATACGATGAAAGATTACCTTAAAAGTGAGTTTGAAATAGTCTATAGATGTATTCCTGATGAACAGGCTGAGATTGAAGCGACTATGAAAGAGCTGTGTGATGATGAGGGGTGTTGTTTGGTGGTTACAACAGGTGGCACAGGTCCAGCACCGCGTGATGTGACACCAGAAGCTACTGAAAATGTGTGTGAGAAGATGATGCCGGGCTTTGGTGAGCTTATGCGTCAGGTGAGTCTGCAGTATGTTCCAACAGCAATTCTCTCACGCCAGACTGCCGGCATAAGAGGCAAGAGTCTTATTATCAATCTTCCAGGAAAACCAAAGTCCATTCGTGAGTGCTTGGATGCTGTTTTTCCTGCTGTTCCTTACTGTATAGACCTCATTGAAGGACCATATATAGAAACGAACGAAGATGTTATAAAAGCTTTTCGACCAAAGGCAAAGTAGA
>JAMORG010000015.1 GCA_027063745.1 Sulfurimonas sp.
AGTATGAAGATCTTTTAGAACTTCCAAAAAAGCTCTTTCTTGAGCTTGTTCTTGATGATTTTGAGTAGTTTTTTGAGCGTGAATAGGCACTTCTGTTAGCAGCTTGTGAGTTGCGTGAGAATGCTTTATTGTTCATCAAGGCATTTCCTATCATATTACCAAGCAAGCTCCCTGCTGCTACAGCTAAAATAGTACCAGCTAACCCCATACCAGCATCACCTGAGCCCTCACGCAGTGTTTCACTTGTTCCCTCTTGTACTTTTTGGTACTCTTGAGCAGCAAGTGCTTTCATCTCATCTTCATTCATAAAACGCTCACGCACATTGCCATACTCATCTTTTTCGCGTATAATAGCACGTGTCGGGCCTTCTGTTGGCATCTCTTCAACAACTACATACTTTCCATTTGGTTGCTGTTCTATAACTAGAAATTTATTTTGTGGCTCTTGTTGTTTTTGCTCACATCCACTCATTAGTGACATCATTGCCACACCGGCTGTTCCTAACATTACACCACTTGCAATAGATTTTATATATTTCATCAGTACTCGCTTACAATTTTATTTTTATCAAGAATTATAACTTTTTTTAGTTCATAATCATATATGCTCAGCTCTTTTCGACCATCATAGATAATATCTCCATGGTAACTGAACTTCTTTGTCTTTACTATAACATCTTTTTTCATTAATAGAAGTTCACCTGCAAATTTTCCAACAGGTGCTATAAGTGTTGCAGCACTTAAAATAAAGAGAAGCCCTATGGTTGTGATAGAGATTTTTGGTGATGTATACATTACCAAATAACCAAGAAGCAAAGTAAAAAAGGTAAAAACAAAAAAGTTTTGATGATCTGCAAAGAGAACATTATAGTAGACCTTGATATTATAGGCATCGATGTAATTCTCTTTGATGCCCAAGAAGAGAAAAAAGTCTATAATAAAGGTAAAAAACATTCCACTTAAAATCATCTGTACTATTTTGCTCATCGTAGCCTCTTTTGTTTTGTTTGTGTGATCTTGTACAACTTTGAAGCTCTTCCTTCAAAGAGTCCTTTATCATCTTCTACTATTATATCAGCTTTTTCTTCACAAAATGCTCTCTTGAATGAAGCACCACTTTTGTTTGCTGATGTAGAGTAAGACCACTCTAATTTACGCAATACTTTGGAGTGGAGTGGATTTTTAGCAACTCGAAAGGCTTGATTTTTTACTATAAATGTTGTTTTTTTTGCACGACGAACTGTCTTTTTTTTGCTTTGTGGTATGCGAATACCTGTAGATTGCAATATTTTAAGATTTTGAAATACACGAATAAAGGGTTTTGTGTTTGAGCGGGATTTTATCTCACGCAAGGCATCTGCATCTTGCGAGAGAAAGCCGACAGTTGTATCTGTCTGGGTAAGAATAACTTCTTTTTTTACAGAAGGAAGTCTTGAAGTGCTGTTGCTTGTGACCATGTATCACCTTCCATCTCATCAAGAGCGAGGATAAGTGCACGTGCAGCACTGAGTGTTGTAAAGTATGGAATACTTCTTTTAAGTACCTCTTGGCGAATAACTACAGCATCTTTTTTGCTTGTGTTATTGTCAGAAGTATTAATAGCCATATGAATTTCGTCGTTTTTCATCTTATCTTCGATGTTTGGACGACCTTCTGAGATTTTAAGAACTACTTCACACTCAAGACCTGCTTCTGCGATTACCTGCTGAGTACCTTTTGTAGCTACGAGTTTGAAGCCGTGTTCAATAAGTCCGCGTGCAATTTCAGGAGCATGTTTTTTGTCAGTATCTACAAATGATAGAAAACATGTTCCACCTGTTGGAATCTTATTTCCAGCAGAGATCTGTGATTTTGCAAAAGAGACACCGAAGTTTGAGCTAATACCCATAACCTCTCCAGTTGACTTCATCTCAGGGCTAAGAACTAAATCTGCACCATAGAGTTTGTGGAAAGGAAATACTGCCTCTTTAACAGATACATGACCTTTGAGTTTTGGACGAAGAAGACCATTTGCCTCTTCTACAATGTTGTATTTGTCATAATACGCAAGTGAGTCACGAAGGTTCTCACCCATCATAACACGAGTCGCTACTTTTGCAAGAGGCATACCTGTTGCTTTTGATACAAAAGGAACAGTACGGCTGGCACGAGGATTTACCTCAATTAAGTAAATCTCATCTTTATAAATAGCATACTGAACATTCATAAGACCTCTTACTCCAAGACCAAGAGCAATAGTTTTTGTCTGTTCTTCTACTTTTTCTATCATCTCCTGGCTAAGATTAACTGGTGGAAGTGAACAGGCACTATCACCTGAGTGAATACCTGCTTCTTCGATGTGTTGCATTACAGAACCAATATAGACATCTTTTCCGTCACTGATACAGTCAACATCAAGTTCAATTGCCTGATCTAAGAACTTGTCAATTAAAACCGGTGCTTCATTGCTTACTGAGATAGCCAAGTCCATATACTCTTTGAGTTCAGATTCTGAGTAAACAATACGCATACCACGACCACCAAGTACAAATGATGGGCGTACAAGTACTGGGTATCCCAGTCTCTCAGCGATAACATAAGACTCCTCTTTTGTGCGAGCGAGACCATTTGCAGGTTGTTTAAGTCCATGGCGATTTACAAAGTCTGAAAACTGCTCTCTGTCTTCTGCAAGTGCGATAACTTCAGCAGGTGTTCCTGCAATTTTTGCACCTATTTTTGTAAGTCCGTCTGCAAGTTTAAGTGGAGTTTGTCCTCCAAAGTGAACAATAATACCGTCTGGATTTTCATTCTCAACTACCTCACGTACTCTCTCAAAGTCAATTGGTTCAAAGTAAAGTACATCAGATGTATCGTAGTCCGTTGAAACTGTCTCAGGGTTACAGTTATACATGATAGTCTCGATACCCATCTCTTTAAGAGCAAATGCTGCGTGAACACAACAGTAGTCAAACTCAATCCCCTGACCTATACGATTTGGTCCGCCACCAAGGATAAGTACTTTTTTCTTATCACTTTTGCGTGAGCTTGGATTTGGCAGTTTTGTAATGTTCGTAGTAGAATAGAGGTACGGTGTAAGTGCTTCAAATTCTGCTGCACATGTATCTACTTCATTATACTCTAAATTTATGCCAAGTCTCTTTCTTGCTTCATAGACAAGATCTTCACTTACTGTCTGACCTGAGTTCTTTTTAATAAGTTGAGAGATACGCTTGTCAGAAAAACCATTGACTTTTACCTCACGCATAAATGCTTCATCAAAAAGAATTTTATCTGTAATGCGTGACTCCATCTCGATAAGCTCTTCTATCTGGTATAAGAACCATGGATCAATCTGACATGTGTCAAACATCTCTTCAATACTCATACCACGTCTAAAACCTTCTGCAACATAGAGGATTCTGTCTGCATTTGGACGACGGATTTCATGGCGAACAAACTCATCATCTGCGTCTATTTCATCAAAACCGCAAAGACCGGTCTCTAACGAACAGAGTGCTTTTTGAACAGACTCTTTAAATGTACGTCCAATTGCCATCGCTTCACCGACTGACTTCATAGAAGTAGAGAGTGTGCTTACTGCTTCAGGGAACTTCTCAAATGTAAAACGAGGTACTTTTGTAACGATGTAGTCAATTACCGGCTCAAATGATGCAGGTGTTCCTGTAATGTCATTTGTAATCTCATCAAGTGTAAAACCAACTGCTAAAAGTGTCGCTACTTTTGCAATAGGATAGCCTGTTGCTTTACTTGCAAGTGCAGAGGAACGAGATACACGAGGATTCATCTCAATTACAATCATACGACCTGTTTTTGGATCGATTGAGAACTGAACATTACTTCCACCTGTGTCAACACCGATCTCACGCAAGATAGCAAATGATGCATCACGCATTCTTTGGTACTCTTTGTCTGTCAATGTAAGTGCAGGTGCTACTGTGATACTATCACCAGTGTGAACACCCATAGGGTCGAAGTTCTCAATTGAACATACGATGATACAGTTGTCTGCTTTGTCACGGATAACTTCCATCTCATACTCTTTCCAACCAAGCATAGACTCCATAATCTCGATCTCGTTGATTGGAGATGCACTGATACCCTCAGCTGCAAGTTTTTCAAACTCTTCCATGTTGTAAGCAACACCACTGCCACCACCGGCAAGTGTAAATGACGCACGGCTAATTACCGGAAAACCAATCTCTTTAGCTACTTCAATAGCCTCTTCAACACTATAGGCATTTTTACTCTTTGGTAAGTCCATACCGATCTTAATCATCGCTTCATTAAAGAGGTGTCTGTCTTCACCTTTTTTGATAGCTGCAGGGTCAGCTCCTAAGAACTCGATGCCCTCAAGCATACCTTGTTCATACATGCTCATAGCAACATTAAGTGCAGTCTGTCCACCCATTGTTGGAAGGATTGCATCAACATTTTCTTCTTTGATTATTTTTGCAATGATATCTTCTTTGATAGGTTCGATGTATGTTCTGTCTGCAAACTCAGGGTCTGTCATAATTGTAGCAGGGTTTGAGTTGATAAGAACAACGCGGTATCCGAGCTCTTTAAGTGTTTTAACGGCTTGTGTTCCCGAGTAGTCGAATTCACATGCTTGACCGATAATAATCGGACCAGAACCTATAAGTAAAATTGTTTTGATGTCAGTGCGTTTTGGCATGAAGTACCTCTTAAAATAATCTCTTTAAAATTTAGAGATTATAACTAAAAGGCACTTAATATTTGATGAGTTTAATATTCAAAAGTATAAATTAGTGAGAAAAGAGCTGAGTAAATATAGGATTTGTCTGTTAATGGTGAATCTGAAGCACTTGATGGTATCCTGTCATAACGGAGATTAATGAGTGTGGAGAGTTTCTGTGTGAGCGGATATTTTATGTAAGTCTGCAGACCATATTGAAGACCTCCATTTGGAGTGTAGTAGGGACGAGATAGTGCAGCTTCATGCTTTTTTACACCATAGTAGTAGTTAATAAATTTACTTGGTTCATAGAGTAACACTATACTTGGATAGAAAGTGAACTCTCCAAGTTCATACTTGTCTCCTATCTCAGCACGAGCTAGCCAAGAGTTGTAAGTCCCCATCATGTCCGCTAAGAGCATAAGCTCTATATACTTTTCTTTTTGGAAGCTTGCTGAAAATGCTACACCACCCTCAAGTGTTGATTTTCTCTCATCCATTCCACTGAGATATGAAGAGTCTGATGCTTTGTAGCCGAGTGTTCTTGGTTGGACAGTGAGTGAAAATCCCCAGGCATAATTTTTTGCTTTTTCTCCTAAAAAATAGAGACCAAAGCGGCTCCAACGTGCATAGACAATACCATTATCAAAAAAGAT
Source organism: Sulfurimonas sp. (assembly GCA_027063745.1). GTDB lineage: Bacteria > Campylobacterota > Campylobacteria > Campylobacterales > Sulfurimonadaceae > Sulfurimonas. The sequence goes on from JAMORG010000015.1 coordinate 5,353, forward strand.
GACAGGTGATGGCAAGATGAGATCACTTGCTCCTTTATATGGTTGTGACTGTACATATGCTCCTGCTCCAAGTGTGACTTTATTCTCCTCACTCAATAAAAGAGAGTGACAAAGTAAAAGGGTGAGAAATATAAGTTTTTTCATTAATATGTTCTCCAAATTATATGAAAGTATGATGGCTGATTTGCTTTATAATATTGTTCTACTACAGCACGCTGATATCCTTGAGATTTACTCAATGAGATGACCTTACCGACCTTTAATCCTGGAAAAAAGATATTGTCCAGTCCAGAGGTAGTTACTTCATCACCAATATGAATATTGTACCAAGTTGGGATAAAACTTACAATGATGTTCTTTCCATTGTTCCCATGGGCTATTCCAGGAGCTGCTTCTGTTCCAATAGAGACGGCATAGGTACTTTTTATGTCACTATTTAGCAATGCCAAAGGTCTGTTGTCTTTTGGGACGACTATACCGGCAACATAATTTTTATAGATAAGCCCATATATTTTTGATCCGTTATAATCTGGAATTTCCAACCAGATACGATTAAAATCTCCAAATTTTTGATAAGAGATGGTATGAACTAAAGATGTTTGGGGGTGTATACTCAAGCTTGTGTTGTTTTCATTTTCTATATTTTGAATTGCTTTTTGGATGGCTTGCATTTGCAGTTTTTGGTTTTGATATTGTGCTAATGCTTTGTGGAGCTTTTGAATCTCTTGAGCCTGATAAAAGTGTTCATTGATGCTGTTGTCTATATACTCAATAGTATTATGGTATTTGACCTTTATGTTGTTTAAAAAGCTGATAAGTGGAGATTGTATAGAAGTATTTACATACAAAGCACCCATAAAGAGTGCAATGAGTAGAAGAAAAAAGAGATAGGGAACTATCTTTTTATTCATTATCAGAGAGTTCTTGTAGGAGGTCTATCTCCTCTAAAGCTCTACCAGTTCCGCGTGCAACTGCAAGAAGTGGTTCATCTGCAACAAATACAGGAATTTTTACAAGATCAGAGAGATACTTGTCAAGTTGGCGAATAAGTGCTCCACCACCCGTTAAAATAATACCTTGGTTCACAATATCTCCAGCAAGATCTGGTGGCATCTGCTCTAAAACATCACGAAGGGCTTCTGCTATCTCACGCAGTGGCTCTTTCATGGCATCACGAGCATCTTCACTTGTAAGCTCAACTGAGCTTAGAAGCCCCTCAACCTGGTCACGACCATTGATAACCATAGTAAGCTCTTCATCAAGACTCACTGCAGTTCCGATGTTGATCTTTATCTCTTCTGCAACACGCTCACCAATAAGAAGGTTGTATTTTTTTCTTACATAGTTGATGATACCCTGATCGATTTTGTCTCCGGCAGTTCTGATTGACTTAGAGATAACCAAACCACCAAGTGAAACGACACCGATCTCAGTAGTACCACCACCAATGTCAACGACAAGGTTACCCTGTGGCTCACGGATGTCAACACCTGCACCAATTGCTGCTGCCATTGGTTCTTCTATGAGAAGTACCTCACGTGCACCGGCACTTAAAGCTGACTCACGTACTGCTTTACGCTCAACTTGCGTGAGCCCGTAAGGCACACAGATAATGATACGTGGAGAGATTAGAGAGCTTCTGCCATGTGCTTTTTCGATGAATTTTCTAATCATTTTTTCTGTCATATCAAAGTCGGCAATAACACCATCTCTCATCGGACGAATTGCTTTGATATTTCCAGGAGTTTTTCCAACCATCTCTTTTGCTTCATGGCCAACAGCTAAAACACGTGTCTGTCCATATTTTTCTGTTTTTACTGCAACAACTGATGGTTCATTGATGATGATACCACGTCCTTTTGCAATAACAATTGTGTTGGCTGTTCCTAAGTCTATTGAGAGATCATTAGAAAAAAGACCAACTAGTTTATTAAATATCATTGTTCTACCTTATGCTGTTTTTTGTGTAGATTTTTTTATATAAACTGGTTTTTCACCATTTTCTATAACTTCTTTTGTGATAAGAACTTCATATCCTGAATACTCCGGAAGCTCATACATGATGTCTATCATAGCCTCTTCCATAATAGCACGAAGTCCACGCGCTCCTGTTTTTCGTTTGATGGCTTTTTGTGCAATAGCACGAAGAGCATCCTCTTCAAAGTTCAACTCAACATCATCAATGGCAAAGAGTTTTTTATATTGACGAACTAAAGAGTTTTTCGGTTCTGTTAAAATGCGAACCATGTCATCTTCAGTAATTTCATTAAGCGATGCAATGATAGGAAGACGGCCAACAAGCTCAGGAATAAGACCATACTGAACCAGATCATCAGGTTCTACCATGTCATATGTAGGTTTTGCTTCATCTTTTGTCTTCTTCTCATGTCCAAAACCAAGAACATTCTCACCCTGTTTTCGCTTTAGAATCTCATCAAGACCATCAAATGCACCACCACATATAAAGAGGATGTTTGTTGTGTCAATCGCTGTAAACTCTTGATTTGGGTGCTTACGTCCACCTTTTGGTGGAATATTTACCTGTGAGCCTTCAATGATCTTAAGCAGTGCCTGTTGTACACCCTCACCACTTACATCACGAGTAATAGAGCGGTTTTCACTCATACGTGAGATCTTGTCAATCTCATCTAAGAAAATAATACCTTTTTGTGCACGCTCTACATCACCATCAGCTGCCTGAATAAGTTTTGTAAGGATGTTCTCAACATCTTCTCCAACATATCCTGCTTCTGTTAAGCTTGTTGCATCTGCGATGGCAATGGGTACATTCAATACTCTTGCAATTGTCTGAGCCATCAGCGTCTTACCTGAACCGGTCGGTCCGATAAGCAGTACATTTGATTTTGCCAGTTCTGTGTCATCGTCTGGCATCTTTTTATTTTTAAAGATTCTTTTGTAGTGGTTATATACTGCTACACTGATGAGTTTTCTAGCTCTCTCTTGACCGATAACATACTCACCAAGAAATTTGTCAAGCTCTTTTGGTGTCATCAGCTTTTCAACAGCATCCGTAAGGGCTTTGTTCCCCTCTGATGCCATCTCTTTTTCATCACCAAACATGATTTTATAAGCTGATATTACACAGTTTTTACAGATATATACGCCATTGCCTGCGATAAGTGGGTTTTGTTCACTTTCAGCAGCATCACAAAAGCTACAGTGTCTATGAATCATTATATATTTTTCCTCTCAAACGGTATTCCGCGTTTTGTTTTTATAATAAAGTTACACAGATCAATCACATAGTGATTTTTTGTATTCTCTAAGAGTTCAGAAGCTGTCTCTTTTAAAGGTTTTCCAGACTCAAAGAGTTCTCTATATGCAGATTTGAGCGCATTAATATCCTCTCTTGGAATATGACGACGCAGACCTGTCAGGTTAAGACCTCTGAGTGTCGCACGATTGCCCTCTGCCATACAAAATGGTGGAACATCTTGAGCCAGTGCACTTGCTCCTCCAACCATTGCATAGTCACCAATATGGACAAACTGATGAACTGGAGTCATACCACCGATAACTACATAGTCTCCCAGCTCAACATGTCCTGCAAGTGTTGCAGCATTTGCCAAGATACAGTGATTACCTATGATAACATCATGTCCAAGGTGTACATAACCCATAAAAAGGTTGTGGTTTCCAACAATAGTCTTCCCACCACCACCTTTTGTACCTGGGTTAAAAAGTGTAAATTCACGAATTGTATTGTCATCACCAATGATCAGCTCTACATCTTCACCATTATACTTCAAGTCTTGGGGAATAGAGCCAATAACTGCATTTGAAAAGATACGATTGTTTTTACCAATAGTAGTTTTACCATAGATGCATGTGTTGTGTGCGATAGTAGTTCCATCACCAATGACTGCATCTTTAGAAATAAAACAAAATGGAGCAATCTCTACATCTTGACCAATTTGTGCGCCATCTTCAATGATGGCAAGTTCTGAGATCTTACTCAAGTTCTCTCCTTATTTGTCCACGATCATAGCTTTTAATTCAGCTTCGCTTGTTAACTTTCCATCAACATATGCTTCACCTTTTAAAAGCCAGATAGCACCCTTGTTCTTAATAACTGAGAGTCTGTATTCCAGTTTGTCACCTGGCTTTACAGGAGCACGGAACTTCGCTTTGTCAATACTCATAAAGTAAACAACTTTGTTTTGAATCTCTTCTTCAGTAACGCCGTCCATACTTTTAAATGCAAGAATTCCACCGGCTTGAGCCATTCCTTCAAGTATCATAACACCTGGGTAGATCGGGTGACCAGGGAAGTGACCTTCAAAAACAGGCTCAGAGATAGAAACGTTTTTATAAGCAATAATTGACTCTTTAGGAGTAAGATCTGTTACTCTGTCAACGAGTAAAAAAGGGAAACGGTGTGGTAGTATTTTTTGAATATCCATAACATCCATAAGCATATAGAAAAACCTTATAATAATATTTTGGATATTTTAGCGAAATTTTTATTATAAAACGATTAGCTTTTCTCTGGTGTCTTCATAAATTTTACTATCTAAATGAAGAGTTAGTTTGGATGTTATAGGCTCTTCGACTACGATAATAGGGCTGAGGTTGTAGTGTGATGAACAAATATGAAAGCGAAGTTTTTGCTCCTCTTCAAAAGAAAGGGGATTATATATAAGCTCTGTTATATTGGCATATTTTGTATTAAAAAAGTCATTATAATAGCTGCGTGAGATAAAAATGATCTCATCTCGGTTAAAATAGTGTACATTTTCATGAGTAAACTCTATCTTTCCCTGTGCTCTTTTTCTAGGAAGGGTAGAGTAGCTGAGTGCATACGCAGGAATGATCTCTTTTTTGCCTTTAATGAGCTTGCAGCTAAACTCTCTGTAGTTTAAAAACTTCTCTTTGAGAATTTTGTAAGGGATGCCCTGATCTTCTAACTCATTTCGTTTTGTATAAAGCTCAAGTCGCTCTTCGATAGAAGCGGGGAGAGTCTTTCTTGAGAGAGGAGAGAACATTTCATCCATCAATTTGTTCTGTTGCTCACGCTGCATAGTAAGTCCGTAAATACAACCACAGTAGTCTTGTCTGTAGAGCTGCTGCTCTTTAGTGACTCTACTTTGGTCTTGTGTACCGCCACCGCTTCTGTAGTCAACGGCTATGAACTCTACACCATGCTCTTTGTAAAATTTATCACCTACTCGTTTGAGCTGTTCTTGAGACTTTAGAGGAGAGACCAAAAGGGTAGTTGTTATCTTTTTTTCACCAAGTTCAAGGGCTTTTTGTGCACTCGTTAAAAAGCGCTTGTCAAAACATACCTCACAGCGAGCACCTTTTTCAGGCTCATTTTCCAGTCCTCGAACAGCTTTGAGCCATGATTCATAATCATACTCACCTTCAATAAGCTCAATACCAAGCTTTTTACAGCTGCGCTCGACATCTAAAAGACGAAGTTTGTACTCAGAGTAGGGGTGGATATTTGGGTCATAGAAGAAGCCCGTGAGTTTTTCCTGTGGAAAATCCTCTTTGAGCTTTTCTAAAAAGAAGTGCGAATCAACACTACAGCAGATATGGACTAAAATAGTTCTGCCTTAGTTTGAAAATAGACCAGATAAAACGCCCATAGCGCCTGTTGAACCTGACTGTTTAAAATAGTCCATCATAATAGGAATAAATTTAGAAATCATACCACTGTCAAGTCCAAGTGATGAAAATTGTGAAGCAAGTCCTGCCATACTTGTTGCTGATGATGCAGCTCCACCTAAACTACCTAATGAACTAAGTGCATTTGTAGATTTTGGTGCCATTGAGAGCATAGAAGATGCATCTGGTACTGCACTTGCAAGCTTTGTGTAGTCATTTGACGGAAGTGAACCTTGTGCATAGCTTAAGATACTGCCAACACCACCGGCTGCTTGTTTGTCAGAAACACCTAGTTGGCTTGAAAGCATACCAACAAGTGCATTTGAACTTGTTGCCTGTGTTGCAGGTGCAGTTTTTGGTGCAGATGTTGTACTTGTCATACTTGAGAGTGCACCGGCTGCATCTCCTAAGCTAAATGCTGCTGCAGAAGAGATTGTAAGTGCCGTAGTGAGTGTTACACTCAGTAGCAGAGATTTTTTCATAATATTAGTCCTTTTTTTCTTTGATTTCAATTGTTTTGATGTCATCATCACCTGCGATAGAATCAAGAACTGCAAAGCTCTCTGCGTCATCTTCTTCAATGCCACCAAAAACAGTGTGAACACCATCCAAGTGTGGACATGGTACAAAACAGATAAAGAACTGACTTCCACCAGTGTTTTTACCTGCGTGAGCCATAGAAAGTGTACCTTTTACATGACGGTGTGTATTTTTCTCTGTTTCACATGCAATGGCCCAGTCCGGTCCGCCGGTTCCAGGCATGCCTGTAGCACCCTCTTTAGTGTTTGGGCATCCGCCTTGTGCCATAAAGCCTGGGATAACACGGTGAAACTTCATACCGTCATAAAAACCACTCTGTGCCAAGTGTGCAAAGTTCGCTACTGTATTTGGTACTTCTTCAGGATATAATTTTATCCAGATGTCACCTTTGTTTGTTATGATCTTTGCATATTGTAATTTTGCTAATTCGTCACTGTTTAAATTGTATTCTTTTAGTTTTTTTCCAAACATTTGTAAAACCTCTTATTTTTAAATTTGTGCAATTATAGTTAAATTTTTTAAATCTTAGTATAATCACTCTATGAAAAGATACTCATTTTTTAAAAATATGACAATAAAAAGAGCCAATATACTAACAATTATTGTCATATTTTTCTTTAGTTTGGTTTTTGTCTCTTTGCTTGTGAATGAGATGTACAAAGATTATGAGTTGGCATTGCATAAAAGTGTTGTGGCTCAATCTGACAAGCAAGTCAACAGTGAACT
>JAMORG010000016.1 GCA_027063745.1 Sulfurimonas sp.
AAGTCCATTCGTGAGTGCTTGGATGCTGTTTTTCCTGCTGTTCCTTACTGTATAGACCTCATTGAAGGACCATATATAGAAACGAACGAAGATGTTATAAAAGCTTTTCGACCAAAGGCAAAGTAGATATTTTATAATTAAAGGGGATAAAATGGCATATATAGATTTACCGACATTTGAAGAGATGAGTCCTGAGATTCAAGAGAGAGCTCGTCCAATTATGGAAAAAACAGGGCAGCTTGGTGAGATATTTCAACTTTTGGCATTGGATGAGAAGGTTTATTTTTCAACCGATATGATGGTGCAGAACTATCTCTTAAAAGAGACACTACTGAGCTATGAGATAAAAGAGGCTATTGCCCTGCTTATTTCAAAAGAGAACAGCTGTAAAATGTGTGTAGGGGTGCATAAAAACATTGCAAAGATGTTAGGTCTTAGTGAGAAGAAAATAGAGGAGATATTAGCAGGTGTAGATGCGATGAGCAATACAGACAAGGAAAAAGCACTGCTGAAATTTTGTATTCGTGCGGCACAAAAAGACAACTATAAAATGACAAAAGATGATATTGATGCATTAAAAGCTCTTGGTTGGAAGGATACAGAGCTTCTTGAAGCTGTAGCAATTGTAGGTTACTTCAACTACATTAATACACTCTCAAATGTTTTTGGACTTGGAGAGTAGGGGCATTACGGAGTGCTAAAGAGCACTCCTTTATAATGCTATACGAATACCTACAGGACAGTGGTCAGAACCCTCTATATAGTCAAGTATAAAGGCATCTTCAAGGTTTTCTGCTAGATCTTCACTTATAAAAAAGTAATCTATTCTCCATCCGACATTTTTGACTCGTGCATTGGCTCTGTAACTCCACCATGAGTATCTATCTACTTCATCACCATTTACATAGCGAAAAGTATCAATGTAGCCATGTTCAAGAAGTTTATCTATCCATGCACGCTCTATTGGTAAAAAGCCACTTGTTTTGGAGTTGGCTTTTGGGTTTTTAAGATCTATCTCGCGATGAGCTGTATTTACATCACCACAGATGATAATGCTCTTGCCATCCTCACGTAAGGCCTCACAGTGAGCTAAAAAGTCATCATAGAACTTCATTTTATAAGTAAGTCTGTCATCATCTTTTTGACCATTTGGAAAGTAAACATTAAAAAGAACTATGTCATCATAGTGTGTCTCAATGATACGCCCTTCATGCATAGTGTCAATCTCTGGACATGTTGAGTAATAGTCGCTTTTGAGTACACTAAAAGTAGCTGTACCGCTATAGCCTTTTTTCTGGGCTGAGTTGATGATGACCTCTGTAAACTCTTTTTCAAAGAGATTTTTTGGAATCTGCTCTTGTTGTGCTTTTATCTCTTGAAGACACAAGATATCAGTATCTCTCTCATCTATCCATTTGAGTGCTTCTTTATTTGCAACAGCACGAATTCCATTGACATTCCATGAGATTATTTCAATTGAATCTGACATAAATTATTCCATTTTGTGAGAGGATTTTACTATATAGTAAATTATATAGTGATTTTGAGGAAACTCCCAAGGGAAGGGAGTTTATAAGTAGAATTTATACGAAGTCTACTTTTGTCAAGTGGTGTTTGAGACCAAGTGATTCAGGAGAACAACCAAGTGCCAAACCTACCATTTGTTGCATATGAAGAACTGGAAGTTCAACATCACGACCGATTGCCTCACTTGCATGTTCTGTTTGTGTGTCAAGTTTAAGATGACAAAGTGGACATGGTGTTACCATCCAGTCTGCATTGTTGTCCATTGCACCTGCTATTGCATTACCTGTAAGGATAGCAGCCGTTTTTGGTGCTTGAAGCTCAACATGGAAACCACAACATTTGTTTTTCTCTTCATAGTCAACATTTTGACCACCACACGCAATGATTAAGTCATCAAGTGAAGTAGGACGGTAAGCAGACTCTGGAGTCTTATGCGTCTTATTTTGTAGCTCTGAAGGACGAATGTTATGACATCCGTAAAA
>JAMORG010000017.1 GCA_027063745.1 Sulfurimonas sp.
ATACTATTGTAGTCTTTGGAAGTGCGCGGATTGTTGAGCGGGAAACTGCACTCAAGAGACTTCGTGATATTGAAAAGATGCTACATGAAAAGCCTGATGATAGAGTCCTTTTAAGAGAGCTCTACATCGCTGAGCGTATGGTGGGAAAAAGTATCTACTATGAAGATGCCAGAAAGTTTGGTCAACTTGTAGGAAAAAGTGGAAAAACAGCAGAGGATTGTCGTGTGACACTAATGACAGGTGGCGGACCTGGTATTATGGAAGCAGCTAATCGAGGGGCGTATGATGTAGGGGCAAAAAGTATAGGGCTTAATATCAAACTTCCACATGAACAGTATCCAAACCCTTATATTACACCAGATCTGTGCTTCTTGTTTCACTATTTTGCCATCAGAAAACTGCACTTTTTAAACCGTGCAAAGGCACTTGTCGTTTATCCGGGGGGATTTGGTACATTTGATGAGCTTTTTGAGACATTGACACTTGTTCAGACCCATAAAACAGATGATATTCCTGTAGTGCTCATAGGTAAAAAGTACTGGAATAAAGCAATAGACTTTGAGTTTTTAAAAGATGAGGGAGTTATAGATCCTCAAGATACAGAGATCTTTTACTTTGCAGATAATGCCGATGAGGCTTGGGAATATATACTCTCTTGGCACAAAGACAAAGGAGCACCACTGTATGATGTTTGATCCGATTTTACTTCATTTTCTTATTGTCACTGTTTTTAGTTTTTTGATAGGACTTGAAGTAAAATCGTACAGAAATCAGTATGCTAAAGAAAAAGAGCAAAACTATTTCTTTGGTGATGTAAGAACCTACAGTTTTGTAGGAATTCTTGGTTATGTTCTTTTTTTGATAGACAACTCCCTTCATCTGCTCTATCTGGCAGGATTTCTCTCTATAACGCTGCTCTATGCCATTTTATATCGACAAAATCTTTTAGAGAAAAAACGCTCCATCCTGCTCTATATTGTTATGCTTTTAGTCTATAGTTTTGGTGCACTTATAGTAACAGAGCCTATTTGGGTGAGTGCACTGCTGTATGTAAGCATTGTCTTTATACTCAATGCCAACCGTGGTGTAGAGAAGTATGTAAAAGATATTAATATAGATGAGTTTGAGACACTTGGAAAGATGATCCTGCTCTCAGCGGTTATACTGCCTCTTTTACCAGATACAAAAAGTATTCCTTATATTCCGCTCTCACCATTTAAGATCTGGCTGGCAGTGGTTGTTATCTCTGGTATAAGCTATGGTGGATATATCTTACAAAAGTATATATTTCCATCGAAGGGTTACTTTTTAACAGGCATACTCGGAGGGCTTTACTCCTCAACAGCGACAACAGTGGTTTTGGCACAAAAAAACAAGCGTATTGATGGGTATGGTGTAATAGATGCAGCTATCATTGCCGCAACTTCGGTAATGTATCTGCGTTTGATTGTTATTGCTTTTCTCTTTAATGTTGAGACAGCTAAAAAACTGCTGCTTCCTTTTAGTGTGTTGGCTTTTAGTGGTCTTGTTATATCTCTTTTTTATCTCAAAAAGAGAGAAAAAAAAGCGATGCATACCGAAATAGTTGATAAAAATCCCCTGGAGCTCAAGACTGCTTTTATCTTTGCCTTTTTGTTTGTCTCGATGATGGTGCTCACGCAGTATGTCACGCAACACTATGGAGAATCAGGACTTGAGATACTCTCATTTATCGTCGGTTTTACAGATATAGATCCATTTGTACTATCTATTTTGACTGGAAAGTTTAATGTCAGCAGTGAACAGATTATGGTGGCTGTTATGATTGCAGCCGGAAGTAACAATCTTCTAAAAGCCATCTATGCTCTTTGGTTTGGAGGCTTTAAAAACAGCTATAAATCAGCACTTTGGATTACGCTTCTTGGTCTTGTAACCATTGCATGGGGTTTAGAGTATGAACATATATTTTAAAAGGAAAAATTCATGAATAAATTGTTGGCAAAAGAGATATATTATGAGATGGTTTTAGG
>JAMORG010000018.1 GCA_027063745.1 Sulfurimonas sp.
CGCATCATCTCTAATGGTGAAGTGAACTTTATCTACTATCTGAAGCTTGATTTTGAGTGGAGTAACACTGTCAGTGAAGCGATGAAGCACTTTGACTACGAGTATGAGTATGGCTCACGCATGGACATGGAGTGGGAGGTCTATCAGAAGCTTCTTTTTCCGACAGTAAAAGAGTGGCAGATCATTACCAACCATCACGCCTGTAAAAATCTCCAAGAACAAGGGGATAACCTCAGACTCGAGCGTGCCATAGAACATAAGGCCTATTTTGAAAATGATGCAAGTAGAGAGCAGTTTATTAAGCTCATTGAAGCAGAGGGCTTTCGTGTGCAAAAAGAGACAGAGGTTCCTTTTCGTGGCAGTACTATGCTTGGAGTGGAGTTTTACAGAAAAGATGTTCCTTTTTACTACGATATAGATGAGCTCACGATGAAAATCATCGATATGAGTGAGCAGTGTGGTGGAATGTATGATGGTTGGGAGTGCTCTTTAGTGAAAATATAGTAAATCCCTGCTACAATAAAATCAAAAAAATTGTAGAAGGGTTTTTATGAAAAAAAGAGATTTTAATGAGGGACTTTTAGGCTTTTTAGATGCCTCTGTCACACCGTTTCATGCGACACAAAATATCACTGCAATGCTTAAAAATGCAGGCTTTATCGAGCTGCGTGAGCAAGAAAAGTGGCAGCTTGAAGCCTCTAAGAAGTACTTTGTAACGCGTAATGACTCTTCCGTTATCGCTTTTACCTATCCAAAAAACAACACTTCATACACAATGGTCGGAGCACATACCGACTCTCCAAACCTAAAACTAAAACCAAACCCTGTCATCAAAGAGCATGGCGTTGTCAAGTTTGGTGTTGAGAGCTATGGAGGGCTGCTTTTAAACCCCTGGTTTGACAGAGACCTCTCTTTGGCTGGTCGCGTGAGCTATCTGCGTGAGAGTGGAGAGATCGCAAGCTCGCTTATCAATGTTCAAAAAAAGATAGCCATCATTCCATCACTTGCCATTCATCTTGATGACAAAGCCAACAAAGAACGCACCGTAAACAAGCAGACAGACATTTGCCCTATCATCTCAACAAATGAAGATTTTGACTTCGATACTTTTTTACGCTGGCAGTTGGAGAATCATGGCGTAAGCGATGTAGCTGAAATCTACTCTCATGAGCTAAGTTTCTATGACAAAGAGAAGGCTTCTTATGTCGGTCTGCGTGATGACTTCATAGCAAGTGCACGGCTGGACAATCTGCTCTCATGCTATGTAGCCCTTTTGGCAATTTGCAGCATCGATGCAAGTAAGCCTATGCTCTTTGTGGCAAGCGACCATGAAGAGGTGGGAAGCGAGAGTGTCAGCGGGGCAGCAGGGAGCTTCTTAGAAAGTGTGCTTCGTCGTATGTTTGAAGATTATGAAGCGTATGTGCAGATGACACGCAGCTCTATGATGATAAGTGCGGACAATGCTCACGCGATCCATCCAAACTACCCAGGCAAGCATGACGCAAAGCATGCCCCGTATATTAACAAAGGTGTAGTTATCAAGGTAAATGCAAATCAGCGTTACGCCTCAAACTCAGAGACAATAGCCCGCTTTATGCAAGTGGCACAAGAGCTGGGTGAACCACTGCAGCACTTTGTAACACGTAGTGACATGGGCTGTGGCTCTACCATAGGACCCATAACGGCAACACGCATAGGCATAGATACTATCGATGTTGGTCTGCCGACCTACGCGATGCACTCCATTCGTGAGACGGCAGGGAGTGATGATGCTTACTCACTGTACAAGATACTTGTGGGGATGAGTCTGTAGATGTCTGAAATTACGGCAGAAGAGCTTAATCTTTTAATAGAACAGACCTATAAGGTAGAAAATGAGTTCAATGAGCTCAAGGCCTCTTATGCTCACTTGCAAGATACGGTAGAAAAAGTTGTAGAGTTTCTGCCAAATGCCATCTGGATACTCAACAGTGATGATGGCACTGTATTTTTACAAAACTCTCACGCAAGAGAGCTGTGGAAACTTCTAAAGCTTTTAGAGTACAAAGAGGATGACTATGAGATAAAGTTTGAAAACCGTTCTTATCTCATCAAGAGTTCAAGCTATCAAGACAAAGTTATGCTTTCTGCAACAGATATTACAGAACAAAAAAGAAAAGAGAACCTCGCTACCATGGGACAGATGGCAGCACATCTCTCTCACGAGATACGCAACCCGATAGGTGCTATCTCTTTGATGAGCTCAACACTCAAAAAACGAGTAATTCCTGAAAACATTCCTATTGTAGAAGAGATTCAAAAATCAGTACATAGAATAGAACGTATCATCAAAGCGACACTGATGTTTTCAAAAGGTGTTGAGGCAAAGAAGAGAAACTTTATGTGGAGTGAGCTGCGTGAGGCACTTGACATGTCCATAGAGTATTATGGATACTCTAAAGATATAGAGTTTGTTCTGCCTGAAGATGACTTTGAACTTTACGGTGATAAAGATCTGCTGGATATGATGTTTTCAAACTTCATAGCCAATGCCATCGATGCCATTGAAGCCGATGAAGAGACAGAAGAGGGCAGAGTAGAGATTACGCATAGAGTGCAAGATGATTACCACTTTTTTAAGATCTATGACACAGGTGTTGGCATAGATAATGAAAAAGAGCTCTTTGAGGCCTTTAAGAGTACAAAGTTAAAGGGTAATGGTTTAGGACTTGTGCTCTCACGTCAGATCGCACAGGTGCATGGCGGTGATGTAAAGCTTTGCAGCGAAGAGAGAAAATGTTTTGAGGTAACACTTGCATGCAAGTAGAGTGCGAAAAAATTATGCCATTACTGGATTATATAAAGATTGATAAAGCAGTTGTTGCCTGCCATTTTAAATGTCCTGTATCTAAGAAAAAGATTGTTTCAACTGTGGCATTTGAACCATATGATGGAAAGATTGTTTTATCATGGAAAGATTATCTGCTGCATCCTCTAAAGTCATACAACCGATATCTTCATACACCAATTGTTATCTATTCTCAAGAGTGTGAAAAAAGTATAGTTTTAAAAGCATTCAAGCAAGTTGCTTCTGCTTTTATTTGGGATGAAAATCTTCAATTATACAGACTAAAAGAGCTCTAGACAAAACGCTTTTAACTCTTTGTTAGTTAATCTTGACTAGAATAAGCTTACTTTTACCAAGGACAAACAATGACGAAAATATTATCATTTATCGGCTCTATGAAAATGATGGCCGTATTGATGCTGATTTTTGCTTTTGCAATAGGTTATGCGACCATTATCGAAAATGATTATGGAACAATGACAGCAAAAGCTGAGATATATAATGCAAGATGGTTTGAAGTGCTGCTGGGAGTTTTAGCCATCAATCTTGTTTACAACATCTTCAAGTTTAAGATGTACACACTCAAAAAAGCTCCTATTTTTATCTTCCATATTGCTTTTTTAATAATTCTTTTAGGAGCAGCAATTACCAGATATGTAGGATATGAAGGAATGATGCATATCCGTGAAGGTATGACGGCTTCTTCTATTGTCAGTTCCGATCCTTATTTTATCATTCAAGCACAGGCAGGAGATAAAAAAGTAGAAGATGATCAGATAGTTTACTTATCAAAACGCAGTGATAACAGTTTTGAAAAGGTATTAGATGTTGCTGGAAAAAAAGTAGATGTAGAACTCATTGAGTATATTCCAGATGCTGTAGAGACACTTGAAGAAGATGTAAATGGTATGCCTATGGTAAACTTGATGATAACAACATCACGTGGTGGTAAGCCGGTCGCACTTGCAAAAGGGGAGTATTTTGATGCAGGAAGTTTTGTCATTGACTTCGATACAAAATATAACTTCTCAAAACCAATAGTTCGTATCTATTTGTCTGATGGTAAACTTTATATGGCGCATAATGATGAACTTTCATTTATGAAGATGACAGATCGCTCCAGTGGAGTACTGAGTGCAAATGATAAAGAACTTGTTAACAAGCGTGTACTTTACAGTATGGAAGGATCTTCTAATAGCTTTGTATTGCGTGATTTTATGCCACATGCCAAGAAAAAACTAGTAAGTAGTAGCAGTTTGGAGATAAATACAAAGATGAATATGAACTCATCTGGTGTTGATGCTCTTCGTTTTGCCGTAGATGTCGATGGCAGTGTTAAAAATATTGTTGTTTATGGTCAAAAAGGTATTGTTGGTATCCCAACAACAGTTACAATAAAAGGTGTTAAAGTCGCTGTAGCATATGGAGCAAAAGAGATTATGTTGCCGTTTAAAATAAAACTCCTTGATTTTCAACTTGAACGCTATCCTGGTTCGATGAGTCCTGCATCATATGCAAGTGAAGTAGAGTTAATTGATGAGAGAAACGGAGTACATATGCCATATAGAATCTATATGAACCACATTTTAGAGTATGACGGGTATAGATTCTTCCAGTCATCATATGATTTAGATGAAAAAGGAACAGTGCTTTCAGTGAACCATGACCCGGGAACATTGCCTACATACATAGGTTATGCACTTTTAGCTATTGGAATGTTTTGGGTTCTGTTCTCACGCAAGTACAGATTTGGAAAGCTTTCTCAAAAGGCTAAAAAAGCAGCTGAATGCAAGATTGCACCTGCACTATTAGCCGTAGCGATGTTTTTTGCTGTAACACCGTCACAAGCAGAAGAGCTAAATCCTGCAATAAAGACTATTGTCTCTTTTAACAAAGCTCACGCAGCAAAATTTGGTGAGCTTGTTGTTCAAGATACTCAAGGGCGTATGAAGCCTATAGACACATTGGCAACTGAGATATTGGCGAAGGTGCACAGAAGTGCATCGCTTGAGGTTGGGGCAGATGAGTTGACACCAAACCAAGTTATTCTTGGAATGATGATTCGTCCTGATATCTATAAAGATGTAAAACTTATTCGTACAAAAGATGAAAAAATCAATCTTGCTATTGATGCTAAAAAAGATGCAAAATATGTCTCTTTTGCACAGTTCTTTGCCGATCCTGTATCTATGCGTGGTTACAAACTTGCACAAATCGTTGATAGAGCTGCAAGAAAAGCACCAAAAGACAGAAACAAGCTTGATAAAAAAGCACTCGAAATTGATGAAAAAGTAAATGTTGTTTATATGGTATTTACAGGTTCACTTTTTAAAATATGGCCAAAACCAAATGATGTGAACAACAAATGGTTTGCAACAATCGATGCTCTTGAAAATTTTCCACAAGAAGAGGCATTACGTGTAAGAAATTTGGCTCTTAAATACTTTACTTCAATTGATGCTTCACTTAAAAGTGGTGATTGGAGCCAGAGTAACAAGTATTTGGCAGATATCGCAGCATATCAGAAAAAATATGGTGCAGCGGTTTACCCTCCAGATGGGAAAATCAAGGCTGAAATTTTCTACAATCACTCAAATGTTTTTGAGATTTTATGGCCGCTTTACTTTGTTGTAGGTTTTGTGCTGTTGATTTTGAGTTTTATCAAGATTGTAAAACCAAGATTTGAGATGCAAAAGATAACAAAGCTCTCTTTAGGGCTTTTAGCGCTCTTTTTTGTAGCACATACTGCAGGTCTTGCACTTCGTTGGTATATTTCAGGGCATGCTCCGTGGTCAAATGGTTTTGAGTCGATGACATATATTGCATGGGCGACAGTATTGGCAGGATTTATATTCTCTAAACAGTCTCCTATTACACTGGCATCAACATCAATCCTTGCAGGGCTTATTTTGTTTGTAGCGCACCTAAACTGGATGAACCCGCAGATTACAAACCTTGTACCGGTTCTTAACTCTTACTGGCTCTCAATTCATGTGAGCATGATTACAGCTTCGTATGGTTTCTTGGGACTTGGAGCACTTCTTGGGTTTATTACACTTCTTCTTTACATTTTTGGTAAGGGAAGTAACCAGGAGCAGATTGCACTCTCTATCAAAGAGCTCAATGCTATCAATGAGATGAGTCTTCTTATTGGTCTTGTACTGCTTACTATTGGTAACTTCTTAGGTGGTGTCTGGGCAAATGAGTCGTGGGGACGCTACTGGGGATGGGACCCTAAAGAGACTTGGGCACTTGTGACGATCTTGGTTTATGCTGTGGTTGTCCACTTGAGATTTATCAAGTCGATCTACAACCAGTTTAACTACTCGGTAATTTCACTGCTTGCATTTACATCAGTACTGATGACATACTTTGGAGTAAACTACTACCTTGCAGGTATGCACTCATACGCAAAAGGTGATCCGGTACCGATTCCTGACTTTGTACCGGTTACTTATGCGATTATTGCAGTAGTTATCCTGCTTGCATACAGAAACAGAAAGATAGCGTAGGAGAGGGAATGGAGTTTACGGGTTTTCCCAAGGAGGCTCTTCCTTTTTTAGCTTCTATTGCACAAAACAATAACAAAGAGTGGTTTGAAGCTCATAGAGATGAGTATGAGAATTACATCTTAAATCCATCTCGCGCTTTTGTTGTCGAGATGGGTGAACACCTTCAAGCCCTAGAGCCAACTATCCATGCAGAACCAAAAATCAACCGCTCGCTCTATCGCATCTACAGAGATACCCGCAGAATGGGTGCGAACAAAGCACCGATTAAGACTCGTATAGGAGTGATTTTCTGGCAGGGAAGTGGCAAACGAATGCAGAGTTCTAGTTTTTATATGCACTTTTCCCCTGAGAGTCTCTATGTGGCAACGGGTGTGCGATGGTTTGAAAAACCGATGCTCGATGCCTTTCGCGAGACTATCAAAAACGATGCAAAGCGAGCAGAACTCGCAAGCATACTGCGTGAGATAAAAGCAAAAGATAAAAACTATACCTACTTGGAAAAAGGGTATAAACGCTATCCTAAAGGTTTTAACAAAGAGATGGCTCACGCAGACCTTAGTCTCTACAAAGGGATGGCAACATACACACTCTTAGACCCACACTTGATAGAAGATGGCGAAAAATTGATAGATACCCTGTATAAAATCTATGAAGATATGCTACCATTACAACAATTTATGTATGATGTAAGTCTGCGGATAAAAGATGAGTAATATTTTTAGCTATGAAGTTCCCAAGATTGACTCTGAGTCATTCTTTACAGAACTTGAAGATGAGAATGTAACGATTAAGACCATAGTCTCAAACACACTTGCAACTCCACAAACATTTGTGCAGGAGTGTGATGAGTGGGTCGTGGTCTTACAAGGCTGTGCCAAGATAGAGATGGATGGTCTTACACATAAACTCAAAAAGGGTGATACACTCTTTATACCTGCAGGTACAGAGCATACACTTTTAAAGACAAAAAAGATTGTCATCTGGCTGGCAGTCTATATTAACAAATAAGTAGGAAAAACAGTGGCAAAAGAGGCAGTAGTACTTTTAAATATGGGCGGACCAAACAACCTTGAAGAGGTTGAAATGTTTTTAAAAAATATGTTTGCTGATAAAAACATCTTGACTATGAAAAGTGGACTGCTTCGCAAGTTTGTCGGAGGTATGATAGTCTTTAGTCGTACTGAGAGCTCTCAAGAGATATACAGGCAGCTTGGTGGAAAGTCTCCAATAGTAGGACATACAAAAAAACTTGTAGCAAAACTTCAAGAGCGTCTGGGTGATGATGTCATCGTTGACTTTGCTATGCGTTATACGCCTCCTTTTTCCTGTGAGGTGGTTGAGCGCATAGAGAACGCAGGAGTTGACAAAATCTATCTCATTCCCCTTTACCCACAGTACTCAACAACGACAACAAAGTCCTCTTTGGAGGATTTTGAAGAGTGCTATCATAAAAAAAATGGTAAAGCACTACTAGTTGAAAAGAAGCACTTCTTTGAAAATGAGAAGTACAATCAGGCAATACTTGAGCGTATAAAAGAGAGTGTAGCGGGTGATGATTACAGGGACTTTGACATCATCTTCTCTGCTCACGGACTTCCTAAAAAGATAGTTGATGCGGGAGATGTCTATGAGAAACACGTTGAACGTCATGTGGAAATACTCAAAGAGATGATGGTAAAAGAGGGAATGGATTTTCATGAGACACATCTGGCCTATCAGTCTAAAGTAGGGCGTATGGAGTGGTTGACACCTTCACTTGAAGACAAGCTCGCTACCGTGCGTAACCGTGGCGTAGTTATCTTTCCTGTTGCTTTTACCATAGATAATTCTGAGACGGACTTTGAGCTTGATGTAGAGTACAGAGAGATTGCTGAGGAGCTTGGTTTTAAAGAGTACCGAGTTGCGAAGTGTCCAAACGACAGTGAACTCTTTGTAGATGCACTCCAAGAGATATATGAGAAGATGAAGTAATGCAAAAGATAGTTATATTTGATATGGATGGTACACTTATTGACTCCAAAAAAGATATGACTATATCGGTAAACTATGTAAGAGAGAAAAATCATAAGCTATCACCACTCTCAGAAGAGTTTATCGTTGATGCCATTAACAGACATGAGCGTAATCTTGCGATGCTCTTTTATGGCACAGAGGTTTATGAAGATAGAGACCGTGAGCTCTTTGAGAAGCACTATAAAGAGCAGTGTATAGAGCATCCATACCTTTATGATGGTGTAGAAGAGCTGCTTTATGCGCTGAAAAGTGCAGGAGTAAAACTCTCTGTTGCAACTAATGCACCGACACTTTTTGCCCGTACAATGCTCGAGCACCTAAAAGTTGCCAAGCTTTTTGATGAAATAGTCGGAGCAGACAGAGTCAAGCACTCTAAACCACATCCGGATATGATAGAACTTATTTTGCAAAGTTACAGTTATAACCCTAAAACAGACAAAGCCTGGATGGTAGGTGATAACTCTAAAGATATTGAAAGTGCTAAAAATGCAGGTATAGAAGCCATTTTTGCTGCGTGGGGATTTAGTTCCTCTGGTACACATGACAGAGTAGTTAGTGAGCCAAAAGAGATATTAGATATTGTTTTGTGAAAGAATATGATACAATAGTGTCATGTTAAGTACAGATATTCTCATCAGTTTTGCTTTTATGGCACTGCTTTTTTTGCGACATGTCGCCATACTCAAGCGACCAAACAAAATCAACTACGCACCGTTGATGCTTGGTATTGGGGGTATTGCAACACTTATCCATTTCATAGTTTATTCTCACGCAACTGAAATCACTCCACTTTTAAAAGAGTCACTTTTCCCATTTTTAGTCGCATTGATGTTTTACATCGTCATGAATATCTTGAACCAGACAAAAGAGTCAGATGAAGCTAAACAGCGTGAAGAGTTTGCAGTTTTGCTTGTAAAAGAGCTCACGCAGCTTAAAAACTTTATGCTTGAACTTGAAAACCGTATGATGGAGTTTTCAAAAGAGAATATGTCACGTCAGGAGAGTCTGCGTGAGGAGTTTAAAAAAGATGTGGAGAGTTTAGAGCTTATTTTACAAAATCAAAAAGAGTTTACCAAGCGTTTTAGTGAACTAGAAGAGTGGTATAAAGATGTAAATGTGGCATTTGAACACTTTAGTAATGTAAAGATCCCCGAGTTAGACTCTATAGTTCATAAACATATTGATCTTTTACGTGTTGCTGAACAAGAGCACTACAGCAAGCTTAATAATTTATTGAAAAAAGCAATGCAAGAGCGGATAGATTTTGAGTCAGAACTTGAGATACTTCAAAAAGAGATGCATAAAATTCAAAGTTTATCAGATAGCATAGCAAAGTCTATTGTAGTTGACACAAAGCAACAATTCATGCGTTTGACTCAGGAGCTAGATGGAGAGCTTGTCTCTTTAAAACTTCATGCAGAAGGGGTTAAAACTACTCTTTATGAAGATGAAACTATCCTTGCAGATATTCGTAGTGAGAGTGAAATAATTGTTAAACAGATGGCACTTTCATCCAAGCAGATGCAAGAAGTACAAAAGCAAACAACAATTGTACATGCCTTAATATCAAAACTTGAAGTACTTATCAGTGAGTTGGAACTTTTAAAATCTGACTATATTCAGGCACAAGCAGAACTCTCGTCTATGTTACAAAATTACACAGGTAGTGAGGATAGAGAGAAGAGCATCGTAATTGAACAAATAAAAAGTATGTTACTGCTTTTAGATGAAAAAATAGAAAAGAAGATAGATGAATTACGTGAGCATTATAAAACAACAAGCGAACATATGCATGAACAGGCACAATTCTTGGCTAAAAGGGCACAACTTCAAAAAGGATATTCAGAGCTAGATGACTCTTAATGTTCATTTTTTAAAGACAATTCCTACAGATTCTACAGATTTTAATGAAATTCAACATAGATTTTCCATATAGACTATTGCTCGAAACGAAAAAGTGAGATAAAAAAAGGAAGAGAAATGACAGTAATGATGAGAGAGAAAGATGTAGAACTTACAGAAGTGTTACATGATTGTCTAAAAGATTATCTTGCTGAACCATTACCTCAAGAGCACTTGAACAAAACAGTCAGTGTACTTATTTCTGAAATTCGAAAACGCTCAAGAAAGGCTGAAAAAAAAGTTTTTGTTGATGAAGGTTTTTTCTGGGATCTTGAAAGAGAGCATCTTGTTTATAAAGAATCTGTAATTCCTTTAACAAGAAAAGAGAGAGAACTTTTGAGTCTTCTCTTTAGTGATGTAAGTAGAGATTTTTCATATGAAATTATTTTGACAAAGTTGTGGGGTGAGACCAGTCCCTCCAAACAAGACAGTTTAAAAACGCTTGTTAAGCAACTACGTAAAAAACTTCCTCAAAACATTATAAAGAATACTTTTGGTTTTGGTTACAAAATTAATATACAAAAATAACTTCCAATAAGCAACACTAGACATACATTATAGTACTTTAGTACTATTTACATTTATCAATTTCAGTGGTATTATATTATTAATTGAAATTGTATAAAAAAGGTTGTCATATGTTGAAAGTTATTGGAAAAATTATTGGGAGTAACATTGCTAAAGATGGAATTATTCCCGGAGTAAAAATTATAAAAGCTGATGGCAGTGCTGAGAATGCCTATATCGGTGAGCTTTTGCATGAGGGTGACAAAATAGTCAGTGAAAACCCTGATGTTGTTGTAAAAGTAAAATATCTTGCATTACCTCACGAAAGTGAATATGCAGGAGTTTTCACTGTATTGACCGATAACTCTGTTATGGCACCTGCTGAAGTATCTGACTCTGTTTTAGATGGGAATGTCGATGATGTTGCCGATGAAGAAACAGCAGCTGGTGATAATATACTTGATTCATCATCTCCTTATATCTCTATGGATCCTGATTTGGAAGAGAGTGGAGTAGTCGGTCTTGAGGCTACAACATTAGCTTCAGATAGTGGAACAAATGATTCTGCTCCAACTACTTTAACAAAATCTACACCTCCGACAGATAACGATAAAAAAACTGTTGACAATACTGCACCAGAATTTATATCTCAAGCACAGGTTATCTATGATGAAAACAGTGTAGATCCAGTTATCCAAGTACAGGCTACAGATACAATAAGTGATGTTGCATATGAATTGGCTCCTGGTTTGGACAGTGCTCTTTTTACAATTGATGCAGTTAGCGGGGAGCTCTCTTTTATCGCTTCTCCGGACTATGAAAATCCACAAGACAATGGTCAAGACAATATCTATAATGTTAATGTAATTGCGCGCGATGCTTATGGTAATGAGGCTGTACAAAACTTAGCAGTTTATATTAACAATTTAAATGACAATACTCCTACAACTGAGAATATTTCACCTGAGAGTCTAGAAGATACTATGGCTTATAGTGGCTCACTTGATGGAAGTGATGTTGATGGTAATGAGATCGAGTATATTGTGACTTCACAACCTACAGAAGGTACTTTGACAGTTGATCAAAACAGTGGTGCATTTACGTATGAATATGGTGATACATTTCAATATTTGGCAGAGGGTGAAAGTGCTACTGTGACTTTTACATACAAGGCAATCGAAGTAGGTACACCTGAAGCTTATGAGAGTACTCCAGACTCAACAGTTACTATTACTATAGTAGGACAAAATGA
>JAMORG010000019.1 GCA_027063745.1 Sulfurimonas sp.
CCCGTGAGGCAATGGAAAAATTTGGCGCAGATATTTTTCATGATGAATCACGTCGCCGTGAGCTTGCAATGTGGGCCAAAGATGAGGTGATGAAGATCATTGTCAAAGATTTGGCAGATACAAACATTCACTTTGACACTTTTGTCTATGAGTCAACGCTTTATGATGACTGGGACAGAGTTATGGCAAAGATGGAGAAGAATGCACCAGGCAGTATCTATGAAAAAGATGGCAAGGTGTGGCTTGCTTCAGAAGCAAAGGGTGATGACCATGACAGAGTTGTTGTTCGTGAAGATGGCCGCCCTACATACCTGGCAGGTGACATAGTTTACCACAACCAGAAGTTTGAACGTGGGTATGATCACTACATCAACATCTGGGGAGCAGATCACCACGGATACATCGCTCGTGTAAAAGCGGCTATTGAGTATCTTGGTTATGATTCTGAAAAACTCGAAGTGCTTCTTTCTCAAATGGTAAGTCTTTTAAAAGATGGTGAGCCATACAAAATGAGTAAACGTGCGGGTAATGTTATTCTTATGAGTGACATAGTAGAAGAAATCGGTGCAGATGCACTGCGCTTTATCTTTGCAAGTAAAAAGAGCGATACTGCACTTGAGTTTGACCTGGCTGAGTTTAAAAAGCAAGACAGCTCTAACCCTATCTTTTATATTCAATACGCTCACGCACGTATTCAGACACTGCTTTCTAAGAGTACTTTGAGCAAAGAAGAGATTTTAACTGCATCACTGAAAAATCTTGGTGAAAATGCAGACTCACTTCTTTTTGATGCCCTTTTGCTTCCAGAAGTGGTTGAGGATGCATTTACTACACGTCAGGTACAAAAGTTGACAGATTATCTGAAGTCTTTGGCAGCTTCACTGCATAAGTTCTATTATGATGTGCGAATGATTGGCACGCCTGATGAAGCAAAACTGCTTAAGATGATGCTCGTTGTTGCATTGAGCATCAAAACAGGTCTTTCTTTGATGGGTATTGAAGCAAAAGATAGAATGGTAAAAGAGGAAGAGGCGTAGCGCCTCCCTTTTTATGATACTGCAAAAAATATTACTTACTTTTCTCCTCTTATTATTCTCTCTTGAGAGCTATGCATATGAACTTCCTAAAATGAAAATGCCAAAAAAGAATCAACCAAGCATTATTCTTTTTAATGCCAAAAGTATTGTTGTAGATAATGTTAAGAAGTATAAACTTATATGGGAAACGCAAAATGCTACACATGTACAGCTTACTTATTTTGGTAATGTGAAACCTTCCGGAGAGCTTATTATTACAGAGCAGGAGTATCAAAAAGGTCCTATCACTTTAACAGCAACAAGCATAAACTCTTCAGCTACAGACTCTCAAACTATCAATAAATTTATAAAAGCAGATAAAGAAGCACCTATTATTATTAGAAAAGAGAGTGACAAGTCTGCCTATTTTTATACAACGCCTGTAATTCCTAGACGAGCACCTTACCGAAGAGGTCTTCCTCCAAGAAGAGTAAGACCCTACTAGTCTGGATTTTACTGTAACTTGAGTGCAGGGTAGAGTTTTACTACTTCTTTGAGATATTTTTTAGGAACTTGAATTAAAATCGGGTTCTTCTCTCTATCTAACCAATCTATAATTTTTTTCAAATCCTCTTCTTTCATTGAAGTACATCCGACTGTTGGGTGATGTGGTCTCTTTTGAATATGCATGAAAATACATGATCCTCTTTGTGCTTTTGCGTGAGGGTTATGTGCAACGACAATGCCGTATTTGTATTGATTGTCTTTTCGTCGCATATGCTCAAAGCTTTTTTCACTTCCTGTTGCTTCAATTATTTGATTATAAAATGGTGAGTTGCTATCATCAACACAGATAAGGTTTTCATCTGCATAGAGGTAAGGAAGTTTTGAAGGCTTGCGTGAGGAGTAGCCAAAACTCTCACTAAGTTGAAAAATACCTGCAGGGGCTTTTTTGTCACCTTCATGTTTTGCAGGTTCATCTGCTGCGTGAGCTATATTTTGTATGCCAATACCCCAGCCAAGACCATTTTTACCAAGATTTACTTCAATATCTTTACAAATCTGCTTTTTACCCTCAAAACAGGAGAGTTTGGCCTTTGAAGCATTAAAATCATCGGCAACTACAAGAACTATTTGCTGCGCAGAAAACAACAATGTTGAAAAACTTATGCTAATTAAGAAACTTTTTATCATAAAGTATGGTACTATTACTATTATCTCAAAGTCAAGGGCAAAAGTTATGAGTATAAAAATTAGAACAGCAAAAGCTGACGATGCACCCTTTTTAGCGCAAATGATGTTACAAAGTTCACGTGCAGAGAAAAAAACAGGTATTTTCGATCTGATATTTGGAAGTAATGATGATGCAGAATTACTAGAAAAACTAGAAAGGCTTGCGACGACTGAGGCAAAGAGCCATTGTAACTACCGTAACTTTTTGATCGCTGAGATGGATGGCAAGAGTGTTGGAACACTCTGTAGCTACGAGCCTCGTATCTCAACGCAGGAGACATTTGTAAAGGCCCTTGAAGAAGTTGGTTGTTCAGATGATGTTACAGATGTACTGGATGTTGCCTATGCCTGTGACTTTAACTTGAATCGTAATACTCTTATGCTTGACTTTATGGAAGAGGCAGAAGGTTTTGTAGATGTGGGTGTGCTTAAAGCTTTGATGCAGAAGTCTCTCTTAAATGCCCGTATGAAAGGCTACAGTCGTGCGCAGACTCTTATAGAGATAGGTTCACTCGAAGCAGAGCTCTTTTACAAGAAACTCGGTTTTAATGTAGTAGATGAAAAAGAGTGTGAACTCTACAGAGAAGCCTTTGGGCGTAATGGTTTAAAACTGCTCTCACTAGAGTTCTAAGGAAACTTCATAGAACTCTCAGCTCTTAGCATTTTGCCTTCACTCTTGGCAATTGCTCTTGCCCTTTATAGTCGTAATGTTCTTCTCTCTTTATTTGGCGGTACACTTTTAGGTCTCTTTATTCTTTCAGACTACTCTTTTGTTGGTACCCTAACATCTACTTACGAACTTTTTATTTCACTTTTAAGTGAGGCTTGGATTCTTAAAACTTTAGCCTTTGCTATTTTGGTGGGAAGTGTTATGGAACTGCTGCAAAGTAGTGGTGGCATTGATGGTTTTGTAAAGTTTATGACACAGAAGTCAAAACTGGTAAACTCTGCTAGATCTGCTTTGATGGTGAGTTATATTATCGGTCTTGTTATCTTTATAGAATCCTCCATCACTTCGCTTATCGCCGGTGCAGTTGGCAGACCTTTGTGTGACAAAGAGGGTGTTCCTCACGCAAAGCTTGCTTATGTATGTGACTCGACTTCTGCACCTGTGAGCTCTTTGTTGGTGCTAAATGGTTGGGGTGCACTGCTTTTGGGACTCATAGCAACCCAGATAGATGCAGGGCTTATAGAAGGAGATAGTGTTACATGGTTGATAGAGAGTGTTGCATATAATTTCTATGCTATGAGTGCTGTTGTTGTGACCTTTATCGTAATTTGGTTTGGCATCGATATTGGACCAATGAAAAAAGCCACTCCTTCAAACACTCACGCAGAACTCAAAACAAAAAAAAGTGCTCCAATTAGCTATATGCTCGTACCTATTAGCGTTATGATAGTTTCGGTATTTCTCTTTTTGTATATTAGCGGTGAGGGAGATATTTTAAAAGGGAGCGGTTCGAGCTCTATCTTTTATACGATGTTAGTTACGCTTGGCGTAATGTATCTGCTCTATGTTGTACGTGGGAGTATGTCCGCGAAGAGTTATATGAGTGCTGTCTTTGTCGGTGCAAAGAAGCTCTTTGGTATAGCGATGGTCTTACTTTTTGCCTTTGCCATAGGAAAAGTAACAGGAGAGCTTAAAACCGGTCTCTATCTCGCCTCTTTGGCAACTGAATCACTCTCCCCATATCTCTTGGCAGCGGCTATATTTTTGCTAAGCTCTGTTATCTCCTTTTCAACTGGAACGAGCTGGGGGACTTTTTCTATTATGATTCCCATTGCTGTACCGATGGCAGTAGGACTCGATGCAAATGTAGCACTTGCAATGGGAGCCGTTATTAGTGGCGGAGTCTTTGGTGATCACTGCTCACCCATCTCAGATACTACCATCATCTCTTCATTGGCCGCTGATTGTGATGTGGTAGAGCATGTAAAAACGCAGCTGCCTTATGCACTTATAAGCGGCATAATCGCTTTGCTTGGCTTTGTGCTCTTTGCCTTTATGACTGCACAATCTTCATAGAAGGGTAGTGCAGCGCTGTTAGTTTGCCAAAATCTTTTTTCTTCGTATAGGTTGCACCGGTATCTATCATCGCCCAGTAGTCACTAATGACGGGTGATGGTACAGGTGTGTGTCCAAAAATGTTAAAGATACCGTTTTTCTTCTCTTTTTTGGGGTCAAAATCTTCTGGCTTTTTCATCTTTTTCCAGAGTATATCTTTTGCCTCTTTTGGGGTGTACTTGTGTTTTGCATCGACCCAGACCTTATGGATGTAGGAGTGTGAGACAACAAGGGGCAGTGTTTTGTCATCGATCTTGAAGCAGTGAAAATAAGGAAGAAGGCTGAGCCACTTATAGTGTGCGTGAGGGATTGTTCTGTTTTTGTATGAGCACAGTGTCTCTTCGCCACCACAAGCAAGCCAGGTTTGATGTTCTTTGTCCTCTTCGTACGAGCAGCTAAGCATCATAATCTCATGGTTTCCAAGAACACAGAGATACTCTTTTTCAATGATGAGATCAATGACCTTTGCACTCTTTGCACCCTTGTCAACAACATCACCAACAAAACAGACCGTAGCATCTGAGGGGAGCTTTTTGAGTAGCTTTGTAAGCTTCTCATACTCTCCGTGAACATCGCCGATGACCCAGACTCCCTCTTTGTAGCGTGCCATAGAACTTGTTAGTTTCCTAGATAGTGGTTGATAGAGTAGCGCATATCATCATCAAGGTTATCCATAGAGCTGAGCATCCATCTAAGATATCCAGGGTCTTCTTGTGCTACCTCTTCTAGGCTTTTGCCTTTGTGTTTTCCAAAACGAAATGTCTTTACCAAAATAGGTGTGTTTGTCAGATCGACCATCTTCTCTACAGGATTTTCTCCAGGGTACTTCTTCTCTACTGCCTCACGCAGTTTTGTCAAAAAGAGTTTAAGCACCAAAACATCACCGATGGCATCATGCGCTTTTACTTCGATGCCCAGTTTTTTTGCCTCTGCTTCCTCTTCTTTGTAAAGCCCCATCTTGTAACGAAAGTACTGTAGGCGGTGTGCCTCTTCATCTTCATAGACATGCTTTGCAACACGAAGAGTATCGATGACTTTCATAGCCACCTCAAAGCCCTCTTTTTCAAGCATTTTCAGATCAAAAGGGGCATTGTGGATTATCATGTAATTCTCTGGCGTGTTGAGCTCAAGCAGACGCTTGTATGCCGGCATCTCTGTGCACTTTGGTTTGCCCTTTATCATCTCTGGAGTGATACCGTGAACCTCCATCGCCGCATAGTTGATGGGAACATCGGCAGAGCAAAATTCATTGTGAACCTCTATCTCTTTACCTCCAAGTACCATATACCCAAGCTGTATTACTCTGTCTTGCTCATCTGTTCCTGTTGTCTCTGTGTCTAAAATTACATACTTTGCCATCTATCTTCTTTTATTTATAAATTCTGCAACAAAACTCTTGTGTGAGTTCGGTTCTACTGTGAGTGTAAATGTAGCCAAATTTCCCTTAGTGTAACTATAGGCTGCATCTGTGATAATTTTGGCATCACTGCGAGGAGTAAAAGGAACAGCGACGCTGATGGTTTTTTCTTTGTCTGAGTTGTTTGTTAGCGTGTACTCTATTATGGCATCAAACTTTGTTTTTGTATCTTTTCTCTTTATGAGTTGTTGCGTGAGCTTTGTGTCAAAATCTTTGCCTATGTCTAGTGTGACAGGGGTGTTTTTAGCCTGATTTTGCAGGCTGACTTCACCTAAAAGTAGGCTTGTTCGTTTGCTTTTATCTTGTGTGTATATGCGTACAGTACCTTTTGGCAGTGCAGTTTTTGGCAGTGTGAAGTTTATGCTCTGTGTAGGTTGCATAGAGCGTTCACCCATAAGGTATAGCGGATTGTTGGCTCTTACATGAAAGCTCTTTGTAAAGGCGAGATCTTTTTTCTCTAAAAGTTTTACGCGGTTGCTCTGAGAAATTTTAAGATCGACGCTAAAAGGGATAGTGTAGAGATGATAGCCCTGCATACTTTTGTGTGTTGCTACCGTTGGTGCAACTGCCGCATCGCTGGCAACGCTCATGGCTTTGTACATTACAGGGTAGTTTGGAGCTTTTTGGACACGGTGCATTTCACCTGCTAGCAGTTGTATCTGTGCATTTTTAAACTCTTTGTCTGTATTGTTTGTAATGTTTACCCAGCCGCTTAGCTGGGCTGTTGTCTCATTAAGGTTAAGAACATAGTCTGTTGTAAAGTTTATCTTGTTTGCAAGGTAGCGTAGTTTTACCTTTGCTTCTGTTTTGTAGCTCTGTTGCATATGCAGCAGGAGCGCATTTTTAGAGTGCAGCATTTTTGGAAGTGCAGAGTAGCTAAGCTCACGCACACTTACCGGTGTGATACGACCATTTGCTTCTAAAAAGGCTTCTGAACCATTAAGAGCTGCAAGGGTGTAGCTTTTGTCCTTATAGAATACTTTTTTACCTACAAAAGCTTTGGCGATATTGCGTGTCGTGAGATTGGGGTGCTCAAAGCTGAGTGCTTGAAGCTGCATTTTTTGTGGTAGTGTTACTGCTACAGAGTCAGCAACGATGCTTTTTGGAATGTTATCATACACAAGGGAGTCTGTCTGTTTGTCAAAAGTAAATGTGCTCTCCTCTTCAACGAGTGCAATACCTGAGTCATAGATGCTCAGATGTGTAGCAAAGAGTGTCTGCGTGAGCAGAAGAGAAGAGAGAATAAATAGTCGTTTCATAATTAAATCCTTTGTCAAATAATGATACACTTATAAAAAAAATAAAAGGTAACCGTTGATAACATCTCCACTACTTTATCTCTTTGTACTTGCACTTATGGCAACTTTTTTATATCTTTTAGAAGAGAGAAGCAGACTCAAGATATTTAGCTATATCCCATCGGTTGTGATGATCTATGCCTTTGCTATGGGGCTTGCTTCTTTAGGGCTCTTTGCGCAGAATGATGCCATAAATCATATCTACTCGCTTACAAAGACAAACCTTTTGCCGGCAATGCTCTTTTTGATGCTTTTGCAGATAGATTTAAAAGATTTTACCAAGCTTGGCAGAAAGCTCATTATCGCCTATCTCTTAGCTGTTGTCTCCATCGCTTTTGCTTTTGTGGCAGTGGCATATATCTTTTCATTCTCAAGTGAGATGGCGGCGGCTTTTGGTGCGCTTGCGGGCAGCTGGATGGGTGGCACGGCAAATATGATAGCAGTCGGGAGTGCCTTGGGTGTTGATGAGAATGCTTTTGCCTATGCTTTGATAGTGGATAGTGTTGATTATACTTTGTGGGTGATGCTGTTACTCTTTTTGGTCCCTTTTGCAAAATACTTTGACCGATTTAGCGGAGCTGTTTTAGAGGAGAATGAGCTAAAGGTCGGTTGTGCCTGCTCTATGGGTGCAAAGCGCTACTGGCTGCTGATTGCTCTAGCGCTTTTTGTCTCTTTTGTCTCTCAGATGGCAGCGGAGTATGTCACCTTTTTAAATAAAACAACCACCATTGTTCTTATTGCTTCACTGTTGGGAGTGTTAGCCTCTTTTACAAAACTGCGCTTTTTAAACGGAGCAAGTGAGGTAGCTACGACAATGCTCTACCTTTTAGTAGCACTCATCGGCTCTCACGCACACTTTGAAGATTTCTCAGGTGTTGGAGTCTATGTGCTGGCCGGTCTTCTTATCTTGGCTATCCATGCTGTCATTATGGTTGCAGGGGCAAAGCTCTTTCGTCTCTCGCTCTTTAGTATAGCGGTTGCCTCACTGAGTAATATTGGAGGCGTGGCATCAGCACCGATTCTAGCAGCTGCCTATAACAAACGCCTTGTTAGTGTTGGTGTGTTAATGGCTGTTATGGGTTATCTCATAGGAACTTTTGGAGGACTATTTATTGGTAATCTTTTACTAGGTTTAAGTACCTCTTAACAAAGCTAATAGTAGAGTTTAGAGTTTGAAATAATAGTTAATTATAATTAGGGAATTTATATGTCAGATATGAATGAAATAGAATTAGATACAAAGGCTTTTTTAGTCTCTGAGACAGATGAAAAGGGAATAATTCGTTTTGCAAATGATGAATTTTGTAAATATGCAGGCTATTCTCTTGATGAACTGCTTGGAAAACCACATAGTATAGTGCGTCATCCTGATATGCCGCGAGCTGCATTTAAAGACCTCTGGGATACGATTAAAAAAGGTGAGAGATGGCGTGGTTTTGTAAAAAACAGAGCTAAAGATGGTCGCTACTATTGGGTATTTGCGACAGTTTATCCTTTTATATCCTGCGATGGTTCAAAGGGTTATATTTCATGTCGAAGAAAGATATCGCAAATGGAAAAAGAGAAGTATGAGGCACTCTACAAAGAGATGCGGGCAAAGGAGTAGCAGATGCAGTTTTTAAAATATATATCAATAAAAAATAAACTTTTACTGAATGTGATTGTTCCGATTGTTACCATTTTAATTATGGCTTCATTGGTTATTATGGATCATCTTGACAAACAAGAGAAGTATGCGCAATTTGATACCATTGTAAAACTTGATGCAAAAATATCGGCACTGGTTCATGAAGCGCAAAAAGAGAGAGGTGCTACTGCTGCTTATCTTGGCTCTAAAGGAGAGAAGTTTGTCAAAAGACTTCCCGCACAACAAAAAGAGACAGACAAAAAGATAACAGAACTGAATAAATATATAAAAGAGAGTCAGATTGAAGAGCTACTCTTGCCTGATATAAAAGCAGCATTACACAAAGCAATGCAGAGGCTCTCACAGATAAAAGATGTCAGACAAAAGGTTTTAGCACTCTCAATCAATGCTAAAGATGCAATTAATTATTACACAAATATGAACAAACTCTTTTTAAATTTTATTGCAAAAACATCCAAACAGGCTGCTGATGCAGAGTTGACATATCAGACTTTGGCATACTATAACTTTTTAAATTCCAAAGAGCGTGTCGGTGTTGAACGGGCTATTGGCAGCAACACATTTGCAAATGATCGTTTTGCAAAAGGTGCAAAATCCAAGCTCGAATCTTTAATATCAGAACAAAATTCATATATGGAGAGTTTTGATACCTTGGCTGCAAAAGAAAATATAGATTTTAAATTAAAAACATTGCAGGGCAAAGCTGTTGATGAGGTAGAGAGAATGAGACAGATTCTCTCAAGTGCCAAAGAGATAGGTGGCTTTGGTATAGATGCTTCTTACTGGTTTAAAGAGATAACCCTAAAAATCAATCTAATGAAACAAATTGAAGATTATATGGCTGCAAATCTCAAAGCATCAACTCCAAAAGCACAAAATGCAATAAAAACATCTATAATGATTGCAAATCTTTTACATGAAATACAAAAAGAGAGAGGGCTTACAGCAGGCTACTTGGGTTCAGGCGGTAAAAAGTTTGCAAAAGAGATTCGTCTTCAAAGAAAAGAGACAAATAAAAGAGTCCATTCATTATTAGCTGCTTTAAGTATGATCAATCTGGCAAACTCTAATCAGGATTTTCAAAAAAATATTGCTTTAGTAAAGAAAAATCTTCAAGATCTTCAAAATATACGTAAAAAAGTAGATAATCTTGATATCACAGTACAAGATGCATTAAAATACTATACAGGACTAAACAGCAAGCTTTTAGAAAGTATTGCAGCACTCTCTCATAATCTTCAAACAAACCAGGAGACACGAAATCTTATTGCTTTTTATAACTTTTTAATGGCTAAAGAGCGTGCAGGTATTGAGCGTGCGGTGCTTACAAATACCTTTGCAAGAAATAAATTTTTACCTGGAATGAAAGAGAAGTTTATTCGTTTGGTGACAGAGCAAAATGCATATCTAAAAGCTTTTGAAGCTGTTGCGAGTCAAAAGTTTGTCAACTATTACAGAAAAACTCTTCAAGGTAAAATAATTCAAGAAGTAGAGCATATGCGTCAAGCTGCTACAGATGCGACAACAGTGGGTGGTTTTGGAGTTTCTGCAACGTACTGGTTTGATACTATTACACAAAAAATCAATCTTTTGAAAAAAGTAGATGATAAGCTCAGTAAAAATCTTTTAGAACTTGCTCATAAAAAGTATGAAGAGGAGACAAAAGCACTCTATATATACTCAATAGTTATCTTCTTTGTTATACTATTTACGGCACTTTTATCTTATCTTATCAGTAAAGATATATCCAACTCTGTTGCAAAAATCAGCCATGGTGTCAAGCAGTTCTTAGAGTTTTTAAATCGTCACCATAATGTTATAGAAAAAATTGACCTTGATGGTACAGATGAGTTGGCTCAGGTTGCCAAGATGGTGAATGAAAATACAGACAAAATAAATGACGGTATAGAAAATGATATGCTTTGTGTCGGTGAAGCAATTTTAACACTTAATAAAATAGAACAGGGATATTTTAACTGTCGTGTTCAAACACAGGCATCAAACTCTCAGATTCAAACACTTGCAAATACTATTAACAAAATGCTCGATACCCAATCACAAATTATGCGTGATATCTTAGACGGGCTTGAGAAGTATGCACACTATAACTATTTGGATAAAATTGAACTCGATGAAAAAATTGGTGGTGAAACCAAAGCTGTTGTTGATGGAATTAACAAGCTTGGTGAGGCAATTACGCGTATGCTTAATGCTACTTATGATAATTCACATAAACTTCTAGAACAGTCAAATATTTTACAAGAGAAGATGGCAACATTGAGTCACTCTGCAACACAACAAGCACAACAGCTAGAGACAACAGCAAATTCTGTTATGCAAATTACAGAGTCTATCGAAGATACTTCAGCTAAATCAAAAGAGATTGTTTCACAGTCTGAAGATATAAAATCTGTTATTGGCATTATTGCCGATATTGCAGATCAGACAAATCTGCTTGCTCTAAATGCCGCTATTGAAGCAGCACGTGCGGGTGAACATGGGCGAGGATTTGCCGTAGTTGCTGATGAGGTTCGTAAACTGGCTGAAGGTACACAAAAATCACTTGCAGAGATTAATACAAATATCAATATCCTCACGCAGTCAATAGCAGATATTGAAGCAAGTATTAGTGGTCAAACTACAAGTGCAGCTAAGATTAATGAAGCTATTGCAGAGATAGACAGTTCTACACAAGAGAATGCAAAAACAGCACAGGAAGTGAGTGAAGTTGCTGATTCTGTTAAAGAGATGTCGTCTGAAGCACTTGAAGATGTTGAAAAAAATAAATTTAATAAACTCTAAGTAGAATATATTTGGAATTAGGTACAGTTTTAACATATATAGTTCTCTATATTCTTTTAGAACTTTACGAGGTAGAGTGGCAAAAGGCACATACTATTATGGGTATGCTTGCTCGTATGTATCAGTGGTATCAAAAGAGTGCTTTCTTGTTTTTACTGATGCATCCGACACTCTACTTTGGCATCTATTTTGTAATGCTCACGCATTTTAATGGCTATGCAGTAGCGCTGCTTTCATTTAAAGCTGCCGATGTTTTGACAAAGATGTTTCTTATCAAAAAAGTTTTTATTGACCAAAGCCTTGATAAAGAGATGCAAGAGGCGCTCTTTACTCCAATAGGTTCGGTTTTACCCTACATAGGGATTGTTTTATACCCATTTTTTATTTTTATGGCTTTGCAATAATGAAGATAAAAGATAT
>JAMORG010000020.1 GCA_027063745.1 Sulfurimonas sp.
GGCAACTCAATACGATCAAGGGTAGTTATGCCATCTACTTCTATAACTCTGTAAAGCTCTCCAAAAACTATTTGTGGTTCAAAAACATAGTTCTCTAAAACTGCTTTTTGATCATTTGCACTGATTGTCTCAGGTAAGAGTGTATCACAGATACTATCCAAGTAGCTTTCACGCAACACATCATAACTATCCAGTGCTTCACTACAGTCAAAATACTCAATATTCATCATATCATCTGAATTTTCAACTTCTAAACTCAACTCTACCGTTGCATTTCCCTCTTCTTTTCGAAGATATATAATGTCACCAACATTTGCTGTTTCTAAAAACTCACTCAAATCTGCCAAAGATTTGTTTACAAGTTTAAAGCTATCGAGTGATATCTCTTTTTCTTCGCTATCTTCATCACTACAACCAAGGTAGTCAATAGCTTCACTTGGAATTACTTTGTATTTGCAGACATCCCCAACAGCATCGACTTCACCACTCTCTACAAGCGTTGCCACTTCTTCCATAAACTCTTGGATCTCTGCTTCATCACTGAGCGCATCAATATCATAATCCAAAGTCTCAAGTGAACCTAGGTTGTTTAAACCAATTTCTGTAAGATTACCTTCTATTACTATTTTTCTTTGCATAATTATGCTCCTTCATTTTCATTATCTGCAAATATTATACAACTAAAATGAGCATAAGAAATGGAAACTAAGTAGCATTTGATATATTAGTGTGAAATTTGTGGAAGAAATGGTGCTCGATACTGGATTTGAACCAGTGACCACCACCATGTCAAGGTGGCACTCTACCACTGAGTTAACCGAGCAATTTTGAAGTGGTGAAATTTTAGCACAAAATCCTTAAACTAATTTTCTTTTTTAAAAAATATTTTACATTCATGAAATATTGTAATATTGTCAGAATTTTACTTTTAATTTAGGTATATAAGTAGTATAATTTCACATATAATATAATTGTACCCTGAAGGTAAAATATGAATAAAAGTGAATTAGAAGATATTGGAATTAAGAATGTCGGAGAAATTTATCATAATCTCAGTTATGATGAATTGGTTCGACATGAACTTGAAAATGGTGAAGTAAGACCAACAAAAAGCGGTGCTGTTACTGTTGATACAGGGATTTTCACAGGTAGAAGTCCAAAAGACAAATATTTTGTCGATCGTTCTCCATCTAACAAATACATTGCATGGGGTGATGTAAACCAAAAGATAAGTGAAGAGATTTTTGATGAACTTTTAGAACTCTCTAGAAAACAGTTATCGGGGAAAGATCTTTATGTAACGGATGTATACAGTGGAGCAAGTCCTGCCTCAAAAAAATCCATTCGTTTTATCACAGAAATTGCTTGGCAATCTCACTTTGTTAAAAATATGTTTATTCGCCCTACTTCTGAAGAACTCGATTCTTTCGCTCCCGATTTTACAGTACTCAATGCTTGTAAAGCTGTGAATGACAGATGGAAAGAGCATGGAATGAATTCAGAGGTATTCGTTCTGTTTGATGTTGAAAGAAATCTTTGTATCATTGGTGGAACTTGGTACGGTGGAGAATTGAAAAAAGGAATTTTTTCAATGATGAACTACTGGTTGCCACTTGACGGAAAACTCTCTATGCACTGTTCTGCGAACGTAGGTAAAGATGATGACACAGCTCTTTTCTTCGGTCTTAGCGGAACTGGAAAAACAACACTCTCAACAGATCCGAATCGTGCACTTATCGGTGATGATGAACATGGATGGGATGACGACGGTGTTTTCAACTTCGAAGGTGGATGTTATGCAAAAGTTATAAATCTTGATGCAGAGAGTGAACCTGAGATTTTCGAAGCTATTCGTGAAGAAGCATTACTTGAGAATGTTGTTATCGATGAAGACGGAAATGTTGATTATAATGATGGTTCAAAGACAGAGAACACTCGTGTATCTTATCCTATTGAACACATTAAAAATCACAAAGAGGACCTTATGGCAGGTCACCCTAAAAACATCATCTTCTTAAGTGCAGATGCATTTGGTGTACTTCCTCCGGTATCTAAACTCTCACGTGAGCAGGCAATGTACTACTTCTTAAGTGGATATACTGCTAAAGTTGCTGGTACTGAACGTGGTATTACAGAACCTGTTGCTACTTTCTCAGCATGTTTTGGTGAAGCATTTATGACGCTGCATCCAACAGTGTATGCTAAACTTTTAGGTGAAAAAATTGACAAACACAATGTTAATGTTTACCTTGTCAACACTGGATGGACCGGTGGAGAGTATGGTGTTGGAAAACGTATGAGCCTGAAAGATACTCGTGCTTGTATCAATGCAATCTTAGATGGAACTATTAATGAAAGTGAATTTGACACAACAAAAACTTTCAGACTTCAAGTACCAAAAACTTTAGGAGATATTAATCCTGAACTTTTAAATCCAAGAAATGCATGGAAAGACAAAGAAGCTTTTGATAAAACACGAGATAAACTTGCGCAAATGTTTATTGAAAACTTTAAACGCTATCAAGATGCAGACAGTGAATTTGATTTCTCTGAAGCAGGACCAAAACTAGAGGAGTAATCTTCTCTGGTTTTTCCAATTACTCTTTCATAAATAAACTTTACTTTAAATATCCTATTTCACTTTTTTCTTTGTAGCTTTTTCCATATAAAGCCACACTGCTCCACCTATAACTAAGAGTATAACAGGTGCCAGCCATTTGTTTTCACTGATAAATATCGCAAAAGACTTAAGCGCTGCTCCAAAATAAAAACTACTAAGCCCAAAAGCAAGTGCCCATACAGCTGCAGCAAAAACATTTAAAATAGCAAACTTTTTAAAGTCGTACTTTGTAAGTGCAATGGCAATTGGCACAATAGTTTTTAACCCATAGATAAATTTTTGAATAAAGATAACCCAATCTCCATGCTTCTTCATCAAAACATGTGCAAGGGCTAACTTTCTTCTGTGTTTACGAAGACTCTCTACCATCATAGACTTCTGATACCTTGTCATCCAAAAAAGCAAAATATCCCCTACTGCATTACCTGCAAAAGCCACGGCTATTGAAGTAGCCAGATCCATCTTCCCCATATAGCTCAGCACCCCAGCAGCCACAAGCCCTACAAATCCACCACCAAGTGAGTAGATAAAGAGACCAATATAGCCATAGGTTACGAGGTTTGTCAGTGTATCTTCCATTTTTTTCCTTTTCTATATATCTATTTATTTTATTGTTTTATAAAATTTCAAACCATCTATTACTCTCAACGAAGACATTGGGAGCTAGAAAGAAATACATTTTTGATAATCTAAGATACTTATATTGTAGTAAGAGTTTAGAAGTTTTATGGAGAGGCTCAGACCGAAGGGAGGATTTGTCCTCGGAATAAAGCTTCTAAACTCTGACTTATTCTAAAACTACTTACAACTTTTTAATTTTTGTTATCTCATCACGAAGCCGCGCCGCCTCTTCAAAGTTTAACTCTTTGGCTGCTGCTTTCATCTTGAGTGAGAGCTCTTTTATAAGCGCTTTTCTCTCAGATGCCGGCATCTTGTCCATCTTTTTTCGCTTCTCATAAAGCCCACCTGCATCTTCAAGCTTTAGGTTCTCATCAAGCGTACGCTTCGTTGTTGTTGGCGTTATGCCATGCGCTTTATTGTAAGCCTCTTGCAGTTCACGACGCTTTTTAGTCTTCTCGATCGCTCGCTCCATAGAACCCGTCATCTTGTTGGCATACAAAATCACCCGACCATTCTCGTTTCTCGCCGCACGACCAATGGTCTGAACAAGTGCCGTCTCACTCCGTAAAAAGCCCTCTTTGTCTGCATCTAAAATACCAACCAAACTCACTTCAGGAATATCAAGCCCCTCACGCAGAAGGTTTATACCGATTAAAACATCGAACTCCCCTTGACGCAAACCTCTAATGATCTGATTTCGCTCAATGGTATCAATGTCTGAGTGCATATACTGCACCTTTATACCTAAATCGGCAAGATACTTTGTCAAAGCCTCTGCCATCTTTTTTGTCAGTACAGTTAAGAGTACGCGCTCATCTTTTGCGACTATCTTTTTTATCTCATCATGAATATCTTCGACCTGATTATCCGATGGTTTTACCTCGATGATAGGGTCAAGCAGACCTGTTGGACGAATGATTTGCTCTGCTTTAATGGCACTTCGCTCTAGTTCATACTCGTTTGGAGTAGCTGAGACAAAAAGATAGTGCGGCGCTTTTTCGATGTACTCTTCAAGTTTTAGTGGACGGTTGTCAAGTGCAGATGGAAGCCTAAAGCCATAATCTACAAGTACCTCTTTACGAGCTCTGTCTCCTGCATACATACCACGAAACTGCGGTAGTGACACGTGAGACTCATCTACGATGATAAGATAATCTTTGTGACGCACTTCAAAATAATCCAACAACGTAAAAGGTGCTTCTCCCGGTTTTTTATTTGTTAACAGACGTGAGTAATTCTCAATCCCTTTACACATTCCCGTTGTTTGAAGCATCTCAAGGTCAAACTCCACACGCTGTTTAAGACGCTGATACTCTACAAGCTTGCCCTCTTTTTGAAAGTATGCAAGGCGTTCATCAAGCTCCTCTTCTATGCGCTTGATCGCCACTGCCATTTTCTCTTTTGAGACGGCAAACTGACTTGTTGAATAGATGGTAAATTTCTTATGCTCTTCAAGTTTTTTGTTATCGATAACATCAAAGGTGTAAATCGCCTCTATCTCATCACCAAAGAACTCAACACGAATTGCCTCTTGTTCAAAGTATGGCGGATAGATATCAATACTCTCACCATTAACACGAATATGCCCACTGTCAAAGTAGCTGTCATTGCGTGAGTAACCCATCTCGACCAGACGAAGCAGCAGTTTTTTCTGGTTTATCTCATCGCCAACAGCGATGGACTGCACCATACTCTGATACTCTTCAGGATCTCCCAAACCATAGTTTGCAGAAACTGATGCAATGACAATGACATCATCATAACTTAGCAAATTTGCCGTAGCAGATAGCCGCAGACGCTCTAGTTCATCATTGATAGCCGAATCTTTTTCAATAAAAAGGTCCTGACGCGGAATGTAGGCTTCTGGCTGATAGTAGTCATAGTACGAGACAAAATATTCGACATGGTTGTTAGGGAAAAACTGACGAAACTCACTGTAGAGCTGCGCTGCAAGTGTTTTGTTGTGCGTCATAATGATAGTTGGCAGTTTGGTCTTCTCTATGACACGTGCCATAGTATGTGTTTTACCTGAACCTGTCACACCTTCAAGTGTCTGATAGCGATTACCATCAAGTATGCTTTGGCTTAGTTTTTCTATGGCTTGCGGCTGATCACCTGCCGGTTTATATGGTGATACCACTTCAAAATTTATATCTTTTTTCATTGGTGCAATTATAGCTTTTAATAACAAACAGAGTTGTTTGTATTAGCGTTTATCCCAACTTACCATTCCCCACTTTTCTAGTGAGTTTTGTAAACTTTGCATACTTTTGTCTTTATGACACGCATAACAGGCATTTGTCTCTTTTGGCATATTGTATTTAAGTGTCTCTTTCGGCGTTACAAAACCAAAAGCATGTGAACGTACAGTAAGAGGAGACTTCCCTGTATGGCGTCCAACTTTTGGCATATGACACTCAACACAAAGACTCCCTTTAGAGTTTGCTTTATGATGTGTATGTGCTTCAAGAGAGCTTTGATGTGGTCCTATCAGTGAGCCAAAAGAGTGACACTTCATACAGAGTTTATTCCCGCTGTTATGCTCTGCAGTAGGAGCAAGTGTATGTGGATTGTGACAATTGATACAGGTAATACCGTGCTTACCCATCATAGAGTGTACATATTCATTTCCCTGTGTTCTGTTCTTTTTCCCCATACCGTTTGCATAGAACTCTTTTGTCTCTTTACCGACAAATGGTGCTGGTAGTTTATACTTACTTAGCGTATCACCGGCACTGTAACCAAAAGGATAATCTCTTGCATCACCATAGATTGCACTCATGTTATGATCTTTTAAGCGCATATCACGATTACGCATATGGCACTGCAGACAAACTTCATTTTGACGCACAGGATCTGCCAAAGATGCAAGATAGACTTCATTTTCAGGCTCTTTGACATGATTTGAGCCAGGTCCGTGACACGCTTCGCAAGATATTCCGTTATCTACTCGTTTTTCTTCTTTCATATAACCTGTAAAGTGACATCCGTCACATGCGCGTGAGGTAGGAAGTTGATGATTATCATGAGGATATGCATCTTTATACCAATATTTCCACGGTTTAAAGTGCTGCCATTTTCCTGTTTGCACATTCCACTGATAATTCCCAAGTCTAAAATCATCATGTCCGTTTATCTTTGCCGGTATCATATATCGTTGTTTAAACTTTCCACCTACAGTATAAACAGCTTCTGATAGATTAAAATCTGCATCTGCAGGCAGTTTTGAAAAGTCAGCAACAACAACCTTTGGATCTTTTTTGATATCTTGAATCATTTTTGGATGACGAGAATGACTCCATGCATCGAACTTTTCACTATGGCATTTTTTACATGTTTTGGCACCCACAAAGTGCGCATCTTTTTGTTCTGCCGGCTGAAGATTAACCTCAGTGCCGATATGTGGTTTTGTTAACTGGGTATAAAACGGAACTATTTTTTCAACTTTAGTGTAAAGTAAATATATGCCAAAAAACAGTAATATCCCACCTGTGTATAAAAATATTTTTTTCATAAGGACTCTTCTTTTTACCTCTATTATATCAAAAAAAATTATTTCAACACAATGAACTACTTCTAAAAAAAATCTTAAAAAGTTTTTCTGTTTTCATACTCTTAAAGCAACTTAGCTATAATTTCATCTAAAATCATAAAAGGATTTGTGTGCGATTTAGAGAAAAAAAACTGCTTATCTTTGACTTTGACGGCACACTCATCGACAGTGTACCTGACCTTGCATCTGCACTTAATGCAATGCTGCGCACACTTGGTCGCGAACCTTTTAGCATAGAGATTATCCGTGAGTGGGTAGGTAATGGTGCGCAAACTCTGGTCTCACGCGCACTCTGTGGCTCACGTGACTTTGATAAAGCATCTCTTGCACAAGAACCTTTGGTAGAAGCACTCGATACCTTTTTACGCTACTATGAGAAAAATCCTGCCAAAGAGACCCTTTTGTATGATGGTGTTAAAGCAACCCTCCAAGAGCTCCATAGCAGAGGCTACATACTAAGCATTGTCACCAACAAGCCCTACAAATTCATCGCTCCCATCTTAGAAGCTCTTGAGATCAAAGATCTTTTTACGCTCTACATCGGTGCAGATTCACTTGAGCATAAAAAACCCCACCCCGAGCCGCTGCTGCATATCTGCAAAGAGCTGGGTTGCAGTGTAAATGCGTCTTTAATGATAGGCGACTCTAAAAATGATATTTTGGCTGCAAAAGCTGCCAAGATGGACTCGGTTGCGGTAAGTTATGGCTATAACTATGGTGAGGATATTGGAGCCTATGAACCCGATGTTATCATAGAACACTTTAGTGATCTCAAGCAGGTGGTATCATAAGATGGCTGCCAAAGTAGCGATTATCGGCGGAGGTATCGCAGGCTCAAGCGTTGCTCTTTTTTTGGCGCAGGAGGGGTATGATATAACACTCTTTGAACAAGAGAGCTCACTTGTGAGTGGACCACCTATGTGTCATCTGCACGCCGGAGGCAATCTCTACCCCGACATCTCTGATGAGCAGTGTATCAAACTGCTTAAACAATCCATAGAGCTCATAGGTTACTACCCTCACACAATAGACTACAGACCAACACTCATCACCTACCCAAAGAGCTCTCAAGAGAACCCAAAAGAGCTGCACAGACGCCTAGATATGCTTCAAATCATCTACAAAGAGCTCACGCAGCAAGATAGTACCAATAAACGCCTTGGTGAGCCTGAGAACTACTTTAAAAGCTACAGCTATAAAGAGGCAAAAGCACTCCAACACAACCCTCTTGCTGTAAAAGAACCAAAAACACTTGATGAGTGGATGATACAAACCCTGCGTGAGATAGATTTGGAACAGTTACAATATCCGCTCTTTATCGTTCAGGAGTATGGGCTCAATCTCTTTCGCATCGCTGCGAGCGCAGAGCTGATGCTGCAAAAACTGCCAAATGTTACACTCAAGTTAAACACAAAAGCCCAAACACTCTCACGTAGCCAGGATAAATGGCTTGTAAATGAAGAAAGTTTTGACTATCTTATCAATGCAGCTGGGTTTCGAAGTGGTATCATCGATGACCTCATCGGTAAAAAACGCTCACGCCTTGTAGAGTTTAAGGCAGCTTACGTGAGCCGTTGGGAGAAGCAGGAACATCTCTTTCCAGAGATAATCTTTCAAGGTAAACGCGGTACACCAGAGGGAATGGGACAGTTTACTCCCTACCCTGCAGGATACTATCAGCTTCATGGTATGACGCAAGATATCACACTCTACCCTCACGGGCTTGTCAAAAGCTCCCCACTCTCGGCACAGCCAAGACTCTCAAGTGAGTTTTTACAAAAGATAGAGCAAAAATGGGAGTGGAGTGAAGTGGAGCAGCGAACACAAGCAGCCATCAGACATATAAGCAGATATATGCCCGCATTTTCGAGTGCAAAAGTGGCTGCAAAACCGCTCTACGGCGCACAGCAAATTCCCGGTGAAGATGCAACGCTTCGTGCCTCAGAGGTCTCTTTTGAGTCAGAAAACTATGCCCGCTGTGAGACGGTAAAAGCCTCTTCGGTCTTTACTATGGCTAAAGATATTGCAGCAGATATGCAGACAAAAGGGCTCATAAAAGCAACTACACAAAATGTACCACACTACACAAAAGAAGATGTTGATAAGCTTGCTACACAGATAGCTGCCTCACGCGAGTACCCAAAAGCAATGGCAGGCATCACCACACTCTTTCCTGCTACTTAAGCCTTTTTAAGCGCCTTGGCACACAAAACTGCCGAGGCAAAAGCCCACTGGAAGTTATACCCACCCAGCTCGCCTGTCACATCGACAACTTCACCGATAAAGTAGAGATCTTCAATATCTTTAGACTCGAGGCTGCTAACATCAAGTGCCTCGCTCACAACACCGCCACGACTTACTTCTGCTTTTGAAAAGCCAAAGTTTCCTGCAGGTGCAAAGCTATAGTTATGGATGGATTGAAGTTTTGTCAGCTCTTCTTTTGTGATCTTAGCACACTCTTTATCTTTGCACTCTATGGCAGACAGCACTGCTTTTGCCAGGCGTTTTGGTAGAGGAATCGCAGAGGAGAGCAACTTTTTGCCTCCAGACTTTACAATCTCTTCTATCTTTTTTTCAGGTAAAAAGTTGATGCTCATCTCCCCTTTTCTCCAGTAGAGCGAAGCTGAAAGCACTGCAGGACCACTAATGCCTTTGTGTGCAAAGAGCATCTCCTCACGCAACAGCTTTCCAGCCACTTCTATCTCCACAAAGCATGAAAGACCACTAAGCTCTTTCATCCAAAACTGCTCTTTTTGCAAGGTCAGCCCAACCAAAGCCGGCTCAAACCTTTTGTATGCAATGCCAAACTCTTTGGCAATTTGAAGTCCTACATCACTTGCACCGATGTTTTTAAAACTCTCTCCGCCAGTTGCCACTACTACCTTTTTAGCAGCGTAACTCTCTTTGTCTGTTTGGAGCATAAAAGCATCTGCTTCTTTTGTTAGGGAAAGTATCTTCTCACCCAGATGGAAACTAGCATTTCTTGCATCACGCAGAAGTTGCTTGATGATAGCATCGGAGCTCTCCTTGCAGAAATAGTAACGCCCTTTTCTTAGTTCCAGTTCAATAGCATTACGTTCACAGTAGCGCAACAGATCATCACGAGAAAAGTGTTTGAGCACACTTGCCACAAATGCTTCATCCCCATCGTAGTTATGCTCACTCACATAGCGGTTTGTTATGTTACACTTGCCACCGCCTGAGATCTTAAGCTTGCGTGCAGCTTTTGTGTTAGCATCGATTATGCCGACGGAG
The DNA here is from genome assembly GCA_027063745.1 of Sulfurimonas sp. Lineage (GTDB taxonomy): Bacteria > Campylobacterota > Campylobacteria > Campylobacterales > Sulfurimonadaceae > Sulfurimonas. The sequence goes on from JAMORG010000020.1 coordinate 10,050, forward strand.
AGTTTTTTTGGCAGGTTTGCAGCGCACATCAAACCACTCGCCCCTGCTCCTAAAATAAGTACATCATATTTTTTCATGTCCTAATTATAGTATAATTACAAAAAATATTTAAAAAGAAGTACCATGGCTAACAAACTCCATATCGTCTCCCTTGGATGTACGAAAAATCTCGTCGATACAGAAGTAATGATGGGGAAACTCAAAAACTTTGAACTCACCGATGCGCAAGATGATGCAGATGTTATCATTGTCAATACCTGTGGCTTTATTGACGCGGCAAAAGAGGAGTCACTCAACACCGTTCTCTCACTGCATGACGCACGAAAAGATGACTCTCTTTTGGTTATGGCGGGATGTCTCTCTGAGCGTTACAAAGAAGAGCTTATGGAGCAGCTGCCAGAGGTGGATATCTTTACGGGTGTTGGTGATTATGAAAGAATCGATGAGCTTTTAGCCCAGAAAAAGAGCCGTTTCTCTGAAGAGGTTTACCTCATCGACGGTGCTGAGCGTGTGGTGACGGGCTCAAACTACCACGCCTACATCAAACTCTCAGAGGGGTGCAACCAGACATGTAGTTTTTGTGCCATTCCAAGCTTTAAGGGCAAGCTCAAATCTCGAGACCTTGACTCTATCGCGCGTGAGGTTGAGGCACTTGTTGCAAAAGGTTTTTGGGATTTCTCTTTTGTCTCTCAGGATTCAAGCTCATTTTTACGTGACCAAAATGTAAAAGATGGACTCTCACTACTCATTGAGCGTATTGAGCTGATTGAAGGTGTAAAGAGTGCCCGCATACTCTACCTCTACCCATCAACTACAACTATTGCACTGCTTAAAAACATCGCAAAAAGCAAGATCTTTCACAATTACTTTGACATGCCTATTCAGCACATCAATGATGATATGCTGCGCATAATGAAGCGTGGTTTTGGAAAAGAGAAGACTTTAGAACTTTTAGAGTTTATGAGAAGTCTGCCTGACTCTTTTGTACGAACAAGCTTTATCGTCGGACACCCTGGCGAGACAGAAGAGATGTTTGAAGAGATGTGCTCTTTTGCTAAAGAGTTTGGATTTGACCGTATCAATGTCTTTAACTACTCAGACGAAGAGACAACATCTGCCTATGATATGCACGACAAAATCGATGATGAAACACGCGCCGAGCGTGCTGAGATCTTAGGTGCTATCGCCAAAGAGGTGATGCATGAATCACTTCAAAATGAGATAGGTAAAAAACGCACTATCGTCATTGACGGGGAGAGTGAGGAGCATGAGTTCTTACTCTCAGCGCGTGAGCTGCTTTGGGCTCCTGAGATTGACGGAGAGATTTATGTCAATGACCGCACTGATGATGAAGCAGAGCTTGTGTATGGTAAAGCTTACGAGGCTACCATTACAGAGCTTGTCGGTGACATCCTAACCGCCACTGTAGATAATGCTAAAAAAGAGCACTAAAGAGCTTTTAAAGGGGAGTAAAAACCTCCTTGCCTTCTCGGCTGGAGTTGACTCTACTGCACTCTTTTTTCTGCTGCATGAGGCAGGGGTTGCTTTTGATATCGCCATAGTTGATTATGGGCTGCGTGAGCAGAGTAAAGAAGAAGTCGCTTATGCCAAAGAGCTGGCAGATAGATACAATCTCACCTGCCACATATTTAGCGCACCCAAAATCACACAAAACTTCGAAGCAAATGCACGAAAGATTCGTTATGAATTTTTTAACTCGCTTATAGACAAATACCACTACCAAAATCTTCTTACTGCGCACCATTTAGGTGATAGACTTGAGTGGTTTTTGATGCAGTTTTGTAAAGGTGCTGGTTGCGCTGAGCTTGCCGG
>JAMORG010000021.1 GCA_027063745.1 Sulfurimonas sp.
TATTGGTAGGTGAGCCTTTTTGGATTACATTAGAGTTAAAGCAAAATAAAAGTGCTGAGGTTGTTGACAGCAAGTTTATAGCACCTGATTTTAACGGCTTTTGGATTAAGGGAGAGTCTCCTGCAACAAGAGAAGAAAAAGGCAACTATATCATTACAAAAATGAAGTATAAACTTGCAGCACAAAGAGTAGGAGACTTGACTATCAAACCTGCTCAACTGCGCATAGCCTCTCGAGTGAACAGACGAGATATGTGGGGTTCTTTTATGCCTCAGATAGAGTGGAAGAACTACTTTTCAAATGAGCTGGTCATTCATGCCAAACCATTGCCAGGAAATGTGAAGTTAGTTGGCGAGTTTACAATCTCTGCAGTAGCAGATAAAACAAAAATAACAAAAAATGAAGCGGTCAATGTGACTGTACAGGTTACAGGAGAGGGTAATTTAGAAGATATTGAGAGTTTCAAACCGTCGATCCCCGGTGTCAATGTTTTTGCTGAGAAGATTAAGATAAAAGGCAAGACGCTCACGCAAAAGTTGGCTTTTGTCTCAGACAAAGATTTTACTATTCCTTCTTTTTCTCTTCGTTTTTATAATCTAAACACAAAAAAGATTGAACATACAGAAACGAAGCCTATAGCCATTACTGTTGAGGGTTCAAATGAAAACTCTACAGCACTCGCAATACAAAAGAGTACACCAAACGCTGATGAAGAAGAGATTGTAAAGGTAAAAACAACAGAAAATACTTCACATATTTCATATGGATGGCTTGGCGGAATGTTTGTGATTGGAGCTTTTTTTGGAGCAGTGCTCATGTATGTTGTACTGCGTTTTATGCCATCTTTTTCAACTGAGAAGAAGAGACGTTTTTCTCCAAAAGATGAAAAACAGTTACTTATCCGTCTTTTGCCATATAAAGACGAAGACAGCGATGTCGCTGCTTTGATAGAAGTACTTGAGGGGAACTTGTATGAGGGGAAAAAAGAGCCTCTTGATAAGAAGCTGCTAAAAAGTGTTTTAGAACGCCATAAGATAGGCTAGATTTTATAATCTAGTCTAAGATATCATGAAGTTTGTTGGCATAGGCCATCTCTTCGTGAACCTTCTCCCACTCATCATTTTTGATGTATGTTTTCATCTGCGTGAGCTCTTTTTCAAAAAGTGTAATGGCCTCTAAGAGATTCTCTTTGTTCTGACGAAAGATATCTTCCCACATATAAGGTGAACTCTTTGCCAAACGACTCATAGAGCGAAATCCACCAGCAGCTAGTGCTAAAATATTGTCACGTTTTTCCTGTTTCATCACAGTATTTGCAAGTGAATATGAGATGGCATGAGGCATATGTGAGATAAATGCAGCATGTCTGTCGTGTTCCTGTGCACCCATAAAGTACTTTTTCATTCCCAGAGCTTTAAAGATTCTGCGAGCTACTTCTCTTTGATGCTCACCACTCTCTTCTAGATCACACAGTACGACTACTTTATCTTCATAAAGTCCTTCAATTGCTGCGTGAGGGCCAAAGTTCTCTGTACCGGTCATCGGGTGTGCTGCTACAAAGTTTTTGCGAATCTCTTTAGGGACCGCAGCGACGATTTTAGCTTTTGTACTTCCCAAATCTATGATAGTTGCGTCCTTATTGACATCTGTGAGTTGTTTAAGTACTGCAATAACCCCGTCAACCGGAATAGCCAAAAAGATAATATCATAATTTTTTATTGCTTCAAAGGGCACGATTTTATCTACAAGATTTAGTTGAAGTGCCTCTTCTTGATGCTTTTTATTATGATCATGCCCAACAATTTCATCAATAAAATCCAGTTTTTTAAGACTCAAAGCCATTGAGCCACCCATAAGTCCAAGTCCGATAATTGCTACATTCATCTTATATCTTTGCATTTAGTTTGCAAAATTATACTAAATTTACTTAAGAT
>JAMORG010000022.1 GCA_027063745.1 Sulfurimonas sp.
CATTAAAAAACAAATATGAATTTAAACATTTTGCTTTTTATGAAATTAATGTAGCAAAAAACATACGTGAGCAGATTTACATCTCCGATGGTACTTCTATCTGCTATGAAGAAGTAGATAAAAATGCTGAGCTGTGTAGAGCATACCGTACTTCATCAGATATTATTTCAACAGAGTTTATCAATCTATGTACTGAATGTAATTGTGATAATATAAACTATGTATGTATTCCATTTACTATTAATGATGAGTACTCTTTAGTTCTCTCTATTACAACAAAAGACAAAGCAGAAGTTGGCAAAATTAACTCTCTCATACCAAGTATAAAAAACTACCTCGAGGCTGCAAAACCTGTTATTGAGAGTAGAATACTTACAGATAAGCTGCGTGAGACATCTTTACGTGATGGGATGACTGGACTTTACAACAGACGCTTCTTAGAAGAGTTTATAGATACATTTATGAAACAAGCGAAGCGTCTTAATGAAACATATGCGATTTTAATGCTTGATGTTGACTTTTTCAAAAGTGTTAATGATACCTACGGTCATGATGTAGGAGATAGAGTCATTAAAGAACTGGCAAATGTTCTACAGGAAAATATTCGAGAATCAGATTTGGCTATTCGCTACGGAGGAGAAGAATTTGTCATTTTACTCCACAATGCAGATGAAAAGGGTGCCCTGCAGGTTGCTCAAAAAATTCATGATGCGTTTGGTGATTTAATATTTGAAGTAGGTATAGAAGAAACTATGCAAAAAACTATTAGTATTGGTGTAGCCTTCTTTCCAAAAGATGGCGATACTATTTGGAAATGTATCAAGTATGCAGATACAGCTCTGTATGTTGCAAAAACGACAGGACGTGACAAAGTTGTAGTTTATACTAAAGAGATGAGTGAAAGCGGAGAGTTACGCTAAAGAAAAGAGTAAGGGAGTACACTTTTAGTTAGTGCACGGCAAGTGTACAGCAACGCAAAAAGTGCGTTGCTAATGTTAAGCTCTAGTTACAGCCGCACCCGCCACCACTTTTTTGTGGTGCAGAAGATGCTCCGCCAGTAGAACAAGCTGATACACCCGGAGGTGTTGTCGGTTGAACTGCTTCGTTATCAACCCCACCATTTGCATTGATCTCTTCAATTGTGTTCCAGATAGACTCAGCAGCTTTGTGATAACGCTTCGCTGATTCAGACTCTGGAGCTACAAAAGTGATAGGTTTCCCTTCATCACCACCAGTTCTAATTGCCGGCTCGATTGGAATCTCTGCGATTACTTTCGTATCGAACTCTTTTGCCATCGGCTCAGAAGTCCCTTTACCAAAGATATCATACTCAACACCAGTGTCCGGTGCGATAAATCCACTCATATTCTCAACAATTCCGGCAATTGGAATGTTTAGTTTTCTAAACATATCCAAAGAACGACGTGAGTCATCTAAAGATACCCCTTGTGGAGTTGTAACAGTTAGACCTGCAGTTACCGGAACACTTTGAGCAAGTGTAAGTTGTGCATCACCAGTTCCCGGTGGCATATCGATAACTAACACATCTAACTCAGACCATAAGATATCACGTAAGAACTGCTCGATAGCTTTCATGATCATAGCACCACGCCAGATAAGAGACTGCCCTTCTTCCATCAGTGAACCCATAGACATCATCTCAAGTCCATATGCTTTAATAGGAAGAACTTTGTTCCCGTTTACTTCAGGTTTAACATCTGAAACACCGAGCATACGAGGAATATTTGGACCATAGATATCTGCATCTAAAAGACCTACTTTTTTGCCTTGCTGCGCAAGAGCGATGGCAATGTTTACAGATGTAGTTGATTTACCAACTCCACCTTTACCAGAACTAACCATCAAGAAGTTTTTAACTTGCGGAGCGATGTTTTTACCACGAGAAGAAGACT
>JAMORG010000023.1 GCA_027063745.1 Sulfurimonas sp.
AGTGGCTCCGGATACTGGATTCGAACCAGTGACCAAGTGATTAACAGTCACCTACTCTACCGCTGAGCTAATCCGGAATGTTTTATAAGGCTGAAATTATAACAGTACAATCTTAAATAATCTTTATTTTTCTATAAAATTAAGTGGATATAATTTCGAAAATTAAAGTTTTATGAAGGATTTTTAAAAATGGCACAAGTACCAGAAAATATTGGATGTGACAATCAAGAGTGTATAGTAAAAGATGAATGTAAACGTCAAGTTATTGCTAAAAATGGCAAGGCAGTAGAGGTAAAAACTTTTGGTGGAACACCTGAGAAGAAATGTGGAAAGTTCCTGCCAATCGATTAATGCGTTATCTTCTTATAACACTTTTACTCTTTTTTACTGCTTGTAGCACAAAAAGCTACGAGCAGACAAAAACAAAACTCCTAACTATCAAAACGAAACAGTTTCGATTTTCCGACATAGCATATCTTAGACATACAAACAATGACTTGGAGCTTGAGCTCTTTATGGCGGGACAGGTCTTTAAAAAAATTACTATTAACCATCTTGTCTGCGTGAGCGATGAAGGGTGTATGAGTAAAGAACATTTTAATGAAGAGTTTTTAGATGTAAACTACCCAAAAAACCTTCTGCAGAATGTTCTTTTGGGTAAGCCGCTGTTTTTTGGTGAAAATTTACAAAAAACTGACAATGGTTTCAAGCAGCATATAAGCTCTGACTCTTATGATATTGACTATAGAGTCAAAGGTAAAGAAATCTACTTTAAAGATAGACAAAATCATATAATAATAAAACTAAAGGAATTACAATGAGCAAAAAGTTTGTAGGCGCGCATGTCAGTGCGAGCGGTGGTGTTTATAATGCACCTTTAAATGCTATGGCGATAGGAGCAAAGGCATTTGCTCTCTTTACAAAAAACCAAAGACAGTGGGTTGCAAAACCTTTAGATGAAGAGACTATATTAAAGTTCAAAGAGAACCTTGAAAAGAGTGGTATCTTGCCAAAACATGTACTGCCGCATGACTCATATCTTATCAATCTTGGACATCCAGAAGTTGAGAAGCTTGAGAAATCACGCGCTGCTTTTATTGACGAGCTTGAGCGCTGTGCACAACTTGGACTTGATAAACTCAATTTTCACCCGGGAAGCCATTTGGTAAAAGTAAGTAAAAAAGATAAAGAAAATCCTCAAATAATGCGTCCTATTGAAGAGCATTGTCTAAATGTCATAACGGAATCTATAAATATCGCTCTTGATAAAACTGAAGGAGTGACTGCAGTTATTGAAAACACGGCAGGACAGGGAAGTAACCTTGGCTGGAAGTTTGAACATTTGGCATACATAATAGAGAGAGTTGAAGACAAAAGCCGCATAGGTGTTTGCATAGATACCTGTCATATGTTTACGGCAGGTTACGACATACGAACGCGTGAGGCCTATGATGCTACATGGAAAGAGTTTGATGAGATAGTGGGCTTTAAATACCTTAGGGGAATGCACTTAAATGATTCCAAGCCGCCACTAGGCAGCCATGTAGACAGACACCACTCTCTTGGAAAAGGTGAGATTGGTCTTGATGCTTTTAGATTTATTATGAATGACGAGCGTATGGATGATATTCCGTTGATTTTAGAAACAATAGATGAGACTCTATGGCCAGAGGAGATAAAACTTTTATACTCTTTTGAGAATAATTAGTGTAATATGGGCATTTAAAAATTTGAATTGGGGAATGAAGATGAAAAAAATAGCACTAATGTCACTTGTGGCAAGTTCGATTTTAATGGCGGGTGGATTTAAAATTCCAGAGACTTCAACAAATGCAGTGGCATTAGGTGCTGCAAACGTTGCACA
>JAMORG010000024.1 GCA_027063745.1 Sulfurimonas sp.
ATGAGATCATTGAGCTAGCTCTTAAAGGTGTTGATTTAGTCAAGAAGTACGAAGCAAACCATGACGGAAAGATCTTCTTGGAGTACTCACCGGAGAGCTTTACAGGAACTGAGCTTGATTTTGCAGCACGTATCTGTAATGCAGTAACTGCTCGCTGGGGTATAAGCAAAGAGCGTCCGGTAATCATCAACCTTCCTGCAACTGTAGAGATGGCTACACCGAATGTCTATGCAGACCAGATTGAGTGGATGGGACGTCACTTAGATAACCGTGAGCACATTCTTATCTCAACACATACCCATAATGACCGTGGTACATCAGTAGCAGCTACTGAGCTTGCACTATTGGCAGGTGCTGATAGAGTTGAGGGTACACTCTTAAGCAATGGTGAGCGTACAGGCAATGTTGACATCATTACACTGGCACTCAATATGCTCACGCAAGGTGTTGATCCTGAACTTGACTTCTCAAACATCAATGAAGTAGTTGAAGTAGTAGAACGTGTTACAGAACTTCCGACACATCCACGCCACCCTTATGTGGGTGAACTTGTTTATACTGCATTTTCCGGTTCACACCAAGATGCAATCAACAAAGGGCTTGCATATCAACAGGCTAAAGATGATCCATTTTGGGAAGTTCCCTATTTACCGATCGACCCTGCTGATGTTGGGCGTACCTATGAGTCTATCATTCGTATCAACTCACAGTCTGGAAAAGGTGGCGTGGCATATATTTTAGAGAAAAACTACGGCTATCAACTTCCAAAAGCGATGCACCCTGAGATTGGTCGTGCAGTACAAACACTCAGTGATGAAAAAGGCAGAGAGCTCACACCTGATGAAATTCTTGCAGTCTTTAAAAAAGAGTACTTTGAAGTACCTGAGCATATCACTTTGATCGACTTTACTTTAACAACTGAAGATGGCAAGTCACAGTGTAGTCTCAAGTACAGATACAACGGTAAAGAGATTACTGCAAATGGTGAGGGCAACGGTCCTATTGATGCTTGTAAAAATGCACTGATGAAAGATTATAAAAATGAGTTCTCTATCAAGTCATACTCAGAACACTCATGTGGAGATAAAAGCTCGGCAAAAGCTGTAGCATACATCGAGATAAGCTCAAAAGATATTCTCTCATGCTTTGGTGTAGGTGTTGACAATGACATCACCATAGCATCAATAAAAGCACTTTTCTGTGCTCTTAATCGCGCTTTTAAAGAAGCGTAACTTTTTCAAAAAGACCCTTAAAAAAGAAGCTCTGCTTCTGGGTCCTCTTCAATCTCAACCCGTGGTGGCTTTGAGATATCACTAAAATACTCTTTTTGACCATTGATATCTACTTCAATAATACCTTCTGGCTCATCAAACTTACGCTGAATCTGAGGATAGAGTCTTAGTACCTCTCTAAAGTAGTAAGCAAATGCAGGACCACTCACGCGCCCTCCTGTCTCTTTATGATACATTGGAGTATTGTTGTCATTTCCAAACCATACAACCGTCTCTATTGTTGGTGAATAACCTGCAAACCAACCATCGACATTATTGTTTGTCGTTCCTGTTTTTCCTGCAAGTTCTATTCCTTTGACACCTGCTCGTCTTCCCGTACCACGTTTAACTACATCGCGTAAAATCGTTGTTAAGATAAAAGCCTGTGTCGGTTCAGAGACAAAATAGGATTGTTGCGATTTTGTATAAAGAGCATCTCCATCTTTCATGATGGTTTGAATAAGATGTGGCTCAACTTCTACACCATAATTTGCAAAAGCACTATAGTACTGTGCCAGTTCAAGCGGAGACATAGACATCGTACCCAAAGATATGGAAAGATCAGTAGGAAGATTTTTAATATGAAATTTCTTCAATTCCTGAACAAGCTGTGGCAGACCTATCTCATTTACAAGATTAATAGTTGCCAAGTTGCGTGAGTGAACCAATGCCTCACGCAATGTTATAAGCCCTTTATAGTCCTTTTCATAGTTCTTAGGACGCCACTTCATATCTTCACCATCTTTTTCATACTCATAGGTTTGTGCATTATCTACAAGTTTGGTAGCCCCTGAGTAACCAAGATTAAGTGCCACTTGATAGATAAAAGGTTTAAATGCCGAACCAGGCTGGCGTTTTCCCTGTGTAGCACGGTTATATGAACTCTTTGTATAGTCATAACTACCCACAAGAGCTAAGATATCTCCTGTTTTACTATCAAGAGAGACAAGAGCTCCATTTAACTGTGATATATTTACATCTTGCAGTTCATAATTTCTATCACGCTTCTTTTTGGCCAAATCTTTTACTTTATATGTTTCAACTCTTTTTATAGCCTCATCATAGGCAAACTTCACAGCATCTCTACCAGCCTTTTGCAGTTTAAGATCAATGGTTGTATATATTTCATATCCACCCGTTCTTAGATCATCTATGCCCATCTTTTTAAGACGTCTGACAACTTCATCGACAACAAAGGGTGCCTTGTTCTGCGTGAGCGTATCATTATAGACTGTCGGTCTCTCTGAGAGTGCTTCTTGAAAAGTTGCATCGTCTATCCAGCCAAGTACATGCATACGCGTAATTACTCTGTTGGCACGCCCTAATGATATCTCATAGTTTCGTGTTGGTGCATAGGTGCTCGGTGCTTTTGGGAGACCTACAAGAATTGCCATCTCTTTGAGTGTTAAATCTGAGAGTTTTTTATGAAAGTAGCCATCAGCTGCAGTTTTTATTCCATAATAACTGTGTCCAAAATAGATCTCATTTAAATAACGTTCTAAAATCTCCTCTTTGGTAAGAGCCTGTTCTACTTTAAAAGAGTAGATGAGTTCTTTTATCTTACGTGAGAGCTTTTTCTCTCGTGTGAGCAGTTTGTTTTTTACCAGCTGTTGCGTGATGGTTGAAGCTCCCTCAACCATTTTTCGAGCTTTAATATCTTTTATTACAGCACGAAAAATAGCATCAAAATTTACACCAGAATGCTCAAAAAAGTTTGTATCTTCTATAGCTACCAAAGCTTCTATGACACGTGGAGGTATCTCATCAAAAGAGGCATAATATCGATGCTTTTTTGCAAATATATTTGCTATTTTATCTCCATTTCTATCATATATTCGCGTTGTTACTTCTGGTTCATACTTCGTTAATGAACTGATATCGTAGTCATAATTAAAGTAGTAATATGCCAAAATTATAAATGGAGATAAAAATCCCAGCAATATAAAGGTAATAAATACTTTTTTTATCATTTTCTAAAATCCCTGTTTGCAAAATTCGCTTCTATAAGCATTTTTGTATACTCTTTTGTTGGTTTATATAAAATTGTCTCTGTTTTTCCTGTCTCAACAATCTTGCCTTTTTGAATAACCGCAATATCCCTGCAAAGTCGTTCGGCCGATAAAATATCATGTGTCACATACAGCATCTTAAATCCCTCTTTGCGTGAGAGCTCACGCAATAGATCCAAGATCTGCTCTTTTGTTCTTGGATCAAGGGCAGTAGTTGGTTCATCTAAAAGCAATAATTTCGGTTTTTTCTCCAACGCCATTGCAATGACAACACGTTGCAGCTGTCCACCTGAGAGCTCAGGAGCAAAACGCTCCAAAAGAGCATATTCTAGTCCTAACTCTTCAAAAAGCCTCTCTATCCGCTCTTTTGGTGCAAAGAACTGTTTTTTTATTTTTGTCAGTGGCGAGAGTGCAGTAAAAGGATTTTGTGGTATAAAACCCAAACTCTCCCCTGCAACAAAATCAAATTCAGCATCATACTCCAACTCCAGTTGCATCTCTTTTGGCAGCATACCAAGCAGCGCTTTTAGGCTCAAACTTTTACCACTTCCACTCTCACCAATAAGTGCTAAAGAATCTTCAATACGTAAAGCAATATCAACAATACTCTTGCCATTATAAACAATATGTAACTTTTTAATATTAATCATATTATTGTAGCCAACTTTAGACAAAGGTTTTCTAAATCACCCGCTGATTCACCAAGTCTTGCTATAAGTCGTACAATAGCACTGGGAACTGTTGGCTGACGAATCGCTCCGACACTATAGCCATCTGCTAAAAGTTGCTCTTTTATCTGCATGACCTTTTTGTTGTTCCCAATGGGTACAGGAGCGATAAGCCCATCCATCTTGACATCTAAAGTTTTTAAAACTATCTGCTGACGCTTTTGAATCTCTAAAGTCAACTCAGAAGCATTTTTTAAGATATATTCCAAAGAGTACTCTGCTAAAAGCGTATCATATAGCGAGAGTGCAGTTGCATAGATAACAGGTTTTGCTCTGTTGATGAGATACTCTACAATATGCTCACTTGCTAAAATAAATGCTCCAAAACTGCCATAGGCCTTTCCAAGTGTTCCCATCTTTATGTAGTTTTCTTGTATCGCTATATCATAATGATCAAACACACCCATTAATTTACTACCGACAACACCACTGCTGTGTGCCTCATCAACAATAAGCAATGCTTCAAACTCATCAGCAATGGCAAACACCTCACGCGAGCAGAGATCTCCATCCATGGAGTAGATGCCTTCTACTGCTATTATGTTACGTTTTGCGTGAGAGTTTTGAAGCAGCTCACGTAACTCCTGCATATCATTGTGTTTAAAAAAGACAACATCCATACCCCCAAGCTCACTTGCAAGTACACCTGAGGCATGATAGAGCTCATCCATAAAGAGTCTGTCACCCTTACGCACCAAAGCTTCAATAAGTGCGATGTTAGCGTTAAATCCACTCCCCAAAACGATACCTGCTTTAAAGCCATTTGCTTTGCAAAGTGCGTCTTCTAGAGATTTGTGTAGAGGATGATATCCATTTACAAGCATAGATGCTTTTGATGCATGTGTTTTAAAGTGTGAGAGTTTTTGTGCTGTTTTTTGATGAAGCTTTTGTATATGTGCCAAGCCAAGATAGTCATTTGATGCAAAATCCTTCAAGGAGTCATCAAGAAGTTCGCGTTTTCTGTATCTGCCTGCACGCTTGAGGGCTTTTAGCTCATTTTCATAAAAACTCATAATAGTGCAGCTCTATTTTTTAGTATAGTCAAAGGAAGGGCTTGTAAAAAGCAATGAGTTATACTCATCTCATAAACCTTTGCAGCACCTCGACACTAAGTCCCATAGCCGTGCTCTCATAACCGCGCACCTCTTTGATGTAAGGCTTACAAAAACCCTCCACCATACAAGCTCCTGCTTTACCTCGCCACTCGCCACTTGCCAGATAGCTTTCAAGGTCATCCTGGTCAAACTCTCTAAAGAGATAGTCTGTTTTTGAAAGGTCTATAAGTTTTACATTTTTGGAGTGATATATCATGCAGGTAATGATGCTGGTAATATTTCCGCTTTGTGTCATTAAAATATTACGCGCATCATCCACACATCGTGCTTTTCGTAAAATCTGTCCCTGTGCTGTTACTACCGTATCAGCTACAAGCAGCGGCATATCTTCTATGCCAAAAGCTTTGAAGTTTGCCTCATACTTGCCCATCGTTGCCTGATAGACAAAATTTTTGGGGCTTGATGCTACGATGCTCTCTTCATCAAAATCAACACTCTCTTGAATAAACTCAATTCCAGCATTTTGCAATAGCATGGCACGAGTCTCTGACGAAGAAGCAAGGCGTAACATTACAGATGAGACCTTAGCACTGCACCTAAGAAGATTGCAGCAATTCCAAGTACAATATTTACAGGAACCATATATTTAGCGATAAGTCCAAGCATTGCGCGTGCTTTGTTAAAGTCACCCTCAGCCATTGCCTTGTCGGCTTTTTTGCGACGGATAATCATCGCTATAAGATTAATGAACATTACTGTCCAGATACCCTCTTTTATGTGCGTGAGGTAGTGAAACTCAGTATATTTTATACCATAGGCGATGGTAAGTACGGCGCCCGTTCCCGCTAAGATAAGCACAAAAGGAAGCACCATTGTAAAGAGGCGCTTAAGAGCTGCTGAAGTCTTCTCAAGTCTGTCTTGAGGACTTACAATATCTACAAATGAGTAGTGCGCCGCAAAACGCATAGAGATCATACCCCCGACCCAGATAACCGCTGAAATGATATGTAAAAAGATAAACCAGCTTCTATGCTCATTTACAAAATCTATCATTAGCTAAGAGTCTCCTCTATAAATGCTTTTGCTGCTGTTTTTGCTTCTGGAAGTTTAGAAGCATCTTTTCCACCGGCTTGTGCAAAGTCTGGGCGACCACCGCCACCGCCACCTAAGATAGGAGCAACTTTTTTGATCCACTCACCCGCTTTGGCATCACACCCTTTGACACCCGCAGCAATGAGAACCTTGTCACCTTTTACCTGAAAGAGCATTGCGCAGAGTTTGTCGTTTTGGTTTTTAAGCTCATCGATTTTCTCTTTGATATCACCTGCTGGAAGTTCGTCAACAACTACCGCAACACCGTTGATATCTTGGGCTTTTATCTCAACTTTTGCACTCTCTTGTGCCTCTTTAAGCTCTTGTTTTAGCTTCTCAATGTTTGATTTGAGTCTGTTAACACCTGCGAGTACATCATGGTTTTTCACCTCATGTTCAACACGTTTTAAAAGGATGCGCTGATCGCAGAAGTAGTCATACGCAGCTTTTCCACATACCGCTTCGATTCTTCTCACACCAGCACTGACACCACTCTCTTTTGTGATGATAAAGCTGCCGATGTTTGCAGTGTTGTCCACATGCACACCACCACAAAACTCAACCGATGCATCGCCAAAGCTGACAACTCTTACCTCATCGCCATACTTCTCGCCAAACTGGCTCTTCGCACCTGACTTTTTGGCTTCTTCTATAGGAAGTACCTCTGTTTTTGCCGGTATTGCGCGAGATACAAGCTCATTTACACGCTGTTCTATCTCAGCAAGTTCCTCATGTTCTAGGGCTTTTGGATGTGAGAAGTCAAAACGAAGACGATTTGCCTCTACAAGTGATCCAGCTTGTGAGATATGCTCACCAAGTACATCATAAAGAACTGCGTGAAGCAGGTGTGTTGCAGAGTGGTGTTTTGTAATCTCATAACGAGAAGTATCTACTAGAGCATCTACCTCATCACCTACTTTTATCTCTGCCGTTGCTTCTATCTCAGAGAGGTTCAGGTCAAAAAACTTCTTCGTATCAAGAACTTTTGCCTTGCCTCTAAGCTCTCCGATATCACCACACTGTCCACCGCTCTCAGCATAAAAAGGTGTCACATCTAAAAAGACCCACCCTTTTTGCCCAGGAAGTAGCGCTTCAACACGAACGAACTCTTCATCTAAGAGTGCTTGAACCTTACTTGCATGATGCATCGTCTCATAACCGACAAATCTGTTTGGACCGAACTCTTCAAGTAGCTCTTTAAAGTCTCCGCTAACAGCAGCATCCCCGCTACCCTTCCATGCAGCTTTTGCACGACTCTTTTGCTCTTGCATCAGTGCTTCAAACTTCTCAGTATCAAGTCTTAGCCCCTTCTCACGCAGCATATCTTCTGTAAGGTCAAGAGGAAAACCGTATGTATCGTAGAGTTTAAATGCCACTTCACCGCTAAATACATCTTTTGTATTTTGCAGCTCCATATTAAAAAGAGCTATTCCAGACTCGATAGTCTTAAAGAAACGCGCCTCTTCAAGCTCTATCTGCTCTTTTACAACTGCTGATTTTTTCTCCAAGTAGTCATACTCATCACCCATTATTGTCACAAGTGTATCTACAAGCTTGTGCATAAAGGGCTCACGGAAACCTAAAAGGTAACCATGACGCACAGCACGGCGAAGGATTCTACGAAGAACATAGCCACGCCCCTCGTTTGAGAAGTTTACACCCTGTGCCAAAAGAAAAACAGTTGTTCTAATATGGTCAGCAATAACTCTGTATGATGCACCGCTATCGTACTCATACTCTTTGCCAATAAGCGCTTCCACTTTGCGAATCAGTGGCATAAAAAGGCTTGAGCCATAGTTGGAGAGTGCTCCCTCTTTAATCGCTACAACACGCTCTAACCCCATTCCTGTATCAATAGATGGTTTTGCAAGTGGAATGCGCTCGCCGCCTTTTTCTTTTACCTCATACTGCATGAAAACCAGGTTCCAGATCTCTAAAAATCTGTCACCCTCTCCACCCATGTAATCTTCTGGACCATTAAAATGCTCAGCACCCTGATCGTAAAAGATCTCAGAACATGGACCACACGGACCGGTATCACCCATAGACCAGAAGTTGTCTTTATCGCCAAGACGCATGATGCGATCAGCTGCAATATGACGTTTCCAAAGCTCTTCAGCCTCATCATCACTCTCATGTACCGTTACCCAGAGCTTCTCAATGTCAAGTTTGAGCACCTCTGTGATGAACTCCCACGCATAAGCAATGGCATCCTCTTTAAAGTAGTCCCCAAAGCTGAAGTTTCCAAGCATCTCAAAAAATGTATGGTGACGCGCAGTGTGCCCTACATTTTCCAAGTCATTATGCTTTCCACCCGCACGAATACATGTCTGGCATGATGTTGCACGAGGGTTCTTTGGAGCTGGGACTTCGCCTGTAAAAATTGACTTAAACGGGACCATTCCGGCATTGTTAAAAAGGAGTGTAGCATCATCAGGAACTAATGGCGCTGATGGCACTCTTGTGTGTTGTTTTGATTCAAAAAATTTAAGAAACTCTTCTCTAATATCCATTCTTTTTTTCTCTTTTATAAAATTACGCGATTATATCCAAAATGAGCTAAAAATCACTAATAATTCAGAAAAATTCTCTCTTTAGACTCTTTGCAATTGCATACAATGTATAAAAAAATTCAATATGACATAAGAGAATTTTGACTTTAACAGAATATAATTCATTATTATCTTTTTATAAACAAAGCTTTTTTACTTTGCAATATAAAATAAGATTTAATGATTATAATTATTAGATAAGATTATCTTAAATATTGTAAACTATAATTATAAAAATAATCAAAAAAGGTTTACTTATGCAATTTTTAGATGAAGATATCTATGAAGCAGTTAAAAACTATTTACCAAAAGTAAGTGAATACGTTAACTCTCACGGTGGTGGCTTGGAACTGCTTGGCGTTAAAGACGGTGTGGTTTACATCAAACTCACAGGTGCTTGCGGGGGCTGTTCTATGAGTCTTATGACTACAAAGATGGTCGTGCAAAAAAAGCTGCGTGAGCTCATTCATCCCGAACTTCAGGTTGTCAATGTCGATGGTATGCCTGAAAACGAGATGCCAGCAGATGCCTACACAGGAGCAAAAGAGACACAAGAAGACAAACAAGAAGATGAAAAAATGGATGCACCTAAACACGGTGTAATGGATAATCTTAAAAAAATTGTAGGGCTCTCATAGATGTTAGTAAGTTACGAAGATAGAAAGTTAAATGAAAAATACCAACTTATGGCACAGACAATCATCCCAAGACCGATTGCTTGGATTTGCACGCAAGATGCAAAAGGCACTCTTAATGTTGCTCCTTTTAGTTACTTCATGGGGCTTAGCTCAGAGCCTCCTACAATGGTTGTAAGCATAGGGCACAAAAGTGACGGCAGCCAAAAAGATACACTTAAAAACCTGCGTGAGCAAAAGAAGTGTACTATCTGCATGGTTGATCCAAGCCAGCTTGAAGCAATGCATTTTAGCTCAAAAGAGCTAGATAGCTCGGTAAGTGAGAGTGAACTCTTTAATATTGAGATGCAAAAGATAAAAGAAGATTTTCCTCCTGTTGTTCAAGGAACTCCAAGTGCTTTCTTTTGTGAACTCTATCAGGAGATAGATCTCAAAGGTTCAAAGACCATCCCTATGGTTGTAAAGATAAAAGCACAGTACATAGACGATGCCATCATTTCCGACAAAGAGAAGATGATTCTCAGCTACAAGCCACTTGCTCGTGTTGGTAAGAGTTATGCCCTTTTAGGTGAAGAAATAGCAGCACCAAAAATACCATAATGAACGACTATACACTCTACGCACTCATTACTTTTGTACTCTCCATCCTTTTTTCTATGGGAGGTGCTGGCAGTGGAGTTGCACTTATTCCTGTTCTTAACTTCTTAGGCATTGACTTTACTGTAGCTAAGGCAGTAGGTCTTTTTGCCGGAGCATCAACGACGATCACTTCAAGTGTTATGAACATCAAACGAAAAGCTGTTGAGTATGCCTTTGTCTTGCCAATAGCCTCTATGATGCTGATTTTTGCACCACTTGGAGCGTATTCAAGCAGCTTTATAGATGAAGAGATAGTCAAGTTCTTCTTTATGCTTATGCTCTTTTACTCTGCTTCGATGATGATGTTTGGTAAGAAAAAAGCCCTCTTTCACGCAAAATCAAAAATTGTCCTTTTTGTTGTTGGAGCTGTTGTTGGTTTTTTGGCAGGACTTTTGGGTGTTGGTGGAGGAAATATTCTTATCCCACTTTTAGCACTACTTGGATTTGAGCCAAAAAAAGTAGCAGTTGCAGTCAGTTTTGTTGTCCCTTTTTCAGCACTTGGCAGCTTCTTCACATACGCAAGTTATATTGAGCTTGACTGGGTACTGCTTGGCATAGTTGCTTTTGCTGCCATTGCCGGTGGCTACATTGGAAACTACCTTATGCACTTCAAGCTCGAACAAAAGCAGATAAAAAAGCTGATGGCACTCATTCTCTATGGGCTTGCTCTTAAACTGCTTTGGCACTTTATTTTTTAGGTCGCTTAGATGAAGATAAACACCTCAGCATCAGTCCTTATTCGTATCTTTTTATGGCTGGTGATGCTCTTTGGTGGTGCCGCTCTTGCTATCAGTATAGATATAGACAATCCACTCTTTAGCAGCCCACTCTTTCACATCATCTCTGCTTTTTTCGGTCTTATTATCATAATTCTGGCCTTTAGAGCTGCTGCAAATGGTGGACGTGAGCTGACAAAAGGGAGAGAAGGAGATATTCCACGACTTGAAACGAATAAGCTTGTTACAACAGGTATCTATCGTTGTATGCGACACCCTATGCTCTTTGGTCTGACACTCCTGCCTCTTGGTTGGGCGCTGCTTCTTGGCAGCCCTACTTTCATTACTCTCATTGCACCACTAGAGATGCTTTTTATTATTTTTATGGTACTTGTATTTGAAGAGATGGAAGTAAAAAGAAAATTTTCACAAGAGTACGAAGCATACAAAAAAGAGGTCCCTATGGTCTCTTTTAAATCATCTTGCCTGCGTGAGCTCTTTAAAAAGAAGCAAACTCACGACTAAAGAGCTGCATCGCCTTATCACCTGTGCAGTGTGTAGCATTTGCATAGAGCACACCCATC